>JAVLBA010000012.1:0-47909 GCA_031581485.1 Desulfurivibrionaceae bacterium | reverse complement strand
TTTGCCATGGTCAACGTGACCGATGGTACCAATGTTCACATGCGGTTTGGTGCGTTCAAATTTCTCTCTAGCCATTGCTTTCTCCTCAGCCCTTGTTCGGTTCTTATTTTATACTGACTGTAACAAGTACAGCGGATAGGTACATAAAATGGAGCTCACGAACGGATTCGAACCGTTGACCTCATCCTTACCAAGGATGTGCTCTACCAACTGAGCTACGTGAGCTGACTACAATCAAAAAAAATGGAGCGGGAAACGAGAATCGAACTCGCGACCCTCAGCTTGGAAGGCTGATGCTCTACCAATTGAGCTATTCCCGCCGATTATCACTATCGCAAAAATATAGGACAAGGAACATCGAATAGAAACAGTCATGGTGAGCTGCCTATTCGCCGTTCCTTGTCTTATATGATCCCACAAAAACTAAAAAAATGGTGGAGGGGGAAGGATTCGAACCTTCGAAGGCGTCGCCGACAGATTTACAGTCTGTTCCCTTTAACCACTCGGGAACCCCTCCAAACACACATACATAACCAGTACAACCTGACCACACCCGAACCCAACTTACAGGAGCAAGGGAAAAGCCATTGATACTCTCACCTGTAGAGCCTCAGACTAAACAGATGGAGACGAAGTGAAACCTTATATCATAAGAGCCAAAAATCATAAAGAAAAAAATGGAGCTGGCGATGGGACTCGAACCCGCAACCGGCTGATTACAAATCAGCTGCTCTACCAATTGAGCTACGCCAGCAGACCAGCAGAGCCGGAATAAATTAATCGCTCAACAGGTAAAAAGCAAGACTTATTTAGGCAAAGGCAACCTTCTTTACTAAAAAAAATAAAGGATGGGGGAAAAGCCCCCATCCTTTATTTTTGTACCCTGCCAACAGGCTGGCTTACTTGCTACTTCACGAAAGAGGATTGGCGATACCGTTCAAAGGTATACGCCATGGTACGATAAACCAGATGGGCGAACTTGGTATAGGGCATGTACAAAAAGAGCATCAGGACAGAAACCAAGTGCAGGTAATACATAAAGTAGGCCAGAGACGGGATACCAATCAGACGGCAAAGCTCAGCAGCCAGACCGGTAACACCCACCGCCATAATCTCATAGATCAGAAACCAGTCGTAATAAGAGCCTTTGACACCATTTTGCTCCTCAGTGGCAGCCCGGTTACCCCAGAGGATGCCGATGCCGACAATAAGGGCAATGGCGGAGACATTGGCCAGAATCTTCACGGGATTGAGCAGACTCATGGGACCATGCATGCCTTCAACAAAAAGGCCCACCACATCCTGAGAAATGGCACTGTAGATGGTGACAATGAGCAGACCGATAAAGGCCAGCAGCAGAGGCTTATGGCCACGGACACGATCGGCGTTAACCGTACATTCACGGAAGCGTTTATGATCGATGATTTCTTTTACGGAAGGGACAATCAGGTCAACGACAAATTGCTTCACAGAGGGCCTGAACTTGGCAGAAACATCATTCTGTTTTTCCAAATCCTTCCACATGGTGGTCACACCGCGAAAGACGGAATAGAGGGCGAGGCCAACGGCCGGCAACATAATAATGTCAATAAAGGCGACGTTCTTGGTGAGCCAAGGCCAATCCCAATGTCCAAAGAATTGACTATAGCCCTGGACGGCCAGATTTTCAGAACTGGGCAGGTGCATGCCGCCGGAAATAAACCACATGACCAGCACGATAACCGCAGGCAGACCTATGGTCATGGGCAGCATCTTGGGATTACTTACCATCTTGGCAAGGCCGCTGGGGAAACCATAATGAGTGTACATATAGGCCCGAATGGCGCCGAGCACATCCCCGGGCTTGGCACCACGAGGACAATAGGCCGTACAGTCGCCACACTGGTGGCAGAGAAGTACGTCCACATCAGAGACAAGCTTATCTTTAAGTCCCCATTGGGCCCAGATCATCTCTTTCCTGGGAAAGGGCTTTTCATCGGTGGACAATGGACAGACCACGGAGCAGGTGGCGCACTGGTAACAGTTTTTCAGCGTGTCGCCGCCGGCACCCTTCATGTATTTAATAAAATCTAAATCAGGATTTACCCTCATTTTATTCCCTCCTCTCTTGGTTGCCCGGCAATAACCGGAACAACCGGCACCGAGTTCATCTAAACAAATTTGGTCGATCATCACCAGAGAAGGCAATGATCAACCAAAAAAGAGTGTTCACAAAGGACTAGAAACCTTTAAACGGATTCGGTCCGAGTTCAAGGATTTCCGCAACAAACTCTTCGATGACCTCGGGTACCTTGTTATAGTCGGAAATAGCGACCTGACGCACTCCGCAACGCTCAGACTCAAGACCCAGGCTGCTCAAGGTATCACCGATATTCTCCATACGCTTGTCAGCGATCTCAGAGCCCTTGACAAAATGGCACTGATAATCGTCGCCAAACTTACAACCCAAGAGCAGGGCGCCATCCAGACCAGCGGAGAGGGCATCACGAACCCAGGCCATATTAACGGAACCAAGGCAACGTACCGGAATAACGCGAATCAGGTTATTTACGGAAAGCTTGCGCATGGCAGCCATATCCAGGGTTGGGTAGGCGTCATTCTCGCAGGCAAAAACCAGGATGCGCAGCTTGTCATCATCCTCTTCAGGAACATCAATGGCCTTGATCATGGAAGCGACCAGATCGATGTTGTAGTTCTTGAAGCCGATGATCCGCTCCGGACAGGCACCCATACAGGTACCGCAACGCCGGCAACGGGTGGGGTTAGGTAACGGAGTGCCCTTGGCATCATCATCCAGGGCGCCGAAGGGACATTCCTCAGTACAGCGCTTGCACTGGGTACATCTCTGCATGAAGAACTCTGGATAGGTGGCATCACCGGAACGGGGATGCACTGCCACGCCACGATCAGCGCTCACCATGGCCTGGATGGCCTTGAGAGCGGCACCTGTGGCGTCATCAACGGTCTCCTCCATGTTCATGGCCTTACGAACGCCACCACAGGTGTAGACACCGGTGCGGCGGGTCTCATAAGGAAAGCAGATGAAATGCGAATCGGCATAGCCGTCAAAGAGACCGAGATCCAGGAAGCCGGGACCCTGGCGATAGGCAAGGTTGATGGAATTCTCATATTTGGTGGTGGGCTCCATGCCGGCAGCCAGCACAACCAGATCCACGTCAAGTTCCAGATCTTCGCCCAGCAGGGTGTCCTTGGCCTTCACCGTACCACCCTCAACAGCGGTGACACTGGCCTTGGTCAGGAATATGCCTTCGTCCTCCTGAACCCCTTTGTAAAAGAGCTCCAAATGGCCCGGGGTACGCATGTGCTGATAGAGGATATAGGCCTGGGCATCGGCATTATTCTCACGGACATACTTGGCCTGCTTCAGGGCAACCATGGAGGTTACCGAGTTGGCATAAGGGAAGTCCATATCATGCTCTTCCCCGCCCGGGCTCATGATAAAGGCCACTGATTTGAGACCGGCCAGCTTGCCATCTTTGGCCATTTTCTCAAACTGGGCATTGGTAACCACCTTGTCGTTGGTACCATGGCCCAGATGCTCATAACCGGAGACATCAGCAGGAACCCAGCCGGTGGCCAGGATGACAGAACCGACTTTTTCCCCATCAGGATTTTGGGCAGTATACTTCTGGATCCCCACATTGGGATCTTCCATGGTCCCTTTTTCGATCCGGTCCTGCTCATCAACACCAACCTTGGCAGGGGCATCCCATTCGCTCTTGGTGCCAGCGGATTTCAGGGTTACCAAGAAATCGCCGGGAGACCCACTAATACGGGCCACTTCGGTACCGGTCTTGATGGTGATGTTGGCATTGCCCTCCACCTCAGCGATCAAGGCTCCGATGGTGGGCTCTTCCAGTTCAGCATAGGGAGCCTTGGTGGGAAACTGCTTGGCCCAGCCCAGGGCCTTGCCACCAACCTGGTCCGCCTTTTCAACAATCGTCACCTTGTACCCAGCCTTGGCAGCCTCATTGGCCGCGGTAAGACCGGCAATACCACCACCCATAACCAGGATGACCTCGTTAAGGGTCTCGAGCTGAAAAGGTACAGGAAGTTCGGTTTTCTTGGCTTCGGCACAGGCCATTCTGATATTATCAGCAGCATGCTCCGTGGTGAACTCCTTGACAGTCGCGGCATCGCGTGCCTCAGAGGGCTTTTCGGCACCCCAGACAGCACCTTCACGGATGTTACCGCGGACCGTAATCTTGTCCTCACCGAAATTGAATTCCTGCTGCATAACCCGGGGCGAGCAGGCGCATACCACCACCGTATTGACGCCGCCATCGACATCGGCCTGAATCAGGCCACGGCCAGCATCAGAACAGAGGGCTTCGTGGGTCTTGGCCTCAACACCGAGATCAGAGGCGGCAGAGACCAGTTCTTCCATATCAACGGCATCACCGATGCCGCAACCCGAACATATATAGGTACCAAATACTTTTGACATTGATCCTCCTCCTAGCGTCCAGCCTGAATGGCTTTCATTGCGGCCGCAGTAGAACTCTGGGCGCTGGTTACAACGTCAGCTGCTTTTTTGGCGCAGCCACATGAAATCATTCCGGCATCAGGATTACTGACGATGAAACCGAGATCATCCACTGTCAGGCCCAGCTGGGCAGCCTGAACCTTGGCAGCAGGCTCCATACCGGTTGCCAGCACACAGAGATCAACCTTCTGGCTCATCTTGTTCCCGGTCAGGGCATTCTCAGCAATCATGGTTACACTGCCATCATCTTCGGCGACAATGTCAGCAACCTTCCCTTTGATGAAATGGACATTGGGGTCAGCCATGATCTTCTCACGGAACTTTTCGTACTTTCCAGGGGTGCGCAGGTCAATGTAAAAAACATAGATGGGCGCTTCCGGATACCGTTCACGGATATAGGTAATCTGCTTCATGGTGGCCATACAGCAGATATAGGAACAGTGTTCAAGATGATTCTCATCCCGGGAGCCGGCGCACTGTACAAAACCAAAGCTCTCAGGTTCCTTATCATCACCGGGACGGACAATTTTGCCCAAGGTGGGGCCGTTGGGAGCAGCAAGACGCTCCATCTGCATATTAGTGATAATGGCGTTTGAGGAGTTGACCTTGAGGTTTTCAAGTTTCTCGGCATCATAGGGGTTCCAGCCGGTGGCCCAGATAATGGACTCCACATTTAAGGAGAACTCTTCCTCGACCATCTCAGTATCAACCGCGTTGTACTTGCAGGCAGCCTTAACCGCCTCAAGGGTCTCGGGGCTGCAGGCATCCTTGTCAAGGACATACTTGGCAGGAAAGGCCATATCATGGGGGCGATAAATGGCCTTGGATTTGTTCATGCCCAGGTTGAAGTCATTATCCCGCTCATCGGCGCAGGCCTCGACACAATCACCACAGCAGGTACAATTATTATTGACATAACGTGGAGCAGTTACGCAGGCAATCTCGAAATTACCAGCGGAACCGGAAACGCTCTTCACGGTGGTCATATTGTAGATGCGAATGTTACGATTTGCCCTTATTCTCTTGAACTGTATCTCAAGACCGCAGGTCGGGGGGCAAAGCTTGGGAAAATACTGATTGAGTTGGGCAACACGACCACCCATAAAAGCATTCTTCTCAACCAGAAAGACATTCTTCCCTACCTCTGCGGCTTCCAGGGCTGCAGTGAGACCGCTGATACCTCCACCAACGACCAGCACTGATCCAGAACTCTGATCTGTCATGCCACTCCTCCATTCAGGAAAAAAAATATTAATAAAACCCTATCCTATCTCTTCCAAATCTCCTGCGTAGGCATCTCTCCAGTGCGCCCGGCAAGAGGTATTAATTTCGGTGAGAATTCCAGGAAATGAATAAATTTGCTGTTGACCTTTACCAGAAACTGAATGGCAAATCAATAAGAAAGAAGAGCCTCTCAGCCTTGTCGCTCGCAGCCTCTTGAAGTTTAACTCTGTCTGCCAGGACCATCTCCGCGCCACCTGGAACAAGAGTCCCCTCCCCAAAAAGAATCCCCCCTCAATTGGGGCCCAGAAAAAGTCAAAAAAAATCCCCGGTCACCATGATGGCAACCGGGGATTTCTAAGCACCTAAAAAGAGGCGCCTATAAGGACCTGCTTAAACCCATGGTTCGGTTTCAACCAGGTTGATGCACTCGACCTTCTCACACAACCACTCCTGGGTCTTGGGATCAAAGGTGGAGTTAACGAAACACTTCCAGTTTTCGTCATCAACGTTCGGGTAATCTGAACGGTAGTAAAATCCGGGATAGCGAGATTCCTTACGGAACTCGATGTGACGGATATGGGTCTCAACACACCAGATGCGATGATAGTTCTCCCAGCAGCGGAGAAGCTCATGCAGGTCACCGGCAGCCATCTTGGCAGCATCTTCACGGAGAAGACGAAGAAGATCGAGGCAGATGTTGAGAAGCTTGCCAGAGGTCATATAATAGGTAGCAACACCGCCACCATACTCATCAGTGGCCTTCATGAGGCGCATCATGATACCGGCAGGCTTGCAGTAGTTGGGGTTGACATCCTGGGCAGTAGAGGCACCAACATGCTCTGCATAAAGTCTAACGGGTGCATAGACTTCATCAGCCAGCTCCTGGGCAGTCTGCATAAGCTCAGGAGTAAAGTCTGGGTTGTCACGACAGAACTTAACCATCTGCTTGGCAACCATACGACCCTCTGCATGAGAACCGGAAGAGAACTTATGACCGGAAGCACCTACACCATCACCAGCAGTGAAGAGACCATCTACCGTAGTCATACGGTTATAGCCCCACTTGTACTTGTGGGCGCGAGACTCATTCTTGACATCAGGGACCCAATCTTCATCAGGTCCGGAGGTCCAGATACCGCAACAGCCGGAGTGAGAACCAAGCATGTACGGTTCGGTGGGCATGATCTCGGAACCGACCTTCTCAGGCTCGATGTCCATACCGGCCCAGAGACCAGCCTGACCAATAGACATATCCAAGAAGTCTTCCCAGGCCTCAGACTCGAGATGCTTCCAGAATTTTTTAACTGCTTTTTCATCCATGCCAGATTCGCGACGATCTTCCAAGAACTTGTTCAGGGCAACGTCGGTGGCCATGTAGATAGGACCACGGCCAGCCTTCAGCTCGTTGATCATCAGATGGTTACGCAGACAGGTGGGGGTAACTGCGGAGCCACCATAAGGCATGAACTTCCCAAGCTCGTCCTTAACCGCATCACTGTTTGCATAGAACTCACCAAGCCCGTTCTGTACCTTGGCCTTGAAGAGCAGGAACCACGCACCAACAGGACCATACCCATCCTTGAAGCGGGCTGGGGTGAAACGATTTTCCATCATGGTCAGGGTGGCGCCAACCTGGGCACACATGGTGTAGGTGGAACCAGCATTCCATACGGGGTACCAGGCACGACCTTTACCTTCACCGGTTGAACGGGGACGGAAAATGTTAACCGCACCACCACAAGCTACCAGAGCAGTCTTGCAGGTAAAGACATATACCTTGTTCTCACGGGTGGAGAAACCAACCGCACCAGCGATCTGATTATCCTTGTTTTTGTCAAGGAGCATCTTGACGATAAAAATACGCTCCAGACAGTTTTCTTCACCAAGGGCGGCCTTGGCAGGCTCAGCAACGATGCACTTGTAGGACTCACCGTTGATCATGATCTGCCATTTACCGGTACGTACAGGGGTTCCACCTTCACGCAGGGAAGGAGCAGGCTTGGAGCCGTCCAGGTTCTCGCCGTCCGCATCCTTCTTCCAGATGGGCAGACCCCACTCCTCGAAAAGCTTAACAGACTCATCAACGTGACGACCGAGGTCATAGATGAGATCTTCGCGAACAACACCCATGAGATCATTACGAACCATTTTCACGTAGTTCTCGATAATGTTGTCACCGATATAGGTATTGATAGCAGAGAGGCCCTGAGCAACAGCACCGGAACGCTCCATGGAGGCCTTGTCAACCAGGGTTACCTTCAGGCTCTCATCGGACCATTTTCTGATCTCAAAGGCGGTACCGCAAGCAGCCATACCACCACCAACGATCAGGACGTCGGTGGCGATCTCAACTATTTCCGGGTTGGGATCGGCGTAGATCTCACCTTTTGGTTTATTAGGTAATGCCATATCAAAACTCCTTAAATTAGAAATTTTATTCTGTTTAAATCAAATTACAACCAACCCACTACGCTTCCTTAGGGAACCATGGTGGGGATTGGAAGATTAGACTCGAGAAGCAGATTTTCGTCATCAAGATTATCACCCTTCTCACCAATATAGCCGTTGGCAGCACCCTCAGCAGTAGTCCGAACAGGGAACTTGAAACGCTTCATGGTACCGTTACGGAACTTGACCGTCCACATAATGGAATCAGCACTTCTCATAGGATGAACCTGGCCACCCATGGGTACGAAGTCATCGTAGCCACGAACAGCGATTGCACCCTGGGGGCAGATCTTAACACAGGAGTAACACTCCCAACAGGCGTCAGGCTCCTGGTTGTAGGCCTTCATCTCCTCTTTGTTAAGAACCATCAGATCGTTTGGGCAAATGTACATACAAGCTGTCTTGTCTCCGCCCTTACAACCGTCACACTTGGAAGGATCTACATAACTTGGCATTAAAATACCTCCTCAAAGGATTAATTTTCGATCTCACCATAATTGCGAAATCTGTCTTCTAAACCAATCAGCTCAAGACCCGCCGGACCATTCAGCACAAGACCATAGTCCCATGTTGAAGAAAAACCCTGCAACGCCTTCAACCGTTAAAAAGCACCATTATATTAAAATAATCGAGCTAAAGTGAATCTTTTTTTTACTGGTTAACCCGTTGTTATTACTAACTTTCCCAGACCAGCATAATGAAATCAATGGGTTACGAATGTAAAAAAATGAGTCGAGCTTCATTTTTCAACCCTCTGATCTATAAAATTTCGTCATCATATTGTCAAGAAAAAATCTTTTCCCCTCACAGACTTAAAGCAAATAAGAGTGCCGTCTCACTGCCTCTTTTTTCTGCCATGGCCCTGGCGGCTCAGACCACTAAAAGTGCATGAAAACAATTATTTCACTTTTCTAACCATAAATCCAATTGACAACATACCCCTGTCGTGCTTACATGTTTGCCCTTAATTCTTCCATACTAAAAAGGTATTCAATTAAACGTTGAAGTTGTATACTCGGTTGCAATCAAGGCATTTCTCCCTGTTTCATTTTATAATCATTATGAGGTTTCACCCATGGCTGACAAACCCACCACCATGTTTGGTAAAGATAAAAATCCCAGTAATATTATCCCCACCAAGTATACCCTGGACTCAAAAATAAAATTTCGCTGCCATCCCGGCGTCTCCTGTTTTACGGCCTGTTGCGGCAATATCGATATTATCTTGACCCCCTTTGACATTCTGCGGCTACGCAAGCTCCTCAATCTCTCCTCTGATGAGTTTCTGCTGCGCTTTACCGTCCCGGTATATGTGGAAAAAACAGATATGCCCGGCGTCAAAATCCATCTTGATGAGAACGGCCGCTGTCCTTTTGTCACCGATGAGGGATGCACTATATATGAAGAACGCCCCTCGGCCTGCCGCTATTATCCCATCGGCATGGCCAATTTCCATCAGGCCGACGATGACGGCTGTGATGCTGAGAAGTTTTTCTTTGTGGTCAAGGAGGAGCATTGCAAGGGCCATGAAGAGGATACGTCGTGGACTATCCGGGAATGGCGGGCCGACCAGGGCGTTGACCTCTGCGACGACATGAATAATGAGTGGATGCAGCTTGTTATGCGCCGCAAATCCTATGGCTTCCAGGCCAACCTCAGTGAAGCGGGCCAAAAGATGTTTTTCATGGTTTCCACCAATCTTGAAAAATTCAAATCATTCATCTTCGACTCTTCCTTCCTGGACACCTATGAGGTCGATGACGAGACCCTGGCCAAGATCAAGGAGGATGATATTGCCCTCATGTTCTTTGGCTTTAAATATCTGGCCGGCTCCCTCTTTGGCGCCAAGACCTTGAAGATCAAGGAAGAAAAAATTAAAGCCCAGGTTGCCAAGATGAAGACATCACAGGGTGACCGCGAGAAGGAAGCCGAAAAGGTCTACAAGGAACTGATTGCTGACCGCGATGCCTTGACCAAACAATTACACAAGGCCAAATAAGACGCCTGCTGATTCTTAGCCGGGCAGCCCCATAAAAAAAGGACATGGTGTATACCATGTCCTTTTTTTATGGGGCTGCCCTTTTTGTAGCGCTGCTCACAGAGGGAGAGAAAATTTGAGGATAAAAAGGGAGCCATGCCCCTCCCTGCTCTGCACCGTGATTTCCGCATCATGCTGTTCCACAATATTCTTGACAATGGCCAGTCCCAGTCCAGTCCCCCGGTTCTTGGTGGTATAAAAGGGATTAAAGAGCTGCTCCAGCTCTTCCTCTGCCATGCCGCCGCCTTCATCCGCTATTGCCACCACAACCTTGTCATCTTCCCATTTGGTGGCCACCCGCACCACGCCGCCCTGCGGCATGGCCTGGGCACCATTGACAATGATATTGAGCAGGGCCTGGTAAAGCAGGTCATAATCCCCCCTGATCCAGGGCAGATTATCCGCCAGCTGCAGCCTGATTTCAATGCCCCGCTTTTCCAGATCCCCCTGCATAAAGGAAGATATCTTGCGCAGGATATCATTCATGGCCACCTCTTTGAATTTAGGGGTCTGCGGCCTGGCAAAATCGAGAAACTCACGGACAATGTTGTCAAGCCGGGCGGTTTCCTCGATGATAATGGCGGCAAGATGCTCCTTGCCCGGGGCCACCTTGGCAATACGCTTGCCCAGTATCTCGGCCGTGGAATGGATGATCCCCAGGGGGTTTTTTATCTCATGGGAGACCGAGGCCACCATCATCCCTAAAGAGGCCAGACGCTGACTGGCACTGAGCTTTTCCTCCAGACGTCTCCTCTCCCTGGCCCTCTCTTCAATAATCAAATCAGCGCGATGCACAATCATGGAGAGGACCACAAAGAGAGCCGCCATGATCACCATGGAGGTCAATAAGATGGTACCCTGCAGATTGATGAGGGCCTCCAGATCATGGGAGAGATCCTGAACAATCTCGATGACCCCCATCACCGATTCATCGGCACTGAAGGGCTTTTCCTTGCGCAGGGGGACATAGGTCTTGATAATGCAGGAGACATCCGGGCTGCCGGGCAAAAGACTCAGCAAGGAGCCCCGCAGAATAAAGGAGGAACTGCTCTGGTCGGCAAGGGCCTTCTTATAGCCCTCTGCCGCCAACCCTTTCTGGCCTATGCGGGCCGCCACCGTGGAGTAGGAGACGATGTTTTCCTTTTTGGAATAGATGGTCACTGACTTGATATTGACGCCATGGGTGGCGTTACGGACGATCTCATCGAGTTTCTCGAACTGGCGGGGGTCCTGGACGGCGATCTGCCTGTTCTGGAGGGCAAGGGGCAGCACAAACTGTTGAAAGATCTGGTGGCTCAGGTTTTCGGCCAGGACCAGAGTGTACTCCTTGCTGCGATCAAGCAGCGCCGTGGTGGTGTAATTGGAAATAATCCAGGCCAGCACCACGGTGGTGAAGAGCACCACGCCGATGGAGGTATAGGAAAAGAACTTTACCAGCCGGAAGGGCTTCAGAACCGCGGGATGTTCTTTATCTTTTTTTTGTTCAATCACCGCACACTCCGCAACGCCTGCAACGTGCCGTATCGCAGGCCCTGGTTGTTTTGCCGGCCAGGGCCTTTGTATACTCCTGCCATAGATAATCGGCATGCATGGAGTGATCAATAATCTGCCAGCACAATTTCTCCTCCCTGCCCCTGGCCCTGACCATCTCAAGGGGATCAAGATCATGGTCCTTGAGCACCTGACGCCAGTTGCGGCCAGAGCTGACCATGTCAAGCAGAGCCGGGGCCAGGCGGCGATCACCTCTGGCCAAGACCGCCTGAAAAAAGGCATTATCCGGTTTATCCACCTTGAGCTTGACGTTGGCCAGAGGGGCCAGGGCCTTACTCAAAAATTTGATCCGGCGCTTGAGTTCCGGCACACCGGCAAAAGGGGCGTACTGAAAAGGGGTCCAGGCCTTGGGAACAAAGGAGTTGAGGCTGACGGCAATGGCTGTCAGTCTGCCGCGGGCCCGCCCCACTTCATCAATCTCCTTTTTCACCTGGTGGACCAGATCCACCAGTTCCTGGAGGTCCGCCTCTGTCTCGGTGGGCAGGCCGATCATAAAATAGAGTTTCAAGGTGGTGATGCCGGCCTCAACCAGGGTGCGGGCCGCCTTGATGATATCCTGCCGGCACAGGCCCTTGTTGATCACAGCACGGAGCCGTTCCGAGGCACCATCCGGGGCAATGGCCGCAGTCTTGAGATTGCTTTTTCCCAGCAGAGAAACAAGCTCTGTGCCCAAGGCATCGGCCCGCAGGGAGGAAAAGGAGAGAGAACAGTGCCCCCCTTCCAGAAATTGCGCCACGGCGGCCAGCTCCGCGGCAGGTGCCATCTCCATGCCCAGCAGCCCCACCCGGGAGCAGCCGGCCGGAATTTCTTCCAGGGCAGCGATAATGGCCGCACTGCGCCACAACCTGGGCGGCCGGTAGACAAAGCCGGCGGCGCAGAAACGACACCCCCGGCTGCAGCCGCGGCCAAGCTCGGCGAGATAGAGGCCGGCAAATTCGGTGTTCGGGGTGATGATCTCTGAATGGCCGGCCGCAGCCAGATCGAGGCACACCTTTTTTTCCACCGGCAGCAGGGCCCCGGTCGCGGCCTCAAAACCGGCAAAGGCTCCGTCTGCTGTCCAGAGATAGTGGTATTTGGCAGGCACGTAATAGCCAGGCTCTGCTGCGCACCGGGCCAGCACCTGCTCCTGCCACCCCTGCTGATGGCGGTCAGCAGCAAGGAGTTTTGCCAGCAGCCCCGGCAGCAGAACCTCGGCATCACCCACCACAAGCATGTCAAAAAAGGGGGCCAGGGGCTCGGGGTTAATAAAGGTGGCAACGCCGCCGCCGATAATCAGCGGGGCCGGGAGGTCCTGCCGGCCAGATCTCTTGTGGGCAAGGGGCTCAATCCCTGCCCCCAAAAATATCCGGAGCAGATTGAGGTAGTCGCTTTCAAAGCTTAAGGCACAGAGAATGACCGGGAAATCGGTAAGAAGACGGCCAGACTCAACAGAAGCAGGGGCTCCTTCTTCAATCGGCAGAAAGACCCGTTCACAGACAATATCAGGGATATCATTTGCCATCCGGTAGACCAGCTGCAGGCCCAGGTTGGACATGGCCAGATGATAGACGTTGGGGAAGACCAGGGCAATGGGGAGCTTACCCTTCCACTTCTTGATTATGGTGCCCTGTTCCTGGGCAAGCAGGTCTGCTGAGGCCTTCACATGGTTCACCAGAGAAGATTGTTGAAACCACAAGACCCACGAAGAGGGGAGCATCCTCGTGGGTCTTGTGGCCTTACCGCCGGCCTGAAGCATGGGGAAATACTCCGGGCCCAGCTGCAAAAAGAAACCGCGGTTCCTTTAATTGGCATTCTTTCTGATCCAGGCCGGCACGTCCAGGGTCTCTTCATCCAGGGGATTGACATCGGCGCCGAAGAGCGTGGCCTGTTTCAGCTGATGGATGTTGCCTGAATTAAGAGAGGCAGAACCCGTTGACTCCTCCTGATAATGACGACGGAGAGTGCAGTCACCGTTCACGGTCATGGGAGCAACTTCCGACAGTGGGGCCAGCTTGGTCTCTTCATTGATGCCGGTGGCCACCACGGTCACCCGCATCTCATCGCCGGCATTGTCGTCAAAGATAACACCCATGATGATATTGGCATCCTCATGCACCTCGTTCTGGATGCGGCTGGTCACCTCAGTGACCTCATGCATGGCCAGGGAGTCCCGGTGGGCAGTCATATTCACCAGAACCCCGCGGGCACCCCGGATGGAAATATCCTTGAGAAGCGGGCTTTCAATGGCCTGCTTCACTGCTTCCTTGGCTCGGCTCTCACCGGTGCTGGAGCCCGACCCCATCAGGGCGGTGCCCATCTCGCTCATCACGGTACGGACATCAGCGAAATCAGGATTGATGTAGCCATCCATATTAATGAGATCCGTGATCCCCCTGATGGCCTTGACCAGCACATCATCCACCATCTTCATGGAATCCATGAACATCGTCGATTTCTGGGACAGGGCCAGGACCCGGTCATTGGGAATGGTGATAATGGTATCCACACTCTCCTTCAGCTCTTCCCAGCCGGCATCTGCTTTTTTCATCCGCGCCTTGCCCTCAAAGCTGAAGGGCTTGGTGACCACGGCCACGGTAAGAGCGCCCATCTCTTTGGCGATCTTGGCAATGACCGGCGCCGCGCCGGTGCCGGTGCCGCCGCCGAGTCCGCAGGCCACAAAAACCATTTCCGCATCCATCAAGGCCGCCTGAATCGCCTCGCGGTTTTCTTCGGCAGAGAGGCGGCCTATCTCAGGATTGGCCCCGGCGCCCCGCCCCCGGCTTGTCTCTATGCCGAGCTGGATCTGGATATCCGCCCGGGAATGCTCCAGGGCCTGCAGATCGGTATTGCCGGAGATAAACTCCACCCCGGTAATGCCGCTTTCCACCATGGTATTAACGGCATTGCCACCGCCGCCGCCAACGCCAAAGACCTTGATCCGGGCCCTTCCTTCAATTTTCGCCATTTTAAATTCTGACATACCTACCTCCCCTGATTGTGCAGCTTTCCCCTGGCACTTTTTTTGAATTCATTGGCCAACTTGCCCTCTTTTCATACTGGTCGGCAAGTAAGCACCCTGCCTGGGCCAGCATGCCCGGCGACCCTTTTCCCCAAGGATGACCGCGTAAAAGCCGATGGCCACTACATTACCCGCTTAAAAAAACTCCTGATCTTCCTGCTGATCTTGGCAAGGATATTGCCGTTATCCACCAGAAACTGACCCGGTTCATGCTTGGCCCCATAGAGAAGCAGACCTACCCCGGTGGCGCATTGCGGGGTATTGACCAGATCCTTCCCCCCCCACACATGACGGGGATAGCCTATGCGCACCGGCAGATCAAAAATCTGCTCAGCCAAATCAACTATATTAGCCAGCAGCGAGGTACCACCGGTCATGACAATGCCGGCATGGATCTTGTTTTTCACCTTATTGTCGATCATCTGCTGGTTGATCAGGGTCAGCATCTCTTCAACTCTGGGCTCCAGAATTTCCCCCATCACCCGCTGTGAAAGAGTGCGCGACTTTTTCTCTCCCACCGAGGCCACCTCGATGACCTGATCCTTATCAACGAGGGAGGCAATGGCACAGCCATATTTCTCCTTTAAACGTGCCGCATCGAGAAGGGGCGTCCGCAGACCATGGGAAAGATCATTGGTGAGATTATCGCCGCCAATGCCAAGGACAAAGGTCTGGCGGATGGAGTTATCGGCAAAGACCGCCAGGTCACAGGTGCCGCCGCCGATATCAAGGAGACCAACCCCCAGCTCCTGCTCCTCAGCGGTCAAAACCGCATAGGAAGAGGCCACGGGCTCAAGAACCACATCATCCACATCCAGGCCGGCGCGGTTGCAGCACTTAACTATATTATGCACAGCCGTGGCGGATCCTGTGACGATATGGACCTCTGCCTCCAGGCGCACACCGGCCATACCCAGAGGATCCTGAATACCGCCCTGCCCGTCCACCTTGAATTCCTGGGGCAGAACATGGAGCACCTCCTGTTCCTGGGTCAGGGGAATGGCCTTGGCATTTTCCACCACCCGGGCAATATCCTCCCGGGTAATCTCATGGTTCTTCAGGGCGAGGACCCCATCGCTGTTGACCCCCTTGACATGAGAGCCGGCAATGCCCACAAACACCGAGGAAATGCGACAACCAGCCATGACCTCTGCCTCGTTCACTGAGCGCTTGATGGAGTTGACCGTTGACTCAATATTCACCACCACCCCTTTCCGCATGCCGATGGAAGGATAAAAGCCGATGCCGATAATATCCACCCGCTCAGGGAAGACCTCGCCGACAATGGTACAGATCTTGGTGGTGCCGATATCAAGGCCGACCACGATCTCGCCGCGCTTCTTTTCCTGCTCCGCCTGTTTTGCCAAATTCTTCTCAGTCTCTATTTTAGGCATAATTACTACCGCTCTCACTCCTGCCCGGCGTTATCCATTAAATTTTACCAGCACCCTGCCTTCCAGATATTCCATATCAATGGCCGCAACGGTGCTAAACTTTCTTTCCCTGTAGAGCCAGGCAAGGACCCTGGTTAATCTCTTATACTTTGTCCACATCTTGTCCTTACCCAAAATCACCGGAAAGGGATTGTCGGCAAGATAGATGGTCATACTCCCCTCCTCGTCCAGGACCAGCTGCGAGATATTCTGCCTGGAGAGGTCCGGGTTACCGCTGCCTGCATAACGCAGCAGATCCAAGGCCCCCTTCATGGCCCGGCTGTCCGCCAGAATCTCCGGAGCAATGAGCTGCAAGACAGGATAATCAAGATCATCGCCGGCTGTCAGCGACACAAAGAGATTGCCGCGGCTATCCATATAGGAGAGAACTCCGTCCACCTGGATCATGGCCACGGGCTTTCGTTCGTGGATGACCATCACAATGGTGTTTGGCCATTTTTTCTGCACCTCCACCTTTTCAATCCAGCCCGTGGCCTGGAGGGCTTCGGCGATCTCTTTTTTACTCACTGCCACCAGGTTGCTCTTATTATTGAGGCCAGCCAGGGAAACAATTTCATCAGCACTGAACCGCCCTGAGCCCTCAACGGCAATGGACTCCACCTGAAAAAATGTGGTGTGACACAGTCCGGCATAGACCCCCCAACCCACCATGGAGAAGAGGCCCAGGGCCAGAAGAAGCCCGGCCAGCATGGCGTAGAGCTTATGGCGCTCCGCGCCCTGGGCCGTCTTCCTCTTGTTAAGAGGTGAGGCGTAGAGAGATTTGCGTTTTCTCATCACCGTTTATCCCCAAACCCGAGCATCTTCACCTCCGGCTCCAGGAATATCCCAAAGCGTTCCTTGACCTTGTTCTGGACCAACTGCATGAGCATCAGCAGATCTTGGGCCGTGGCTGAGCCGGTATTGACCAGAAAATTGGCGTGCTCCCGGGAAACCATGGCCCCCCCCACTGCCACCCCTTTCAGACCGGCCTCTTCGATGAGCTGGCCGGCAGTTTTACCCTGCGCCGGATTCTGAAAAAAAGAGCCGCAATTGGCCTCTTTGGGCTGGCACGCCTTCCGCTTTGCCATCAGCGCCTGGCACCTCTCTTTGATGGCTTTTTTATCGTCCCGCTGCAACGCAAAGACCCCTTCCACGGCAAGGCCACCGGCCTGATCGCCCCATGACCGGTACCTGTAGTGAAACTCCTCAACATCCTTGACCCCATAATCGCCATTTTCATCCATGACCGTTATAGAGGTCACCACCTGCGATATTTCCCAGCCAGCGGCCCCGGCATTCATGACCAGGGCCCCGCCAACCGTACCGGGAATACCAGCGGCAAACTCCAGACCGCTCAGGCCCTGATCCTGGCACCAGTTAAGCAGACGTCCCAGAGAGCAGCCCGCCTCCACCTTGACATAGACCTTGTCCGCCACCTCATCAATGAGCTCGATTGCGGCAAAATTTTTGCCGAGAATCAGGGTAATACCGGGCAGGCCCTGGTCTGCCACCAGGAGATTAGAGCCACTGCCAATGACGCGACAGGGAATGTTCAGCCGTTTGATCCCTTTCAGGAGCTGGGCCAACTCTTTTATGCCGCTGGGAAAAATGATGGCTTCTGCCCGGCCGCCAACCCCATAGGTGGTGAATCGTGCCATCTCCTGATCCCACAGCACCTCGCCTGACCAGAAGTCGATCATTTCGTCATTAAAGACATCGGCCCAAGCCGGCATCCGTGCCCTGCATACTTCTTCAGACATCCCACCCTCTTGCCATGCCCTGGCTCCTGCTTCCATCCCGCTTCTCCTTTCCATGCCATCTGTTGTATTTTTTTTGCAAGGATTCCAACTCATTTTTTTTCTCAGGGCGCCAGCAAGCGCAGAAGCTCTTCGCCGCTTCGGTACACATTGCCGGCGCCCAGGGTAACCACCACATCTCCGGCCATCAAAAGCGGCAAGGCCGCCCGGGGCAGATCATCAAGGGTCGCGGCCAGATAGACCTGACGCTGTCCCCTTTCTTTAATAGCTGCCACCAGGGAGGCGGAATCCACCCCCTCAATGGGCTGTTCACTGGCCGGATAGATCTCCGTCAACAGCAACAGATCAGCAGCATGAAATGCCGTGCAAAAATCCTTAAAGAGCGCCTGGGTCCGGCTATAGCGGTGGGGCTGAAAAAGGACCACCAGCCGTCTGTGCGGCCAGGCATCTTTCAGGGCCGACAGGGTAGCCTTGATCTCGGTGGGATGATGGGCGTAATCGTCAATCACCGTAATATTGTTTTCTTCCCCCTTGAGCTGGAGACGACGCTGCACTCCGGTAAAGCCGGAAAGTCCGGCAGCAATGGTTGGGAAATCAATATCAAGCTCCAGCCCCACTGCCACGGCGGCCAGGGCATTATAGACATTATGGATCCCGGGAAACTGCAGGGTGATTTCGCCAAGCACGGTGCGGCCGCGACAGACATCAAAGCGGCAGCCAAAGCCGATTTTATCGATCTTTCGGGTGTGGATATCGGCCTGGGCGGTCAGGCCATAGGTGATCACCCTCTTTTGAATGGCCGGCAGCAGGTCCACAATATTTTCATTATCAAGACAGAGGATAGCAGCCCCATAAAAAGGTATCTTGTTGATGAACTGCAGGAACACCGCCTTGATCTCTTCGATATTCTGATAATATTCCAGATGCTCAAGATCAATATTGGTCACCACCTCCACCACCGGCGAAAGGTGGAGAAAGGAACCGTCACTCTCATCGGCCTCAGCCACCAGAAACTCCCCCTCTCCCAGTTTGGCATTGGTCCCCAGACTGTTCACCTGGCCGCCGATAACCACAGTGGGATCGAGGCCGGCCTCGGCAAGTATGGCCCCCACCAGGGAGGTGGTGGATGTTTTGCCATGGCTGCCGGCAATGGCGATGCCAAACTTCTTGAGCCGCATGAGCTCAGCCAGCATCTCGGCCCTGGGAATGACCGGAATTCCGGCCTCAAGGGCGGCCAGCACTTCCGGATTATCCCGGCGCACCGCCGTTGAAGTCACCACCACCTCGGCCCCTTTGATCCAGGCAGCATCATGTCCTTGGTAAACCAGGCCGCCCAGCCTGGCAAGCCGCTGGGTAATAGCAGTGGTGGCCAGATCAGAACCACTTACCCGGTAGCCGATATTGAGCAGAAGTTCGGCAATGCCGCTCATGCCGATGCCGCCGATGCCGACAAAATGTATATGTTTGTTTTTTTTGTACACGTTTCCTTCTGCCTGCTAGCCGTTATTTCTTTGTCCAGATGCCAGATCCACACAGTGCCTGACGATATTAGGGGCAGCATTGGGCTCCCCAAGCTTCTGGGCCATGGTGGCCAGCCTTTTTCTTTTTGTCTGATTCTCCACAAGACCCACAATAATCTCGGCTAGTTCCATGCCGGTGGTCTCTTCTTCCCGGCATTTAATGGCCGCCCCGGCCTTGACCAGCCAATCCGCATTGATCTCCTGATGATTATCCGCAGCCCCCGGGTAGGGTATCAGAATCATGGCCTTGCCCATGACGGTCAACTCAGCAAGGGTGGTGGCCCCGGCCCGGGCCACCACCAAATCCGCCTTGGCAAGGACAAAGGGCATCTGGCTGAAAAAGGAGGCCACCCGGGCCGGTATGCCCACCTCCGCATAGGCGGCCCGCACCTTTTTGACATCCTGGCTGCCGCTTTGATGAATGATATTGAAACCCAGGGGCAGGCTCCTTTTAATGAGGCCGGCACCCTCCATCATCATGGTATTGATGCTGTGGGCCCCCAGAGAGCCCCCCATCACCACCAGGGTGAAATCTTCACTCCTTTTTTCACCGCCGGCCATGGCCCGCACCTCTTGGCGCACCGGATTGCCGGTATAGACACATTTGGCGGCTGGAAAACGGCGATCACTGCCCGGGATGGAGATAAAGACCTTCCTGACAATTTTCGCCAGTAGTCGGTTGGCCAGGCCCGGCACCGAGTTCTGCTCATGGATACAGGTCGGGATCCCCCGCAGCCAGGCAGCCAGAAGAACCGGCCCGGTCACATAGCCGCCCACCCCAAGAACCACCTGGGGCCTGAAGCTGCCCACAATTTTCCACGCCTCCCACAAGCTCAGGGGCAATTGCAGCAGGGCGCTCACCTTTTGCAGCAGAGACTTGCCCTTCACCCCCTGACTCTTCAAGGCCACAAAGGGAAAGGCGCGGTCCTGCAAGACCTTGGCATCTGTTTGCCGATCCGTTGCCACAAAGAGGATCTCACTGCGGGCCACCGAATGGAGGAGCTCTTCTGCCACGGCAATACCCGGGAAGAGATGCCCTCCTGTGCCCCCACCGCTGATCATCATCCGCATGACGTCTGCACCCTTGTTTCCTGCCTGCCTTGTCCGGAACCAGCCGCGTCCCTGGCCACCATGGCCACCGCCTGCTGGAAGGCCTTACCCCGCTCCTCATAGCTGCTGAACATGTCAAAACTGGCACAGGCCGGCGACAGCAGGACAACCTCCCCGGGCTGGGCCGCCTGGGCGGCCATGGCCACCGCCTCAGCCATGGTCCGGGCCCGCTTAATTTCCACAAAATCTCCATAGGCGGCTGCCATCACATCAGCGGCCTCGCCCATGAGGATCAGGCTTTTGACCTTTGCCTTGATATCCCCGGCAATAAGGCCGTAATCGCCGCCTTTATCCCTGCCGCCGGCAAGGAGATGAACAGGCTGGGTCATCCCGGCCAGGGCCGACTGCAGGGCCCCTATATTGGTGGCCTTGGAGTCATCAACATAGGCAACGCCCTTGATGGTCGCCACAGGGGTGAGCCGGTGCTCAAGGGGTCGAAAAGAGTCAAGTCCCCTGGCAACTGCCTGGGGCGAACAGCCCAGCAGCCGCACCGCCAGAATGGCGGCCAGGCAATTATCGCTCTGGGGATAGTTCTTGAGGGCTTTGGGCAGGGGATATATCTCCTCCCCTTGCTGGGGCAGAGCAATCATGGCCCGGCCCTTATCAAGCCGGGCCAGGCTGCCTATTGCACGGCCAAACCCCATGACCTGCGAAGCAATTGGTGTCAGCCGGGCCGCGATCTGCGGATCGTCCGCCTTAACCACGGCAAAATCATCTGGCCCCTGGCAGCGGAAAATCTGCATTTTGGCAGCGGCATACTCCCCATAGGAGCCATATCTGTCCAGGTGGTCTGGGCTGATATTGAGCAGCAGGGCGATATGGGGCCGAAAGCTGGGGGCGCTGTCGAGCTGAAAGCTGCTCACCTCAAGCACCAGCACATCTGCCTTCTGGCCACTGACCACGAATGCAGAGAGGGGGGTGCCGATATTGCCGCCCACAAAGACCTCACGGCCGGCCGCCTTGAGGAGATCACCGATCAGGGTGGTGACTGTGGTTTTGCCGTTGGTACCGGTGATGGCAATGATCTCCACATCGGTAAAAAGGGAGCCCAGTTCCAGCTCGCCGATCACGGGTATCCCCTTTTCCCTGGCCGCAGCCAGCGGCGCCAGCCCCAGGGGTACCCCCGGGCTCACCACAATGCAGTGGGCGCCAAGAAAGCTCTTTCTATCATGACCGCCAAACTCCAACTGCACCTGCTGCGCCTCCAGCCACTGCTGGTCATCCTGGCTCAGCCTGGCCAGGGGGCCGCCATCACTGAGGGCAAGATCACACCCTTGGGCAGCCAGAAGACGCAGGGCAGCGAGGCCGGAGCGACCCGCTCCCACCACCAGAATTTTTTTGCCCTTGCTGAAAAAGTCTGCCTTGATCATTGCCTTCATTTCTTTTCTGTCCAGCCCTTCCTTAGCGGAGTTTCAAGGTGGCCAAGGCCATGAGGCCGAGGATAATCGATACGATCCAGAACCGCACCACCACCTTGGGCTCCACCCAGCCTTTTTTCTCAAAATGATGGTGAAAGGGGGCCATGAGAAAGATACGCTTGCCCCCGGAGATCTTGAAATAACCCACCTGCAGGATCACCGAGATCGCCTCCATGACAAAGATACCCCCCACCAGGGCCAGCAGCACCTCCTGCTTGGTGACAATGGCCACTGCCCCCAGGGCGCCGCCAATGGCCAAGGAGCCCACATCCCCCATGAACATCTGGGCCGGAAAGGTATTAAACCACAAAAAGCCGAGGCTGGCTCCAGCCAGGGCCCCACAGAAAATAACCACCTCTCCGGCGCCGGGGACATGGGGGATCTGCAGGTAGGCAGACAGCCCCACATGACCGGCCAGATAGGAAAAGAGGAGATAGACCGCACTGGTTATGACAGTGGGGCCCGCAGCCAGGCCATCCAGGCCGTCAGTGAGATTGACGGCATTGGAAGCGCCCACCACCACAAACATCACAAAGGGGATATATAACACCCCCAGATCAGGCTGAAACCACTTGAAAAAAGGGATGCTGAGCTGTGTTGAGTACGAGGGCTGAATGGCAATAACCACCCCGGCGGCCAGGGCACCCACCACCTGAAACAGGATCTTCCCCCTGCCGCTTAAGCCCTTGGAGTTTTGTCTTTTGATCTTACAATAGTCATCCCAGGCCCCGATCATGCCATACCAGACCATGACCCCCAGGATGACCCAGACATAGACATTGGTGAGGTCGACCCAGAGCAGGGTGCCCACCAGCACCCCAAAAAGAATGAGGAGGCCGCCCATGGTGGGCACCCCCTTCTTGCTGAAATGGGATGCCGGGCCGTCATCACGAATCACCTGGCCCACCTGGTTATCCCGCATCATGCGGATAAACGGCCTGCCGCAGTAGAGCACGATCAAAAAGGCGGTAATGGTGGCGCCGATGCCGCGCAGGGTGATATAGCGGAAGACATTGAAGCCTCCGAAAAGGGTGTGGAGCGGATAGAGAAAATGATAGAGCATCTGTTGTCAGTAGCCAGAATTCAGTAGTCTAAAATGGCCCGGCCTGATGAGATCAGGCCGGGCATCGCTAACCCAGTTCACGTTGAAGACCTTCAATGATCTTCTCCATGCACATGCCCCGGGAACCCTTGACAAGAAAATAGTCACCCTTGCCGAAACTCTTTTCTTCCATACATTCAAAGATAGTCTGCAGAATTGCTTCCTTATCAGGCAACCGATGCACCTGGCGCAGGGCCATGGAGGCATCCATGGCCCCCTGGGCCACAATCTTGGCATATTCGCCATAAACCAGCAGATAGTCAAAGCCCTTACAGGCCACCATTTCGCCAAGCCGCCGATGGGCCTTTTCACTTTCCGCTCCGAGTTCAAGCATATCTCCCAGGATGGCGATGGTTTTATGATCCCCGCGCATGGCCTGCACCGTATCAAAGGCCGCCATCATGGAAGCAGGGTTGGCATTATAACAGTCATTGATGATTTTCAGGCCGCCGATATCAAGTATCTGCAGCCGCTTGTCAAAGGCCTTAAATCTTTCCAGTCCCTCGGCAATCTGGCCGATATCCAGTCCTGCGGCATGGGCAATGGCCGCGGCAGCCAAGGCGTTTGAGACATTATGTTCCCCCATGACACTGATCTGCAGCCGCAGCCGCTCAGCACCTACATGGAGGGTAAAGGCCATGCCTTTTTCACCCATGTTCTTGACATGGGTCGCCCTGACCAAGGCCTTGCCATGGCGGCCATAGGAAATTTGTTCCTGGGGCATTTTTCTGGCCAAGGCGCGCACTGCCTTGTCATCATAGTTGACACAAAATTTTGCCCATGTCTGGCAGCCGGCAAAGAGCTCACCCTTGGCCCGGGCAACGCCCTCCACGGAACCCAGACCAGCGAGATGCGCGGCCTGGACATTGACGATGCAGGCAATATCCGGGTCAGCAATCTCCGTCATCCGGGCGATTTCTCCAGACCGATTCATCCCCATTTCCAAAACAGCGATATCGTGCTGAGTATCCACTTCCAGCAGCGACAGAGGCATGCCGATAAGGTTGTTGAAATTGCCCTTGGTCTTGGAGAGCTTGAATTCCTGAGCCAGGAGGGTGGCGCACATCTCCTTCACCGTTGTTTTTCCTGAACTGCCCGTGATGGCCACCACCTTGAGATCCGCCATGGCAGCGCGGCGATAGGCGGCCAGATCTCCCAGGGCCCTGAGCGCGTCCTCCACCTGGATAACCGGCACATCGACCTCTTCCTCCGGCACTTTCTCAACGATAATGGCGCCGGCCCCCTTGCGCACCGCATCCAGGGCGAACTCCGCTCCGTCAAAATTGGCGCCGGTGAGGGCAAGAAAGAGATCGCCCTTCTGCAGCGTCCTGGTGTCCGTGGAGACATGGGCAAAACTTGCCTGGGCGGGCCCGGACACGAATCTGCCGCCCGTGGCCAATATGACATCGCTCAATTTCCAGGTCAACTCTTGCACCACGACATCTCCTTGATTGCTTGCTATCATGGCGGCTGGCGCTGCTGAATCCGTTGCTCTTGCCTCTCGGCAGCTTAAAATTTCCATTTTTTCTCCTTGAACCGGTAAAAGTTTCAGGCTGCGCCCGCAGCCTGGCCCCAGACTTTTTCCAGTTCCTGTTTCGCCTCCAGGCGATCATCGAAATGGACCTTCCCGGAACGAGTGAGCTGATAATCCTCATGCCCCTTACCACTTATCAGCACCACATCATTCCGCTGAGCCAGGTGAACCGCACAGGCTATGGCCTGCTGCCGCGATTCAATCACAAGGTATTCCTTCCCCTGCCCCGTCAGGAAATCGACCTCAACTCTTCTACCGCCACCTTGCTGCATGCCGGCTTCAATTTCTGCCAATATCTGCAACGGCTCCTCGTTACGCGGATTATCGGAAGTAACAATGGTCACATCGGCGTAGTGCACGGCAATGGCGCCCATCATCGGCCTCTTGCCCCGGTCCCTGTTGCCGCCGCAACCAAACACCACGAAAAAACGGCCTTTAGTCAAGGGCTTAATCGTCTCCAAAACATTCTTGAGGGCATCAGGGGTATGGGCATAATCCACAATGATTGTGGCATGCGCCACGCCGGGCAGCTGCACTCTCTCCATCCGACCCGGGGCCCCAAGGCAATGGGCAAGAGCCCTCTGCATGGCCGGCACAGATATCTCCAGGCCGCGGGCCACCCCGATCACACCGAGAATATTGCGGATATTAAAGGCACCCACCAGCGGCGAGGTGAACGTTGCCTCCTCACCATGGAGATTCACCACCATCTTGATTCCGGCCAGGGAAACCTGCTCATCCTGGCTGGCGATCATCTGGCCCTGGCCGCAGGTTATTATGTTCAGCTCTCTCTCTACCCTCAAGGCCTCCACCAGCCGTCCTCCCCAGCTGGCAGGCCCTTCCGTAACAATCACCGCCAGGCCGCCTGACTTTAGATGGCGGCTGAAGAGTCTTTTTTTAGTGGCGAAATAGCTCTCCATGTCACCATGAAAATCAAGGTGATCCTGGCTGAGATTGGTAAAAAGAACGGCATCAAAATGGATGCCTGCCACCCGCTCTTGCTGCAGGGCATGGGAAGAGACCTCCATGATCAGATGGGTGACGCCGGCGCTCACCATCTCAAAGAGCAGGGAGTGAAGCTGCACCGCGTCCGGGGTGGTGTGGCTTGCTGGCCGACAGACCCCGGGGAACCTGAAATTCACCGTACCCACCACCCCGGGTCGCCCCCCGGCTGCCGCCACCACCTCCTCCAGAAGATAGGCGCAGGTGGTCTTGCCATTGGTGCCGGTAATCCCGACAACTGTCATTTTGGCGGCGGGATTGCCGTAAAAAGCGGCAGCCAGGGTGCCGAGCAGGGCAGCGGTATCCGCCACCCTGACCTGGGGCACCTCAAGATCAACAACCGGGCTCCTCTTGTTGACCACCACAGCCTTGGCCCCGGCGGCAACCGCCCGCTCCAGATAATCATGGCCATCGGCAGAAGCGCCTGCCACGGCCACAAAGAGGCTGCCCGGCTGGACCTGTCTGGAATCAGCGGTAATGGAGCTGATGACCAGGGTGGCTAAATCGTCCTCAGCCTGAAGGTCCAGGCCGGCCAGAAGATCTGCAAGGCGCATGCTCCTCATGGCGGCCCCTCCTGATAATCGGCAAGCCTCAAGCGGACCCTGTCCCCGCACTCTTTTCCGGCTTCAGGCTCCTGGGCAACAACCCTGCCCGCCCCCTGGATTTCCACCTCGACCCCACAGGGCATCAACTGCTGCAGGGCCTTGCGCAGGCTCATCCCCACCAAATCGGGCATCGTGTCAACCCGACCCCGGGTCTGGGGTTGCTCTCCCCCCACCACCTTGTGCTGCGCAAACCAAGCGTCCAGAAGCCGCTCATGGCTGGGCAGGGTCCGGGAACGCAGATCTGGCTGCGCGTCCCTTTGCCTCTCTTTGGCGGCCAGACGCAGAAAGGCATCGCCCGTGCGACGCATGGGCGATGCCGCCTTCAGGTCAAAGGCCCCATCCTGGACGGAAACCAGAAGCACCAGATCAGGTTTTTCCGCCGGGGAGGCAGCAACAAACAACCCATCAAAGGTCTGGCTGCTCTCAATCACTTCAGGGGTTTGGTTGCCCTGCCTGCTCTCCATCACAAACTCTTCGCCCTGGGCCAAGGGCAAGAGATATTCAGCTCCAAAGAATCGGGCATTGTCGCCGGCACTTGCGGCAAATGATTTGGACAACACCGCGCTTACCTTTGCCACATCCTTGCCCTGGGCCTTAAATTGGCACGAGGCAAAATTGCCTTCGCTGTCCGCTGTTCCCTTGAGGAAATGCAGGGCCACCGGTTTGCCGCCATTAACCAGCCGGCTAAAGGCTCCCAGGATTGAAACACCGTTGAGACGCCCCACACCACACTCCCCCTCGACATTGGCCGGCAGATCCACCTGATCAGCACAACTGATCCCCAGATCCTGCTGAAAGGCCAGGAGCTCTGCTTCCGTGACAGTGGGGTCAGGCAATTCAGCAAGCTCCTCTGAGATAAAACCGCCAGCCGACCACGGCCACCAATACCCGGCCCGGGCCCGGCCCCCGCTTTTCTGGAGACGGGGCCTGATCAGGGGGGCCAATGATGCCTGGTTGGCAGGCCGGCCAATCTCGCGGTGGGCATGGATGGCTGCCCCATAGCGGAAAATCCCGGATATCCCGCCAGGATCCATGGCCTTGCTGACCATGACCACCTGCTGACTCTGGGACGAAGCCTCCCAAAAAGAGTTGGGATCAAAGGAGGGCAGCTGCACAGAGGCCAGAATCTCACCCGTGGCAGGATCAACCGCCATGGCAGCTACGGAGCGGGCCCGGGTCTTGTCCAGCAACAAGGTCATCTGCTTCTCCAGGATGTGCTGGATTTTCAGGTCCAGAGTGAGAACAAGATGCTGGCCTTCATTGAAGGTCTTGTTACCCGGACCTGCCCCTCTGCCCATCAAGGTCCTGCCCCTCAGTTCCTTGTCATAGAAAAGCTCGATGCCTGCCAGACCCTGCTCATCCTTGACATAGCCCAGCACCTGCGCGGCTGTCTGCTTATGCGGATAAAAGCGAACCGGGGCCTTCTGGAAATAGAGCCCGGCCAGGCTGTGGTTGGCCAGTTCGGCAACCTTCTCCTGCGGAACCTGATGACCAAGCCAGATAAAACTACGTTCCGTATTCAGCCTTTTGATGAGCTGGTCGCGGTCAAGCCCCAGCGCGGCTGCTAATATCTCTCCTGTTTGCGAACTGTCCTCCACTTCCAGGGGTTTTACATAGACAGCGTAGAGATCAAAACTTACGGCAAGAGGTTCCAGGAAACGGTCATAAATATTTTTACGTTCCTGAACCAGGGCGACTTCGGAGACGGATCTCTCCCCCTCCTTTTTCTCCTGGTCAGGGGCCACCAGCCAGATGAGCAGGCCGGCCACCAAGAGTATGAGCAGAACACCTGTTTTTCTGATTCGCGTCTTCAGGCCTGGTTTCTTTTTCTGCCCATAGCCATACCCCTGGTAGCTCCTGGTGTCTGTGCGCCGTTTATAGCCCATGACGCCTTCCTCTCAAGGTAAGAACTTGCGGCTTTTCTTTTCTGATCAAAGCCCCCGCCTTACTAAAAACCAACCTGCTGCCGCTTGACCGGCGTGTAGAGACCAACCTGCACAGCAGCAAGGGCCTCCAGGCGCCGATCCTGCATGAGGCGGGCCTGCTCGTCCAGCAATACCATTCTGGTCTGCTCCTTTTGAGCCCGAATCTCTTGGGCCTGGGCAATTCCCAGTAGACTTTCCTGGATACAATGGCCCACCCAATAACTGGCCACGATGCCGATGACGGCACCAATGAGCATGATGATGGCCAGACTCTTCCAGAACAGACCTCCTTTGCCCTGGGTGGCGGGTCCCATGGCCCGCCATCCCGGCCGGGGCACAGCACGTCTGCCCCTGGTTTGATAATGCCCTGCGTAATTATGCATATCCTATCCTCCCACTCTTTCGGCAACCCGCATTTTCGCACTTCGTGAGCGGGGATTGCGCGCCACCTCTTCTGCCGCCGCCACCACCGGTTTGCTGGTCAGGGGGCGCAGGTCCGGATTATCTCTGAAGGCCCTTTTCACCAGCCTGTCTTCCAGGGAATGGAAGGTAATCACACAAAAGCGGCCTCCTGGCCGCAACATCCCGGCCCCATCCGCAAGGACCTGTACCAGATTATCCAGCTCGCTATTGACCGCGATCCGCAGGCCCTGAAAGACCTTGGTGGCTGCATGTATCTTTTTGGGATGAAAACGGCGGGGGATCGTCTTTTCCACCAGCAAGGCCAACTCTTTTGTGGTGTGGATGGGCTCCCTGAGCCGCTGCTGGACAATGGCCCTGGCTATGGGCCGTGCCTGACGCTCCTCGCCATAGAGATAAAAGATATCGGCCAGCTCCTCTTCCGAGGCCGAGGCCAGAATATCGGCAGCAGCCACCTGCTGCCTGGTATCCATGCGCATATCAAGAGGCTCATCGCGCCTGAAGCTGAACCCCCGGCCGCTTTCGTCAAGATGGAGAGAGGAGAGCCCCAAATCGAGCAGCAGGCCGTCAACAGCAGCGATATTCCTTTTGAGCAGCTCATCCTTCAACCCCGCGAAATTCTCCCTGACAAAGAGCACCTGATCGCCGAAACAGGCCAGGTTCTGCTGCGCCCTCTGCTGGGCATCAGCATCCCAGTCAAAGCCGATGAGCCGGCAATCAGGACCGCCGGCGGTCAGAATCGCCCCGGCATGGCCGCCCAAGCCGAGATTGCCATCCACATAAATCCCGCCGGCCTGGGGCTGGAGAGCGCGGATGACCTCTTCTACTAAAACAGGAACGTGGAGTGAGTCATGAATATACATACCTTTAGAAAAAACCTAACTCGCCGCACTCAGCGGCCAGATCATCAAATTCCTCATCCCCAACCACATTTTCCGTCAGATGAATCTGCTTATCCCATACTTCAACAAAAGAGGTCATGCCCAAAAGGAAGACCTCTTTGTCAATATTACTCATGGCCCGCAAGGTGACGGGCAGGAGGATCCTGCCGTTATTGTCGAGCTGAACCTCTGAAGCGTTGCCCACGATGTGGCGGACCAGCCGGGCGGAAGTCTTACGGTTTTGCCAGCCGCGGTTCAAGATAGCGTGTTCAATCTTGGCCCATTCGGCCAAGGGATAGATGCGCAGGCATTTTCCCCAGGGAGAGATAATGAGCCGACCGTCATATTTCCGCGACAGCACATCCTTGAAGCGGGCCGGGATATTCAACCTGCCCTTGCTGTCCAAGCCGTGCTCGGAGCTCCCCCGGAAGCTATTGATCTGCTCAAAAACATCTTCTGTCACTCCGCACCCCTCTCGGCCACTTTGCACCACTTTCCGCCACACTATCTCTCCTTATAGTCACCTCACCTTTCCAGAGTCAAGAAAAAATCTGCGCCCCCTGCCGGGCCCCAAAAGGGCTTAACGCCCCGAACTACAACATATTGTCAAAGACAAGACTTAAATATACCCCAAGGGGTAATTAGCTGTGCCTCACCTTCTTTTTCAGTCATTCAAAAAAAATTGATTCCAGAGTGGGTACAAAGTGGTGGGGAATTTACCACATGAGGGACAGGGCCCACAAGGGGGTACTCAAGAAGTACACAGAAACAGCAGAGCAGGGGGAGAGAAAAGAGCGTGAGAAGAGGGGGAGAAGGAGGCCTTTGCAGAAGGGTGGATATCGACACAGCCCCCCTTCATCCTGACGGAACAGGGGAATCCCCTGGGCAGGCCAGAGATAACCCATCATGATCAGGATGGCCCAACCCCAGACCGCCGGCCAGAAGCATCCTGACCAGGCGGCAGAGGGGGCGAAGGGAGAAAGCAGACTAGATAATGACCGTGCGTTTGATATAACGGATAATCTCATCAGGATCATCCAGGATCTGAAAGATGTGCAGATCATCCTCCTTAATGGTCTGGGCGGCCAGCATCTGGTCGCGGAGCCAGTCAACCAGGCCGGCCCAGTAGGAAGAACCGACCAGAACAATGGGAAAACTCTTGATGCGCCGGGTCTGGATGAGGGTGATGGCCTCAAAAAGTTCATCCAGGGTACCGAAGCCGCCGGGCATGGCGATGAAGGCCATGGCATATTTGATCAGCATGACCTTGCGGACAAAGAAATATTTAAACTTCAAGGGCATATTGACATAGGCATTGCCCTCCTGTTCAAAGGGCAGATCGATATTAAGGCCGATAGACATGCCATTCACGTCATCGGCGCCCCGGTTGCCGGCCTCCATGATTCCGGGGCCGCCGCCGGTCATAATGGCGTAGCCCGCCTGGGAAAGGCCCTTGGCCACGGTGCGGGCCAGTTTGTAATATTCATGATCCTCGCTGAAACGGGCCGAGCCGAAAATGGAGACCGCCGGCCGTTTCACCGCAACCAGCGAGTCAAAACCCTCTACAAACTCCGCCATAATCCTGAACAACCGCCAGGAGTCGCCGACATTAAACGTATCCAGCCAGTATTGCTGGGCATCTTCAACCTTGGCACCATTCATTACTTCCATGAAACACCTTTTCTATATGCACGTTTCCCTGCCTCTTCTGCGCCCAAGGTCAGGGATCTTTTTTATTAGCTGCTGGTCAGCCTCTTTACGGCCTGACTGGCCCTCTTATCGCTGCCGTCCAATCGCACTGCCCGCTGATAGGCCTTCAAGGCGGCAGCCTCCTTGTGCTGGGCCTCAAGTACTTCCCCCTGGAGGAGGTAGACCCCCCCCTTCTCCCGCTCCAGCCGCAGGGCCTCCTTGACGGCCTGGTGGGCGGCCGACAGGTCACCGCCTGCCAATTCCACCCGGGCCAGGCGCAGCCAGTAACGCCATTCCTGACCATCGATACCTACTGCCTGGCTGCAGAAGGTGCGGGCAATATCGCCCCCCTGCCCCTCCAGGCTGTAGAGTTCGCCCAGAAGGCTGAGGGAGGCGGCATCCTGGGGATTGTGGCGGATGGCGCGCTGCAGAGTGGCCATGGCCTGCTTGTGGTTGCCTAGGTGGACATGGGCCTCCCCCAGATAACGGTGGACAGCCCCGTGACTGACATCGCGCACATCGCGGGGGCCGATTTTCTCCGCCTTGCTCAGAACAGTCACGGCCTCCTGCCAGGATCGGCGACGGCAGTAGAGTTTGCCAAGCTGAAGCAGGAGATCAAAATGATCATCCTGACCGGCCAGGGCCTCCTCAAAGCTGGCCAAGGCCTTATTTTCCTGGCCACGGGCCAGGTGGGCGAACCCCAGATTACAGAGGGCCATAAAATTACTGCGATCAATGGCCAGCACCTCTTGAAAGAGGGGGATCGCCTTTGCATAGCGGGCCATCTGGGCCAGGGTGACCCCATAGGAGTTGAGCAGATTGACGTTTTTAGGATCCAGCGCAAGCCCCCGCTGATATTCCCGGGCCGCCTTGACCATATCGCCGTCATTATAATAGATATCGCCACTGATATTGAGGCTCACCCCGTCAAAGACGGTAAAGGTGCCTGGTCCGAAAAAAGAGGTGTGCACAAGGGCCTTGCGGCTGTTGGCCACCATCTCCGCCCTTTTGAAATCAGCACAGGGGAAAAGGGCTATGCCAAAGGAATAGCTTGGCCCCTCCTGGACAAGATCTTTTTTGGCCTGACGGCACCATTCCAGGGCAGCATCCTCTGTACAGCCAGGGAGCAGGACATAGCCCCGGCCCGCTGAGACGGCAATGATGAGGGGCTCTTCCCCTGCCACTGCCGCCAGGATTTCCCGGGGAAAAGCGGGCCCAGGCTCACCGTCACTGCCCAATTCAATAAGAGCGAAAGCGGCCAGACCTTTCATCTCCTTATTGAGAGGGGCCGCTATCTGCCGGGGCGGTGGATAGAGGGGATGGGAGGCCCGGTTGGCAACGCTGCGGAAGGAACAGAGCCCAAAGGGGCCTCTCTGATAAGCGGTCTGGAGGGCCAGCCAGGCCTCTTCCAGAATCTTCTGGGGATCCTTGCGACCTCCCTGGCCTTCAGAGATGCCGATATGGGCCTTGGGTATATTTTCTCTTTTGAGCCATTGCAGCAGCTGGTCCGCCACCTTGAGGGCCTTGTCCGCAGACACCCCCTCCCAGAGGAGAGCAAAAAGACCATTCCCCAGATGACAGGGCGGGGCAAGATGGCCGATCAGGGAATCGAGATAGGCCCCGGCCCGGCTCACCTCTGTCAGGGCATGGCCGGCATCCCGGCCCTTGGGAAATATCTCCACCAGCAGCAGACAGTGGCTCAGTTCCTGGGTGCCGGAGCCCGCCCCCTGACAGAGGGCGGCCAACCTGGCCTGCAACACCTTGACATTGCCAAAACCGGTCTGGGGATCCAGGGCGCCCTCCTTGACCAAGGCCAGCTCCCGGGAAATCAATCTACTCTTATCAAGGAGAGTGGCCGCTGCCAGATCAAGCACCCACATCTCCACCCCGGTGAGAACCGCCACCCCGCACAGGGCGTCCTGGCTCCAGAGGGGGAGATAGAGGGGGGCATGGCAGCCATTGCCCTTCACCGGCTGCAGACCGTTGCGTACCACCTCGATCCCCGCCTTCCACTGGCCTGGAAGGCCGTCACCGCTGATCTCCGGGCCCACCAGGTAGACAGCGGTACAGGGACAGAAGGCCTTGATGGTTCTGGCAAAAAGAGGGGCCAGCAGATCAAGATCTTTATTGCCCAGAGGGGGGCAGTGGGGCAGAAAGGGAAAACTCATGGGGCAACTCTACAGACAGCGATGATGGCAGCAGCCAATTCCGCCACCTCTTTATCGGCCACAGTGCGCAGGTCAAGCAGGAGCCTGTCGTCCTCAATGCGGCCGATCACCGGCAGCGCGCCGCTCCGCAGCCGCACCTCCAGTTCATTGACGCTGCCTGCTGTCGGCTTCAGGGTAACGCACCGGCTCCGCAATCCCTGCTCAGGCAGAGCACCACCGCCCACTCTGGACTCGGTATCAGCAGAGGAGACCGCACAGGCCAGATCCCCTGCCTGGCGCAGGCGCCTGACCAGGCGGCTGGCCCTTTTTTTAATGGTCCCATACTCCATGCTCAGCATGGCCAGAGTGGGGATATGGCGGGCCACACTCCGCTCATCCAGATAGAGGCGGAAGATGGCCTCCAGGCCGGCCAGGGTGAATTTGTCAATACGCAGGGCCCGGTTGAGGGGATTATGCTTAATCAGGTCGATGATATCCCGACGGCCGACAATAAGTCCGGCCTGGGGACCGCCCAACAGCTTATCCCCGGAAAAGGTGACCACATCGGCGCCGCTCTGCACCACCTCCTGCACCGTGGGCTCCTTGCCCAGGCCAAACCTGGAGAGATCAACAAAGGAGCCGCTGCCCAGATCCTCCATCACCGGCAGGCCCGCTTTGCGGCCCAGGGCCACCAGCTCCTCCAGGGGCACCTCAGAGGTGAAGCCGATCATTTTATAGTTGCTGGTATGGACCTTGAGAAGCAGGGCCGTCTCCTGGCCAATGGCCTGCTCATAATCGTGAAGATGGGTGCGGTTGGTGGCCCCTACCTCCACGAGCCGCGCCCCCCCTTTTTTCATGACATCAGGAATACGGAAAGAGCCGCCAATCTCAACGAGCTGGCCCCGGGAGACAATGACCTCTCGGCCGTTGGCCAGGGTATCCAGGGCCAGCAGCACAGCAGCGGCGTTATTGTTGACCACCAGCCCGGCCTCAGCACCGGTGAGTTCACACAGCAGCTCCTCCACCAGGCTGTAGCGGCTGCCCCGCTTACCGGTGCGCAGATCAAATTCAAGATTGGAATAGCGGCAGCCGGCAGCGACCAGACTGGCCATCACCGAATCAGGAAGCAGAGAGCGGCCCATATTGGTGTGGACCACCACGCCGGTGGCATTAATCACCGTCCGGAAACGGGGTTCCATGAGCTGGGCAAGCCGCTGGTGAAAACGGGGCAGCAGATGTTTTTTGTCCAGGGCCTCCAGACCCAACTCCCGGCCGCCCAGAATAGCCTGGCGCACCTCGTCCAGCAGATCGCGGACCGCTTTTTTCACCAGACGCAGAGGAGCCTGGCCGTCCTTATTGATCCAGCTGAGAAACTCATCGACCTTGGGAATTGCCTTAAGCAGCTCATGGTCAGCCACAGGGGCCTTGTCTTTTTTCATGCACACTCCCCTTCTGGACCGGAGCGTCTGGCACGCTGCCGTCCTACTCGTTTTCGGGACCGGGGTAAAAGAATAAGGATAACCAGAAATCTAACCACCATGATTTACACCACAACAGCCGGAAAGCATAAAGTTTTTTTTGCCGTGATGAGACCAGGCCATCTGAGAGACGCAGCACCCGCTCCTTTACCGGAGGCGGCAACGGGGCGGGCAGAGAAAGGACAGGATCAAAAAGGGATACGCCTGAGAAGAGCTAGCGGGTATGGAATCAGCCTCTGCACTGATCGCCAGGATGTGGACCAGATATCGGGAATTTAATTTATGAGCCAGATGGCTATATCGCTGGTATGGCGCAGCAGCCTGTCACTGACCCCCCCCAATATCCCTTTGCGGACGTCGGGATCCCGGCGCCCCATGACAATGGTGCCGAAATGCTTATGCCAGGCCTGCAGGGCGATATCCTGGGCCGCTTCCAGACCGCGGCTGACCTCAAGACGATGGACACTGTTCATGTCAAAACCATTTTCACGCAGGAGTTGTTCGGGGCCATGGAAAACAGACTTGTTTCCCAGCAGATGCTCCTGGCACCACTGGGCCCCGAAGCTACGCGCACATTTTTCCAGGTCCAGCTCCGATCTTCTGGCAAAAAGGGCGGTGGAGTGAAAAAGGGTAATCTCCACTCCGGCAATATCCTTGAAAATATAGCCCAGATGATCCACTGCCTTGAGGATATGGATGGAGCCATCCACCGGCACCAGAATTGTGCGGGAGTCCACATGGCCGTCCACCACCCAGATCGGGATATCCCAGCATTTCTCCAGAATCGATGTGGTGACACTGCCCAGGAGAAGGGACTGGAGGCGGCCGATGCCCCGCCTGCCCACCAGCAGGGCGTCATAAGAGCCGGCGCGGCCGAGCTGGACCAGATCAGCGGCCACCCCCAGCCGGGAGATTTCCACCGAGGTGGTCACCTGCTCCTTGCTGAAGCCGTGGCGGACCAGGTGATGGGTGGCGCGTTTCAGATTTTTTTTGGCGGCCAGGAGCTGCGTCCGGGTGCCGGCGGAGACGGCGTTTTCCCTCTCCTCCTCGGCCAGCCAGTCAGAACCCAGGGAGGGCTGCTGGCCGCTGGGGACAATGCAGACCAGATGCAGAAAAACATCCTCGGCCCCCTCAAACATCTGACCCAGGTAATGGACCTCATTAAGGGAACGAAAAGAGCCGTCCATTGCCACCAGGATTTTCTTTGCCATTGCCATCTCCTTGCCTTACCAAACCCGGGAACCGCGCCCTGCCCCTGCTGGCCGCAGCCTCTTTTTTTAGTCTAGTGAAGGCGCAGGGCCCCGGTCAATCTGAAAAAAATTCAGGTGAGACCCTTGCCCCATCTTTTACTTCCCTGCGAGACGTTTCCTTCAGCCGGTAACAGAAAAGCCCGGCAGGGAGTTGGGCTTTTCCGCCAGACTGTGGCGCCTGATTTCAGCGGAACGGGCGAGAACCCCGACATTCTCGTCCACATAGTCGAAGACCGTGGCCTTTTTGCCCGGAAAGGGGCGCAGGATACGACCCACCACCTGCAGCAGCCTGCCGGCGAATTTTATAGGGGTGGTGAGAAAGAGGGTGGCGAGTCCCGGGCAGTCAAACCCCTCACCGATGAGCTGCAGGGTGGAAATGAGGATCTGCAGATCGCCGCTGCGGACCTCCTCCACAGTGGCACTGCGCTCCTCGGCAAGGGTGCGGCCGGTGAGGACCTTGGCGGTCACCCCGCGCTCAGCAAGCATCTCGGCCAGCAGCTCACAATGGGCCACCCGGTCACTCACCACCAGGATCCCTCCCTCGCTCTTGCGGCTCTGGGCCACCACGTCATCAACAATCTGCCCGTTGCGAGATTCATCCGTGGTGAGGGCCTTCATCATCTCCTGATAATTATCGCGGTAACGGAAGGTAAAAGAGGTGGGATGCTGGATCAGTTCCGGCCTGAGCACGGCGCCCGTGGCAGCCAGCTCCTCCCTGTCCACCCGGTACACCAGGTCGCCCAGGAAGAGAGTAATCAGCCGGGACATGCCGTCCCGGCGAAAGGCAGTGGCCGACAGGCCAAGCATGTACAGACAATCAAAGGCAGTGACCACATCGGTAAAAAGGGTGGCAGGCACCCGATGACACTCATCCACGCAGATCTGGCCAAAATGATCGGTAAGCTCAGCCAGTTTGTTGCGGGCCGTATTGACGATGGCCACGGATATGGGGGCAATGGTGAAACAACCATCGCCGATGAGGCCGGGTTCAAGACCAAGAAACTGCCTGATCCGCTCCTGCCATTGATAGAGAAGCTCTTTGTTATGGACAAGGATCAGGGTGGGTTGGCGACGCTTGGCGATCACGGCCAGGGCCATGACGGTCTTACCGGAACCGGTGCCCGACTCCAGCACCCCGAACTGCCGCTCCAGCACCGCAGCCACCGCCTCCTGCTGATAGGGGCGCAGAGGTGCGGAAAAGGCAAAATCCACCTCCGGACAACGCCGCCTCTTGTCAATAATCTCCGGGGTGACCCCGTCAAAGTGGCGGACCAAACGGATGGCCTCATTGGCAAAGCCACGCGGGAAGGTGAGGCCCTGCTTGCTCTTGCGATAAAAGGTGAGCTTGGGCTTGAGCCTTTTCCCCACCCAGCGCCCATACTTGACGGCATCCACATATTGGGGATTGTCAATGGTGAGTTCCGTGATGATGGCCCGGATCGCTTCCTGGCCGGCCATGGCGAGAAAACATTCATGGCTGACAGTCAACAGGGCAGGATCTCTTGTTAGGGAGGGAGAGGACACAGCAACCACGCACATTAAATTTTCAGGCCCACCACTGTGAGCAGGGGGCAATCATTAAACAAACAACCCTTATCTCCACAGCGCCTGGGGGCAAGAACAAGAAAAAAGAGCTGCCTGTTCCGCAACTCCCAAAAAAAGAAGGAGACGATCTTCAGGGCGGGCCTGACCAGGCTTCTCCTAAATAAAATCCTGTGGTTCACCGACCTGAGCTGTTATTCTATCTGACCTTGTGACTACCACTAATATTGAGCCACGAGCAAGATTCTTTTTGATAACATCTGTAAAGATATGTACATAACCATAAGTGGTTCAGCCAAAATAGAGACAAAGAGGCCCTGTGATAATAAAGCAGGATCAGGTGAATTCTTCCCCGCAAGAGGACTTTCCAAAATCATGACCGATTTCAAAAAACAGTGGGACACGGCCATGGCCATGGCCGTACTGGCCAACAAGAACGTGGATAGTGCGACCTGGGCCGAGGCCGTGGAATGGCTCATGCTTTACGGCCCCTCTTCCATTCAGGAAACATTGAGCCAGGCCTCTTCTGCCGCCACCAGCGCCCATTTCCCGGGGCTCAAACCTTCCGGATATAGCCCGGACGGCAAACCTCTCTACGATGTGCAGGCCCTGGCCCAGGCCCTGCACATCCCGGCCGAAGAGGTGCTGACGAAACTGAGGGAAAAAGAGGAGCAGCAAGAGACCAGCCACCTCTTTTGCCAGGAGGATTCCCTGAAAATCCAGTGATCCCCATATCCTGAAGGTTGAGACTGCGCAGAAAGACGGGTACAGCATTTCTTCTGGGGAGGCGGCAAATTGTTGACCTCCTCCTGAAATGCTTTATGATTGTCTCTGCTTTTTCACCCAACATATCCCTTGTCTAACCGTATGAGGATGACCCATGTCTCTCCAAGAACAGATCCGCCATGACCTGAAGGCTTCCATGAAGGCCAAAACCGCCGCCAAGACCTCCGCCATCCGCATCATTATCGGCGAATTCCAACGTCAGCCCAAAAAGGAACTCGCCGACTCCGAGGTCATCGCCATTATCAGAAAACTGATCAAATCAGAGACGGAGCTGCTGGCCGCCGCAGGCAACAAACCAGAGGATTCGGAATATATCGCTGTCCTTGAGGCCTACCTGCCGCAGCAGGCCACGGAAGAGGAGATCAAGGCCTGGATAGCCGCAAATATTGATCTCAGCAGCGTCAAAAACCCCATGCAGGCCATGAAACCGATCATGAACCATTTTGCCGGCAGGACAGACGGCAATCTGGTGAAAAGCATCCTCGAAAAACTGTAATGATAAGAACAAGAGCTGCCATGCTCATGACCCGCCTCTTGCCAGGCGTATTTGCCCTGCAACTGAGTACCATTCTGCTGACAATCATGTTGGGGCCCAGCCCAGCAGTGCTGGCGGCCGGTTACCAGGAATGTCTGCTCCGCGCCCTGCAGGAAAGTGACGACACCCTCACCCTGGGGGAAATCAAGAGGGGCTGTCAGGGGGCAGAAAAGAGCGGCGGGAGTCAGGAGAGGGTCGATGCGACCCTGGCTGCCGCAGAGAGGGCGCCGGCCCCTGTCGCCCCCGAGCCTCATGCCAGCAGGTTTTCGGTAAGTCCCCACAGGCAAAACTACATACTCTTCTTCAGCCATAATACCGCTCCCAACAACACCCCCTACACCGATAATCCTGATGCCTCTCTTGATGCAAATGAGGTGACCTTCCAGGTCAGTCTCAAATTTCCGGTGGGCACCCTGCGCCTCGGCGACAGAAAGACCTATCTCATGGCAGCCTATACGGCCCAATCATTCTGGCAGGCCTACAACAAGGACCTGTCCAGCCCTTTCCGTGAAACCAATCACGAGCCGGAACTTTTTGCCCTCGTCCCCCTGAAGCTGAAAATTCCGGGGGTGGACCGCACCTATCTGATGGCCGGTCTTGTCCATCAATCAAACGGCCGCAGTGAACCCCTGTCGCGGAGCTGGAACCGCCTATATGTTGATTTTGTTCTTGAAGGAGAGCATTTTAAGATCAGTCTGAAACCCTGGTATATTATTCCGGAGAAGACCTCCGGCTATCTTATCGGCTCAGGGGAGGATGACAACCCGGATATCAGCGATTATATGGGCTATGGCGAGATCAGCGGGGCCCTCAAGGTGCAGGACCACACCTTGAGCTTCATGCTCCGCAACAATCTCACCTATCATGACAACAAGGGCGCCCTGAAGCTGGGCTGGTCCTTCAAGATGCCCTTTATCGAGGTGGAAAACCTCAAGGGCTACATCCACTATTTTAACGGCTACGGGGAGTCCCTGATCGACTATAATGCCGCTGTGCAGCGCTTTGGCCTAGGCCTCATGCTCGCCGACTGGTTCTAGCGGCTCTCCCGTGGTCAGAACAATCTGCTTCCCACCTGGTAGACCATTGTGGAGAGGAGAAAGGCAAAGAGGGTGTTGAAGGTCATGGAAAAGAGACCCCATTTCCAACTTCCCGCCTCCTTGACAATACAGGCCACCGTGACAAAACAGGGGGCGTAAAACATGACAAAGATGATCACCGACAGGGCCTTCACCCCGTCCCAGCTTCGATCCTTGGCCAGGGTCTGGCCCAGGGAATCGCTGGCCTCAGGGTCCACCTCGCCCAGAGAGTAGGAGGTGGCCAGGGTGGAGATGATGACCTCCTTGGCGGCAAAGCCCCCCACCAGGGCGATATTGGTGCGCCAGTCAAAACCGGGCAGCCAGCTTATCTTTTCCAAGGTCGTGCCAATCCTGCCGGCCACCGAATAACGCAGGGCCTTCTCTGCCTCGGCATTGGCCACTTCCAGGAGATCCTCCTGCATGGCCCGGGCCTCCGATCCTGCCTGACCGGCATCCTCAGGCGGAGCCGGCCGTTGCGGCGAGGCCTGGCGGATAATTTCCTGGCGCTGATTTTCAAAAACCTGCCGCTCTGCGTCGGGCAGACCCGGAAAGGTCATCATGGCCCACAGCAGAATGGAGATGCCCAGAATAACGGTCCCCGCCTTCTTGATATAGTGCCAGGTCTTCTCCCAGGTATGGATGAGCAGGCCCTTGAAGGTGGGAAAACGGTAGGGGGGCAGTTCCAGGACAAAGGGCGTGGACTCCCCCCGCAAAACCGTGAGACGGAGGAGCTTGGCCGCCATCAGGGCCATGAGCCAAGCCAGCAGGGTGAAGAGAAACATGTACATGGCCTGATTTTCGCTGAAAAAGGCGCCCACCAGCAAGGCCAGGACCGGCAATTTGGCACCACAGTTCATGAAAGGCACGGTGAGCAGGGTGGCCATCCTCTCTTTTGGCGAACGCAGGGTCCGGGTGGCCATGACCCCGGGCACGGCACAGCCTCCGGCAATACCACCGGAAATGATATAGGCCATCACCGAGCTGCCGTGCAGGCCGAAGATGCGAAAGACGCGGTCCATCATAAAGGCGACCCGGGCCAGATAGCCGGTGTCTTCCAGCAGAGCAATGCCGAAAAACATGAACATAATGAGCGGCACGAACCCCAACACCCCGCCGATACCGTCAATAACGCCGGCAATGAGCATGGACTTGAAATAGCCCTCCGCCAAAAAGGTGTCGGCCACACCGCCAAGCCAGGAGAAAAAGGTGGCAAACCAGGCAACCGGCAGGGCGGAATAGGTAAAGGTGAAATTATAGAGACCAAGAAGGACCAGGAGCATGATCAGGGGTCCGGCAAAACGATTGGTCAGGACATTATCAAGGCGATCCGACATGTAAAGACGGTCCGGATCCATGGTCCGGTGCACCACATTCTGCTTGAGGATGGATTTGATAAAGCCGTAGCGATGATCGGCAATCATGGCATCTGGTTCGGAGCCCACGGTCTGTTCAAGATGCCGGGCAACCTGCTCCACCTTTTCCAGAAGCCGGCCGGAGAGCTCATGATCCTCCTTGGCGCCGATTTCCAGATGGCGTTCATCCTTTTCCAGATATTTCAGGGCGGTCCAGCGGGCGGGATAGTCTCTGGTGAGAAAGCCGCCCTCCTCAATCATGGTAGTGAGATCAATCATGGCGGCATCAAGATCGTCGCCGTAGGAGATATGGGCCGGATGCCATTTATCATGCTCCCGGGCATGGGCGATGGCCGTGGCCATCAGCTCGGTGATCCCCTGGCCGGAGCGGGCCACCACCGGACAAACCGGCAGGCCGATCAAGGCACTGAGCCGTTCATGGTCTATTTCAATGCCCCTCTTCTTGGCGGCATCAACCATATTGAGGGCAATGACCATGGGCACCCCCATCTCCATGAACTGGCAGGAAAGATAGAGGTTGCGCTCCAGGTTGGAGGCATCAACGATATTGATGATCACCCCGGGCCGCTGATTAACCAGATAATCCCGGGCCACAACCTCCTCCTCTGAATAGGGGGAGAGGGAGTAGATGCCGGGCAGATCAACGAGACGGCAGTCCAGGCCCCCTTTTGCATAAGAGCCCTCTTTGGTGTCAACCGTAACCCCGGGATAGTTGCCCACATGCTGGCGGGCGCCGGTCAGGGCGTTAAAAAGAGTGGTCTTGCCGGAATTAGGATTGCCGGCTAAGGCAATGGTCAGCTCGTTACGCATCGTCTACTTCCACCTCGATATAATCTGCCTCATTATTGCGGAGACTCAGGGTGCCCCCCATGACCCGCAGGGCAACCGGATCATAGAGCGGGGCCCTGCCCCGGATCGATATCTCCGTCCCCGGCACCAGCCCCATATCCCGGATCCGCTGGCCAAGTTCACCACCGGCCTTCACCGCAGTGATAACGCCCGACTGATATTTTGTCATTTCCCGTAAAGATATTTTTGTCATACCCTACCCCTGTGAATCCTTATTTTCCTTGTCGCCTAAATCATCCAGGGGGGTACATTGCCCAGGCCTTTTCTCGCTGCCGCACTCTTTGCTGGCACAGCCGCTGCAGCCAGGTTTTAATAATCTCCGCACGATATAGATAAAGGCCACCAGGACAACAGCCCCGGTGAGTAAGATATCAAGATTCATTTTGTCCTCCTGTTCCCCGTGATTTAGGCGTACACCGCGCCTGAAAAAATAACGACGCCCTTCGCAAAATGCAACATGTTTTTTTGGAGATGCCGATATTAATTAGGTATACCTAACTCTCTCTTCTCTTCTGTGCCCCTTCTCTGTTTCAGTCTTTCCCATCATTATACCTTAAGGGAGTGATCGCCCACCTCAATTCCTGTAGCCAAAGGCGAAGAAAAAATCCTTGGAATCCCGGTACGCCGGGCGGCACCACTGCCGCTTCATGCGGATAATATTATGGTTTCAGCAAAAATAATTTCGCCGCCCTTTTTAAGGGCCGTGATAATCATATTTCTGATTTGACAGGAAAGAGGCCTGTGCCTGATACTGGCAGAGTGCTTTATGAACGGCTGATGCACAGCAACCGACGATTATAAAAAAAATGAAAGGGAGGTAAATCATGTGGAACGTCGAGGTAGATGCAGACAAATGTACCGGGGCTGGACTCTGTGTTGATAACTGCCCCACCGGTGTTTACGAAATGGTGGACAACAAGGCCGTGCCGGAACATGCTGAAGAGTGCATAGGGTGTGAGACATGCATGGAGGTCTGTCCCACCGGGGCCTGCCTGGTCACAGAAGTATAAAAAGCGGCATGACCCTCTTTTCTCCTATCTCTCCGAGCTGGCCTCAATCCGCAGATAGAGGTCACCTCTTTTGCCGCTGCCATTGCTCCTGCCCTTGCCCTTAAGCCGGAGTTTGCGGCCACTGCTGCTTCCCGCGGGGATCTTCACCTTCAGCAGCTGCTGCTTCTGTGCTTCATTCAGCACGGCAACCTGTATCCATTTACCCTGGCGCAATTCCTCACCAGTGAGGGTGATGTGGTAGATGAGATCCAGATCAAGGGGCGGGGCAGGGGCATTTCCTGAGAGGGTGCTCGCCATGTTGCTGATATTTTTGAGCAAACCGTTTTTGATTTTCTTAGCGTTCAGTGAGCCGAGCAGGGTCGGCCCGACCAGGGAACCGAAGAAAAAAAGCCCTCCCACCAGAAAGCCGCCCCGGCCGCCCAGCAAGGTGTGCTTTAAAAAAGTGGGATTGGCCCGAAATCCTGAGCGTTGGAACTGCTGCAGCAGCCCCTGGAGCATCTGCTGAAAACGGGGGTCCTGAAAAAGATCGCGGAGAATCTCCTCCTGGCTGTAGTTAAATCCGGAATCACCGGAGCGGCCCCGGTGGGCGCTGCCCCCAAGGCGGGCCCGGTCATAGTGCCGCCGCTTAAGGGGATCCGTGAGAACGCCGTAGGCCTCGGCAATCTCCTTAAATTTTTCCTCGGCCTGGGGGTTATCAGGATTACGGTCCGGATGATACTGCATGGCAAGGATGCGGTAGCGTTTGCGTATCTCCTCCTCTTCTGCTGCGGAGGTCACCCCCAGGATCTGGTAATAATCCTTCACCATGCCCCCCTGCTCAGCAAGGCTGCCGCCAGCCAGCCGGCGGCCTCGCTCCACTCGATGGCCGCCCCCAGCACATCACCGGTAACGCCGCCCAGGCCCTTATTGGCCTGAAAACGGAGCCCCAAGGGGGGCAGAAGACAGACCAGCAGCAGACCAAGACCTGACCAGCCACAGAGGGCCAGGGGGGCCAGAAAAAGAGCAGCGGCCAGAAGACGGGGCAGCGACACCTTGCCCACCACAAAATGGCCGGTGCCGCTGCTGCGGGGATAGCGGGCCCTGAAGGCGGTCACCAGCATGGCAAAACGAGCCGCGGCCGGCACCATGGCCAGAAGCAGCAGGTTCTCCGGGGCCGCCAGCAGGGCCTGGAGGCCCGCTGTCTTGAGAAGCAGGACCATGACCAGTCCCACCACGCCAAAGGCGCCCACATGGGAATCCTTCATAATGGCCAGCCGGCGCTGGATATCAAAGCTGCCGCCAAAACCGTCACAGAGATCAGCGACTCCGTCCAGGTGAAGGCCGCGGCTCAGCCAGGCCGAGCCGCCCACCAGCACCACGGCCAGGGCCAGGCTGCTCATCCCCAGGTACAGGCCGAGCCAGGCGACCAGAGCCAGCAGGCCGCCGATAACCAGGCCAGCGGCCGGGAAAAAGAGGATGCTCCTCTCCATATCATCCTGGCCCGCCTGGGGGGGGGCCAGAGGCAGGATGGTGAGAAAGGAGAGGGCTAGCCAAAAGGGTTTACACATAAATAATTGCCGTTCTGTCCATCTCAGGTATCTGCAGTGCCAGCCAGGATCTCGCCGGGACTGACCCCGGCCTCACCAAAGGTGGCCATCTGGGTGAGGATCTTCCCCCCCGCCTCAATAAGACCCATGGCCAGGGCCGCGCCGGTCCCCTCTCCCAGACGCAGATCCAGGTGCAGAATGGGACGAATGGCCCTCTTCTCAAAGAAGAGGCGATGGCCCTGTTCGGCCGACATATGACTGAAAAAGCAATATTCAAGCACAGTGGGGTTCATCTCCATGGCGGTGAGGGCGGCGGCACTGGCAATAAACCCGTCCACCACCACCGCCACCTTGCGGCGGGCAGATTCCAGAATCATGCCGCAGAGGGCGGCGATCTCCAGCCCACCCAGGGCGGCGAGGGTACTCAACGGATCCTGGCACAGGCCGGCGTTGACCACCAGGGCGTCTGTCACCACCTGGATCTTATGGGCCAGAACCGTGTCGGAAATGCCTGTGCCGCGTCCGGTGATCTGATCAGCCGGAATATCCATGAAGCTGGCAAAAAGGGCGGCAGCAGGGGTGGTGTTGCCGATACCCATCTCGCCGGTCCCCAGCATCTCCGCCCCGTCAGCAATGGCCTGGCAGGCCACCTCAACACCGACCCCCAAGGCAGCCAGGGCCTCCTCCTCGGTCATGGCCGGTCCTTTCCTGATATTGGCGGTGCCGGCCTTGACCTTGGCCTGGATAAGGCCCTGGCCGGCCAGCGGCACAGCAACCCCGACATCGACAACCCGCACCTGGGCCCCCACATGGTTGGCCAGGACATTGACTCCGGCCCCTCCGGCCAGAAAATTCGCCACCATCTGCTGGGTCACCTCAGCCGGTACGGCGCTGACGCCCTCCTCCACCACGCCGTGATCCCCGGCAAAGGTCAGAATGATCTTGCAGGCCGCGGCGGGGTTGAGGGTGGCCTGGATCCCGCAGAGCCGTTTTGCCATCTCTTCCAGCAGGCCCAGTGCCCCCAGGGGTTTGGTCAAATTATCCAGCCGCACCTGGGCCCGGGCCATAATCTCCTGGTCAACCGGCTCTATGGCGGCCAGGAGCCCTTGTAAACTTTCTCTGTTAAATGACATAGGCTTCCTCTTTATCTGCCAAAGGTAAAGACATCGGCAATTTCAAAGGTGGCTTCCACCACCCGGATGACCTTGCCCTCCAGCCGCAAGAATCTGGTGCCATGGGGCCGCCGGCAAAAATGAGCAAGAATTTATTCATATCTTTTCTCCATCCTGAAACGGCTGCCAGGCCTCATGCAGCACAGCAAGGGATTGACAGACCTGCGTCAAATCATAGAGCTCCAGGGTAACAACCCCCCGGTACTTTCTGTTGACAAGTTTCTGGCCAAGGCTCCTTAAAAAAGGGCCATCTTCGGCCAGAAAGGGACGATGGTCCCGCCCGGAGGAGGCGCCATGGAGGTGGATATGGCGCCACTGGGGCAGCGCCCAGAAATCAGATTGGTGATTATAACGGAGAGCATGGCCAAAATCGATACAAAAACCAAAGCCGGCGTCAGATATGATCTCTTCCACCAGGGCGAAATCATAGCCGATATTTTCAATACCAATTTTTTCCTGCCACTGGCCGCAGCGGCAGGCCAGGGTCTGCAGGGAATCTCTGAGATTGTCCTGCCAGGCCCCCACCGCCATATCGTGATCCAGATCAAGATGGAGATCAAAGGCCAAGGGGTTGAGGGGCCCGGTCTCCTCCAGCAGGCGGCACACCTCATCAATCCCCTCCTGTCGCCTCCTCTTATCATTGCTGCCCAGCTGCAGATCAAGGGGGAGGTGGACGGTATAGGAGAGTCCATGATCGTCGGCCAGGCGGCGCAGAAGATCGATATCTGGCTGATGGCTGAGCAGGCTGCGGGCCTTTGATTCAAAAAAAAGGAGCTGCACCGCATCCACCTGGCCGGCCAGGGCGCGGACATTCTCCTCCAGACCGGCGGGCAGCACAAAGGACGTGGTGCCCAGGAACCAGGGGTATGCCGATGCAGCCGGAAGATCCATTAAGGACACAGCTGCACCATCACCCCGCTTCTTTCTTGCCAGGCGAGAGAGATTTCAGGAAGGGAGAAGCCGTTTTGCCGGGTGGCCAGGAAGCCGGTAACCGCCTCCAGGGCCAGATCCGGCAGATTATTGGTTTCACTCAGATGGGCAAGCACCACATGCTGCAGTCGGTCATGGAGAAGATCGCCCAGGAAACGGGCCGCATCAAGGTTGCCGAGATGGCCCTGCCTGGACCGGACCCGCTGCTGGAGATGAAGGGGATAAGGACCCTGGGCCAGCATCTGCAGATCATGATTGCACTCCAAGACCAGGCCGTGACAACCGGCCAGGCGCTGCAGCAGAAGACGGCTCACCATGCCGGTATCCGTGCAGAAACCCAGGCCTATCCCTTCATGCTCCACCACAAAGCCCACCGGATCCACGGTATCATGGGAAATGGCAAAGGGATGGATGGAGAAGCCGGCAAAGGAGAATCTCTCCCCGGTCTTAAAAGGCTGATAATCCTTGATCTGGCCAAGGCGAGGGGCGGCAACCTGAAAGGTGGCCTCATTGGCCAGGAGGGTGCTGTTATATTTACGGGCCAGGACCCCGGCCCCTTTGATGTGGTCATTATGTTCATGGGTGAGCAAAACTCCCTCCACCCTGGCCATGGAGCCGCCGGCTTCAGCAAGGCGCCGGCATATTTCCTTACCCGAGAAACCGGCATCAATGAGCAGGGCCCGGCCCCCTGCCTCCACATAGGTGGCGTTGCCCTTACTGCCGCTGCCCAGTACGCAAAATTTCATTTTCCCATCGCCTGCATAATACCTTTTGGAGCAATTGTGATTATCATCGTTATGTCAGCCGGCAAAGGCCGGATGCCTTGGGCCAAACCAGCACAGACCCGAAAAAATCCGGTTGCAGACCGGGCAGGAGGAGGCATAAAAGCATGGATTGCCTCCACTCACAAGGAGAAAAATGAAGCCATGACCGCTGGCCTGGGCCGGTCTGCCGGCGGCTTCAGTTCTTTCACCGCCCAGCCTTTCTTGCGGTCATGGCCCAGGCAACAACGCCAGGCATTGAGGGGGCACCATCAGAGACCGGTGTGTCCGAATCCCCCTGAGCCCCGAGCC
>JAVLBA010000129.1:0-4016 GCA_031581485.1 Desulfurivibrionaceae bacterium | reverse complement strand
GACGCAGAGGGTCTGGTGATCAAGGAGATCCAGACACTCCAGATAATGCACCGGTCCGGTGGCAGGCGGGGTAAAGGAGCCGTCCCAGACGCCCCGTTCCTCTAAAAAGGTACGGAAAGGCCCCTGACCGCTCTGCAGGAATTCCACCTCGTCCAGGGATTCAGCAACATGGATGGGATAGAGCTGCCCGGCCAGCCGCGCCCTCTTCTTGACCGCCTGCAGCAGGGCGGCGCTGGTGGAATAGGGGGCGTGGCAGGTAAAATGATGGCCGGCAGCATGGGCGGCCAGGGTCTGCAGCCCCCACTCGGTGCCCTGTTCGGACAGGCCCAGCAGCTCGGTAACATAGTGGAGAGCAATCCCTTCAGCCGGTCCGGTGGGGGGTAAAAGGGCATTGCCGATATCAAGCACCAGGCCGACGCCGTCCGCCTGAAGGGCGGCCAGGGCAGCGCCGGGGGTGGGTCCATGCCCCGTATCCTCCCCGGCCCGCAAGGCAAGAAGATCGGCGATCCAGGTCGTCATAGCAGCGGGCGCCACCGGCTGCCGGCCAAGATGGGCAAAGGGGGAGAGCTCAAGGTGGCAGTGGCCATTGACCAGCCCCGGCATGAGGATGCGGGCCTCATGGTCAAGGGCCAGGTCGTGCTCCTCCAGCCGCAGATCAGCATAGGGGCCCACGGCCAGAATCCGCTCTTCATCAACGATAACGGCCCCGTCGGCCAGGGCGGGTGAGGAGATGGGCAGCACCCAGGGGGCCCGGTGGAGAGTAATCATGGTCAGACCGGCGTATAATCCATGCGACGCTGGCGCGGGGTCATGGCCACGGCGCTGACCAGCTTGCGGATCTCTTCTTCAGAGAGGCGGAAACTGACCCCGGCCGCGGCCACCACATTCTCCTCGATCATGGTGGAGCCGAAATCATTGGCCCCGAAAAAGAGGGAGACCTGGGCGATCTTGGGCCCCTGGGTCACCCAGGAGGCCTGGATATTATCAAAATTATCCAGGAAGATCCGCGACAGGGCCAGCACTTTAAGATACTCCTGGCCGGTGGTCTTGGCCAGGCCGTCGTACACCGTATTGTCGGGCTGAAAGGGCCAGGGAATAAAGGCGGTAAAGCCGTGGGTGCGGTCCTGCAGATCCCGGAGGCGCTGGAGATGCTCCAGGCGCTCGGCCAGGGTCTCCACATGGCCGAACATCATGGTGGCGGTGGTGCGCATCCCCTGTTTATGGGCCTCCTCCATCACGGCAAGCCACTCATCTGCCGAACATTTGCGGGGGGCGGTCTCCTGGCGCACCCGATCATTCAAGATCTCGGCGCCGCCGCCGGGGATGGAATCAAGGCCGGCCCGCTGCAGACGGCTCAGCACCTCGGGGAGGGGCTGGCCCGAGATCTGGGCAAAATGGATGATCTCCGGCGGTGAAAAGCCATGGATGTGCACCCCGTAGCCCTTGATGAAGCGCAGCATCTCCTCGTAAAACTCCAGGCTGAGATCAGGATGCAGGCCGCCCTGCAGCAGGATCTGGTTGCCGCCCAGACGCTGGGTCTCTTCGATTTTCTGGCCCAGCTCGGCAAAGGAGAGCACCGAGCCTTCCGGGTCCTCCGGCGCCTTGTAGAAGGCGCAGAATTTACAGGCCGAAATGCAGATATCGGTATAATTGATGTTGCGGTCAATCACATAGGTGACAACGGGCTCTGGATGCTTGCGCTTACGAACCTCATGGGCCAACATGCCAAGCTCAAAGAGGCTGGCTTCGCGAAAGAGTTTGATTCCCTCAGCAGAGCTGATCCGCTGGCCATCCATTATTTTAGCTATTAATTCTTGCATTTTTCTTACTCAAAATCCCCTCCCCCGACCTGCTCCCGGAGGGAGAGGCTGGAGGTTGTTTTCTTCTGAATTCTTATTTCCAACTTCTTATTTCTGAATCCTGCCCTTAATATTCCTGAACCACATCATAGAGGGTGCCGCGCTGCACCGGGGTGCGGCCCGCCTCCTTGATGATGTCGACCAGATCGGGGATAGCCATGGCCTGCTCGGTCTCGGCGCCGGCCATATGGGTGATAATCTCCTCCTTGACGGTGCCGTCCACATCATCTGCCCCAAAGGAAAGGGCTATCTGGGCCATCTTGGGGCCGATCATGACCCAATAGGCCTTGATGTGGGGGAAATTATCCAGGAAGATCCGGGAGACGGCAATATTCTTCAGGTCATCGACACCCGAGGAGCGGGAGATATCCGACATCTCGGTGTTCTTGGGATGAAAGGCCAGGGGGATAAAGGAGAGAAAACCGCCGGTCTCATCCTGGGCCTGGCGCAGGGCAGCCAGATGATCGACACGCTCCGCCATGGTTTCGATATGCCCGTACAGCATGGTGGCATTGGTCTTGAGCCCCAGGCGGTGGGCGGTTTGGGCAACCTCCAGCCACCCCTCGCCGGAAAGTTTATCCGGACAGGTCTTCTCCCTGATCCGGGGGCTGAAAACCTCGGCACCGCCGCCGGGAATGGAGTCGAGGCCGGCCGCCATGAGAATCTCCAGGGTCTCCTGCACCGGTTTCTGCACCAATTTGGCCAGGTGATCGATCTCCACACAGGTGAAGGCCTGGATATGGATATCCGGCCGTACCTCTTTGATCCCTTTCAAGATATCGGTGTAATAGGAAAAGGGCAGGTCAGGATGGATACCACCCACCATGTGCACCTCGGTGATGGGCTCATCCAGGCGGTCACGGACCTTGTTGATGGCCATCTCCACGCTCATCTCATAGGCTTTCTCTGTGCCCTTTTCCTTGCCAAAGGCGCAGAACTTACAGAGATTGGTACAGACATTGGAATAGTTGAGATGCTGGTTATAGATAAAGTAGGCCTTGTCGCCGTTCTTGCGCTCCCGCACCATATTGGCAAGATAGCCCACGGCCAGCAGATCAGGGCTTTCGTAAAGCCGAATCCCCTCTTCCCTGGTGATGCGCACACCGTTCTTCACCTTGTCAAGAATATCCCCCAACCCTGCTTTAATGACCAATGATTCCATTTTTTTCCATCTTTGTTAAATTTTTAAAATTAAACTCACAACTTTTCACCACTAAGACATTCTTTTCAATACCCTTTAAGGGGTACAAAGGCACAGAGAGAAAATCTTCGTGTCTTTGTGGTGATATTTTTTATTCATGCCGTCAATCCGTCTTTCAGAACCCTCAGCAACTGCTCCACCTGGTCCTGCACTCTCTTATCACTTAGACCCGCCAACCCAAGGCCGGCATCGAGAGCGGGCCGGGCATAGGCCTGAAGAAAGCGATCAATGGCGGCGTCCAGTATGAAGATGACCATCTCCACCGAGATATCGTCACGGATGACGCCCTCTTCCTGGGCCAGCCGGCAATGGGGCCCGAAATACTCTTTGGAAAAGAGGCGGACCTCGGCCAGCAACTCCTGCCGCCGGGGGATCTCCTGCTCGGAGAGGACCCGGAGATACATCTGGAAATATTGCGGCGAGCTGTCTATGAATTTGAGGCCGGCCCCCAGGATGGCCTCAACCAGGGCAAAGAAATCCGCCCTGCCGGCCGTGGCCTCTTTAACCGCGCCCTTGACCTTGCTGGTAAAGCGGCCAAAGACAAAGAGAAAGAGCCCTTCCTTACTGCCGAAATATTGAAAGAGGGAACCCTTGGCAATACCGGCCGCCCTGACGATGGTATTACAGCTCGCCTTCTGATAGCCCTGGGAGGCGAATTCAAAGATCGCCGCCCTGATAATGGCCTGCTGCTTCTCTTCAGCCAACCGGGCAAAGGTGTTTTTTTCGAGTTGAGGAAAATTCATAATGTGACCACCTGGTCATGGTAACCCCTTTTCTCAAGATGGCAAGAAAAATTTCCCCTCCGTCATTGCGAGGAGCAAAGCGACGCGGCAGTCCGGAGGCGAAAAGTATCCTGACACAGGGGGAGATCTTTTTTTTCACCACAGAGGCACAGAGGCACAAAGATTTCGGGCCTTTGTACTCTCTGTGCCTCTGTGTCTCTGTGGTGAACAGAA
>JAVLBA010000128.1:0-4026 GCA_031581485.1 Desulfurivibrionaceae bacterium | reverse complement strand
TATGTTTTTGCCTGGCCGCGCCCTTCGCCCTTAAAGAAATGAGCGCCAATTGCTCTCTTTTTTTCAACACAAAGACACAGAGACACAAAGGGGTACAAAGGCGAGAAATCTTTGTGCCTTCGTGTCTTTGTGTTGCATGGGAGCCATCAATCACGTAAAAAAGACCGCTTTTTTACACATGCCTGGCCGCACCCTTCGCGCTTAAAGAAATGAGCGCCAATCGCCCTCTTTTTTTCAACACAAAGGCACAGAGGCACAAAGGCAAGAAATCTTTGTGTCTCTGTGCCTCTGTGTTGCATAAGAGTCATCAATCACATAAAAAAAGGCCTACACATGCCTACCCAGCTTGCCGGCGGCCCACACCGCCAGCTTCTCGCGGAAGATCTTGGCATTATGGCGGATATCCACCGGAAAGGCCGGATGGAAAAGGATCTCGTCAATCTCCTTGGTCATGGGATTCTGCTTGCCCAGGGCCCGCAGCTCCATGGCCAGGATCTTCCGATCACGTCTGCTGCCCTTACGGCATTCCACACAGAGGACCGGGGTCTGCCTGCCCAGCGGCCCCACCCCCACCAGGGCGGTGCGCGCCACCTCGGCATGGACGTTGAAAATCGCCTCGCAGGGAATGGTATAGAGAGGCCCGTGCCCGGTGACCACCCGGTGGGCCTTGCGGCCGCAAAACCAGAGACGGCCCTGGTCATCAAAATAGCCCATGTCGCCCATCCGGTGCCAGAAGGTATCGCCGTCCGCGATCTTGGCCGCCCTGTTTTCCTGGGGATTATGATCATAGCCCCTGGTGACCAGCGGCCCCTGGACAATGATCTCGCCTATTTCTCCCGGACCCAGCAGCTGGGCGCCGCTCAGCTCTGCCACCGGCCGGTCCACGGCCCGCATGATGGCAATGGTGATGCCGGGCAGCGGCTGGCCCACGCAGGTGCCCTTGCCCTGCCGGGTGAGGGGCCAGGTCTCCGCCACGATCTCGGAGCCGGTCATGGAGGCGATGGGCAGACTCTCGGTGGCGCCGTAAGGGGTGTGCACCTCGCCCCCGGGGGCCATGATCGCAAGGACGTCCTGGATGAGTTCCCCGGAAACCGGGGCGCCGGCCATGAGGATCTTTCTGATGGGCAGCACAATATCTGCCTGCCGGCAATAGCGGCTCACCACCTTCCAGATGGCCGGCGAGCCGAAGGAATAGGTGACCTTTTGATCGATAAGGGAGCGCACAAACTTCCGGGGATCCACCTGGGCCGGCTTGGCAGGGTTCATATCCGGCAAAACCGCCTTGGCGCCCAGGGCAATGGAAAAAAGAGCAAAGAGCGGAAAGGCGGGCTGGTCAATGTCGCCGGGGCCGATCCGATAATGGGAGCGGATCAGCTCCAGCTGGGCCTGAAAGACCCCGTGGGTGTACTGCACCCCCTTGGGCGGGCCGGTGGAGCCGGTGGTGAAGATAATGGCGGCCAAATCGTCTTGAGCCGCTGCAAAGACCGTAAAGTCGGGCCTGACGCCCTTGCTTATCTCGGCAAGCCCGGACCCGAAAAGAGGCCCCAGGGGTCGGCCCACGCAGATATTGGTATGAATGGTCTTGAAGGGAGCCGGGAAAAGACGCTTAAAGATATGGGCCCTGGGAATGGCGATAAAGACATCGGGCCGCACCGCGCCGATACAGCGGCGCAGATTGCGGTAGCCCATGCCGGGATCAACGAGAATCACGGGGGCCCCCAGGCTGAAAAGGGCAAAGGTGAGGCTGACAAAATCAAGCGAAGGGGGCACCATCAGCATAACCCGCTGGCCCGGGCAAACCCCCTGCCCCTTCAAGGCCGCAACAGAGAGGGCGCTCTGCTTCCGGAGCTCTTTGAAGGTGTACTCCTGATACCTACCCCCTCTTCCCTGCACCAGGGCAATTTCATCAGGGCGTTCCAGGGCAACATCAGCGAGGGTATGGGCAATATTAAAATTCATACGAGCGCGGTTCTCTTAACTAAAAGTTAGTTTCACCACAGAGACACAGAGAAAAAAATGTTTACTTTGTGTCTTTGTACCCCTCAAGGGGGTATTGAAAAGAATGTCTCTGTGGTGAGCAGTTATGAATCCACGGTTATTTTGCAAAAAAGTCCTCCACCAACGGCGCCACCTGGGCAAAGGCGTCCTCGAGAATATAGTGGCCGGCCTCAGGAAAATAATGACTCTCGGCACCGGGGAAACGACGCTGCCACTCCTGGTAGAAATGGTCATTAAAACAGAAATCCCTGCCCCCCCAGCAGATGAGCATGGGCTTCGCAGCCAAGAGGGCGAGCCTCTCATCAATGCGGGCCAGTTCCTGCCAGCTGCGGTGCGTTTTTTTCAGGGGGATATCCCGGACAAAGGCATGGGTGGCGATGCGATGGGCCCAGGAGTCATAAGGATACAAAAAGCCGGCCGCCACCTCTTTGGTCATCTTCCTGGTCACCGCCATCCAGGTGGCTGGCCAGGCAAAGCCGTTGAGACCCTGGACAATGATCTTACCCAGAAGAGGGATCCGGCACAAGGCGATGCGCCGGGGAATGCGGCTGGAGAGGAAGGCGGCGGTATTAAAGACGCAGATCTTCTCCACCTGGGGGACATGATCAACGGCCCAGCCCATGCCGATGGCGCCGCCCCAGTCATGCACCACCAGGGTACAGGTCTCAATCCCCAGGCGCTCAAGGAGGATGGTGAGATTATCAATGTGGGTGCGCAGGGTATAGGCATACTCCTGGGGCTTGTCGGAAAGCCCGCAGCCCATATGGTCAGGGACGATGATTCGGAAGCGATCCTGCAAGCGCAGGACAAGATTGCGATAGAGGTAGGACCAGGAAGGGTTGCCGTGCAGCATGACCAGCACCGGCCCCTGCCCCTGGTCAAGATAGGAGAGACGCCGGCCGTTGATCTCCATGCCCTTGGGCGTAAAGGGATAGTGGTCCAGAGGCAGCGTCACCAGTCAATACCAAGCATGAGGGAATTAATGCCGCTGCCGATCCCCAGGATGGCGGCCCGCTCCCCGTGTTTCAAGGCCTGCTGCTCTATGCCCATGGCCAGGGTAATGGGGGCGGAGACGGAACCGACATTGCCGAGCGAGGCCAATGTCTCGAAATTTTTAGCCGGATCAAGGTCCAGGGTCTCAAAGAGGAGCTGGGCATGGGCCCGCCCCACCTGATGACAGAAAAAACGGTCAATCTCATGTTGTTGCCAGCCAAGCTCGACCCCAAAATCCTGCCAGCAGCGGGCCGCGGTTTCCACGCCCTGCTGCAAAAGCTGCCCCGAGTCCGTGGCCATGAGAATGCCTTCCAGGCCCGATTGCCCGCCCTGACAGAGCTCATTATGGGTGGTATTGGCCCGGCAGGCCCCGCCCACCAGATAATGGCCGGTGTCGCTGCTTTTTGCATCCTCCATCACCAGGGCGCAGGCGCCGGAACCGATGGTAAAGGAGGCAAAGGCGGGCTTGATGGACTTGCGGGTCAACGTCTTGTCCTGCAGGAGATGGCGGATGGTGGATTCCACCAGATCTTCGGCCGTTTCCCCGGCCACCACCATGCCTTTTTTCACCTGGCCCAGTTCAATCATATTGGCCAGCATGAGCATGCCGTTTAAAAAGCCCAGACAGGCGTTGGAGAGGTCAAAGATCTGGCACCTCTCAGAAAGACCCAGCCGGCGGTGGACAAAGGCGGCGGTGGCCGGCTCCATCATGTCGCGACAGACCGAGGTGAAGATCAGACATTCAAGCTCCTGCGGATCCACAGCACTCCTGGCCAGGGCATCCTGGCCGGCCAGGACCGCGCCGTCACTGGGCCGGGTGCCGGGATTCCAGAACCGCCTGGTCTTGATGCCGCTCATCAATTCCAGACGCCCCTCAGGCAGCCTCAGACGCTCGTAGACCGGGGCCAGACGGGCCTCGATTTCAGCCGAAGAGACCTCATTGGGCGGCAGGGCATAGCCGGGGGTATGGAGACAGACGCGGGAGTATTGCATGGGGAAAACAGAAGTAGAGAAATAGAGAAGGTAAAGAAATAG
>JAVLBA010000127.1:0-4111 GCA_031581485.1 Desulfurivibrionaceae bacterium | reverse complement strand
GGTTATCTTTCCGAAAAACAGCTTAATCCGCCGCATGTTAGCAGACACCGCCTCAGCAAACAAGGCTGCGCCGCCACCGTTATACCTGAAGAGGCTGGAAATGTAAGAAGGCACCACCAAATGTACCTGAAAAAACACCAGCGCCGGTGCCTATAAAATTTTGCCCATAATAACGCAGTTCATCTCGCCTCATCCCCATTGGGAGGACATTAATGAAGAAAAGCATCACCAAGATATTTGCTGTCATCTGGCTGGTTTCGCTGGCCGGGCTGGGGGGTTCACCGCTTCTGGCCCAAGAGAATAATGGCCAGGTCGCCATTCAGATTAATGTGCCCCCCACCCAGATGAGCCAGGCCGATCCCACCATGGCCATTCTGCCGGAATCTGAGGCCGCCCCGGCACCACCGGACATGAGGAAAGAGGCCCCGGAGGAGAGAGAGCAGACCGCCCTTATTCCAGGCGCCCCCTATCCTGAAACTCCCCAGGATGGTGCCCGGCTCAATAAGGGTGCCCCCAGTGCCTATCTTGACCTCACAGCCCAAGAGAGCCGCCAGCAGCAAGGGCGCGGCCGTTACCAGGTCTATCATTATATGCCTGAAGATTCACGAAGCAAGGGCACCGAAGTACTGCTCTCCGAACTCTCCCGCGAGGTGGCCGGCAAGGTCTATTACGGCCTCAGGGATGATGGCGAGAAACATTATTCTGCCAAGGTTGCCATTGTGGGCGCCGTACCCCTTGCCGATCTGAAAAGAGAGACCGAATTCGGCAGATTGATGGCGGAATATCTGCTCACTGATCTTGCCGACCGGGGCCTCAAGGTGACGGAACTGCGCCTGGGCAAGGAGATTAACATTCTGGCCCAGACCGGGGAATTTATCCTGTCGCGCAACAGCAATGAACTCGCCAATAATAATCAGGAGCTTGATTATGTGGTGGTCTCCACCTATTCAAACACCCGGAAAACCCTGGTTCTCCAAGGCCGCTTGGTCAGCCTGAAGGACGGCATCATCAAAACCTCCTGGCGCTACACCCTCCCCCTTAATCGGGAATTGCTCAGCCTTTTCCATTCCATTGAAAAACCATACACTATTGCTGTGAAGGGAACGGCAAATTAGGGGGATATCATGTCCATACCACCAAGCCCAAAATGGCTTTTTCGCCTCTTCTTCCTGGCCCTTCTGATGACCACTCAGAACCTGCAGGCCCAGGAACAATCAGGGGCGGTACTCATGCCCTATCCTCCGCCCCCTGAACAAATCAGCGCCCGCAGTTATGCCAACCTTGCGGAGTTGATTACCCTGATCTGCGATGATGCCATAGGGGAATTCCGGGAGTTTTACGGGCCTGCCATGGTGGCGGTACGACCCTTCACGGTTATTGCTGACTATCATGTCAAAAAAACCACCATGCTCGGCATCACCCTGGCCGACCAGATGACCGCCATGATCAACACCCAGGCCGTCTCCGAATATGCGGCGGATGTTCATTATCCGCAAAAACTGGAAGGAGTTATTGAGGAAGTAGACGGTTTTCTGCGCGTTCACATGAATGGCCGCAACATCAGGGGCGAACGCCGGAGCTACGTGGTCACCGTTGAGATGTCAGACCCCCTCTATCGGGCCCTGCACTCCTACGCACACAGTTATTAAGCAGTATGATCAAGGGGGCAATTGATGGCCGGCAAAGATGACGATTTTGATGAATGGCTGGATGATAGTGACGGTTTGAGCGGTGAACTGGACCAGGACAATATCGACCAACTCTTCAGCGCTGTGGAGTCCGCCGGCACCAACCTGGATGACCAAGCCATGACAGCGAATTCCGGCGGCGAACTGGATCAATCCAATATTGATGCCCTGCTCGGCCTCAACGCCACAAACGCTGCCGCGCCTGAAAACGACACCAAGGCGACCGGGGCGGAACTTGACCAGGATAATATTGATGATCTGCTCAAGGGGAATGACGATGATGCTGACAGTGACGACAACTTCAATTTTGCTGAGCTGGAACAAGACAACATTGACGCCCTGATCGCCGGCAGCAGCGATGAGGCGTGGGACGATCCGGCGCCGAAGAACATGGCAGGGCCCGCGGCAGAAAGCAGCACCAGCAGTGATCTTGAAGAAAAAAGCCCAGGTGAGCTTGACCAGGATGATATTGATTCCCTGCTCAGCAGTGACAGCTCAAGCGCTGGGGAAACAGAGGAAGATCTTGAACAAGATACTATTGACGCCCTGTTCACCAATATGGATGCCGACCCGGAGCCTGCTGCCGCCCCTGAAGAGGCCAACCTGGACGAACTCTTTGCCGGTAACCAAAAGGGGGCGACCGAAGCTGCTGATAAGGAGTCTGCAGAGCTGAGTCCGGAAGATGCCGATGACCTTGCCACTGCCGCCTTTGATTCCGACCTTGACGAGATGGACAAGCTCTTTGCCGGCATAGACGATGATATCGAAGAGGAAGATCCCTTTCTGGCCGAAGAGATTGATTTTGCGGAGATGCTGGGCCAGACCGAGGAGGATGCTCAGGACTTTGTGGCAGTGGATCCGCCGGCCTCCACCAAAGATGCCGCCCAGGGGGATGATTTCATGGCCCGGGCCGGGGCTGAAGATGACAGCGATTTTATGGCCCTGCCCGCTGAGGCGGCAAAGCAAAAAAAGGCCTTCAAAATGGCCATCCCCACGGCCTTGGCGCACATAAACAGAACCCTTCTAGCCGGAGTGGGCGGTGTCCTTCTCCTGCTTCTTCTTGTGGGCCTCTATTTCCTCTTTCCCGGCTCCCAGGAGATCATGGAGGAGCAGGCAGAGGCACCGGCTCCTGCCCAGCAGGAACCGGCACCCGCCAAGGCAGAAAACTTCATCCCGCTGACAGAAGATGTCCGCTATGAAATGGGCAAGGAGGGGGGCGAAGTAGCCATTACCCTCGCTGCCACGGACCAGGATGACCAACCCCTTCTTTATGAGATTATCAGCCAGCCCCTCCATGGCAGGCTCTCGGGCACGGCCCCGCATCTCACCTATCTTCCGGATAACACCTTTCCCGGCCAAGACCGCTTTGAATTTATGGTCAGCGACGGGATCGACACCAGCAACAGCGCCACAATAACCATCATCGGCCCTGATCTGGCCACCAGGGCCATGACCCAGCAACAGAGCCAACAAGAGGCGGCAGAAGCCGAGGCAAAGAAGAAAATTCTCCAGCCGGCAAAGCCCCGGGTGATGGCCCAAGACGTCCGCTATCCCACCATCAGTACCCAGCCGGTCACCATTGACTGGGTCCAAATCTGGCAAAAGGCCAACAACACCCCCTATGACCCCCGACAGGTACATGTGGAAATCGTGGATACGGCGTTAAAGGGCGTCTTAACAAGGGGTGCTGACCGCACCATCCACATCTTCACTCCAGATCCCTATAGCGCCCACAGCAATATGATCCGCTATCGTTTTAAAAAAGGGGGATTCCGCTCGGCAACGAAGCAGGTGCATATCCCTGTGGCGCTGGGGAGCCCGCCGCCGGAGATCAATATCGGCAAGCTCAACGACAAGGGCTACCTGGTTGGCCAGAATGTGGTCATCGACGCCAGTGCCAGCCGGGATGAGGCGAGGGAAACCCTGCAGTTTTTCTGGACGCAAAAGGCCGGGGTCCCTGTGACGCTAGAGCCTGTCAATGAGGAGGGCTCCAAGGTGGCCTTTACCATGCCCTCCTCCTTCTCCTCTGAAGCCGATCCCGGCCCCACCCTGGTGTTGACGGTGGTGGACAAGAGCGGCCAAAAGGTGCGCCAGGAGATCAAGACCAAGATGGTGAGCCGCCGCCAGAGTGCCCTCTGGCGCGGCCAAAACAGCACTCTGGCGGCAGACCCGCCCCTGGAGGGCCGCTATTTTCCCTGGCCCTTTGCTGACTAAAAAAAGAGGGGATGGAACCAGCTGGTTCCATCCCCTCTTTTTTTTTGGTGGCCATGGGCCTGACAATCTGTGGACAATATCCTTCCTAGTGCAGCATATCACTTAAAGTTTCGTATAGTTATACAACTATGTCTTTAACCACAAAGGCATTCTTTTTAATACCCCCTTGAGGGGTACAAAAACACGAAGAGCTTCTTGTTTTTATGTTT
>JAVLBA010000126.1:0-4443 GCA_031581485.1 Desulfurivibrionaceae bacterium | reverse complement strand
CTGGGGGAAAAGCGCTACCAGCTGGAGGCCGAGGCCCAGGCCACCATGGGCACGGCCAGCCTGGCCGGCACTCTGGAGATCGATCCCCAAACCGCCATAGTGCAGCTCAACCGCCTCTCCCTGGCCCGGCAGGAGCGCCACCTGGACCTGAGCCAACCGGCAACCCTTCTCCTTGACCAGAATCAACAGCGCCTGCAGATTGACAACCTCACCTTGGCCGGCAGCACCGAATCCATTACCATCCAGGGCGCCTTAGGAGGGGCTTTAGAAAACGATCTGCAGATCACAGCCACCGGCCTGGAAAGCAGGGGCTGGCTGAGCAGCCGGGCCGACCAAGACTATCTCTTCAGCGGCGGCAGCGCCAAGATCGCCATCACCGGCAACGCTGCCGCCCCCCGCATCACAGCCACGGGGGCGGCCGCCCGCGTCGAGTTCCCGCACCTGACGGCCCCCCTGCAGGGTTCCTTTGCCGTTGATATTGCCAAAAGCGGTATTGTCATCCACAAATTTGCGTGGCAGAACAAAAACAACCAGCACCTGGCCGCCCAGGGCCAACTGCCCTATGACCCTTTTGCGCAGAAAATTCTGGCCACCCCCCTTGACCTGCAGGTGGATTTCAACCTGCCCCAAACCAGGGTCCAAAGCGGCGACAGCGAACAGGAGCAGCTGGCCAGCGGCAATCTTACGGCCCTGCTCAGCCTCTCCGGCACCCTGCAGAAGCCCCAGGGGCGGTTCACGGCCGAGATCAAGGATCTGGCCCTGCCCTTCCTGCCGGCACCCCTGACCCATGAGCTCTTTTCGGCCCGCTGCAACATCCGCCTCGCCGAAGATCAGCTCACCATCAAGACCCTGCAGCTGGAGGCCCGCGATTTCGTCATAAACGGCGCCGGCACCTGGACGGGCCTAACCGACCTGGGCGATCTTTTGGCAACCGACGCCATCCAGAGCCTGCCCGGAGATCTGGACATCCGCCTCACCACTCAGATGGTTGATATCGGCTGGCTTACCGCCAAAAATAGAACAATCAGACGCCTCAAGGGCCAGGTGGAGGCGACCCTTGAGGCCACCGGACCGGCCGCAGATCCCGCCTTGAGCGGCACCCTCCTGTTGAGGGATGGCGAACTCCGTGTCCCAACCATACTGCCGGCCATGGAGTCCATCACCGCCCAGGTGAGCCTGGATGACCACACCGTGCAGGTGGATAATCTCAGCGGCCAACTGGGGGGCGCCCCCTTCAGCCTCTCCGGCAGCCTGAGCCGTCAAAAGGAGGGGGTGCAGGTCGATGCCCGCCTGGAAGGAGAGAATATCCTTTTTTTCCGCGACCAAGACATGAAAATCCGCGGCGACACCATACTCACCCTGAAGGGGGCCCTGGCCCAAATGCACCTGGCCGGCGACATCTGGCTCACGGACAGCCGTTACACCCGCAATGTTGATTTCCTGGGATTCTTACGCCAATCAGCCCCCTCCCCAAAGCCCCAGGGGGAACTCTTTTCCCTGAGTGAGCCGCCCTGGCGCGACATGCAGTTCCAGGTCCGCATCCACAGCAGGGAGCCTTTTGAGTTACAGAACAATCTGGCCAGGGGTTCGCTGCGGCCGGAACTGCTGCTGGCTGGCACCGGTGAATTGCCGGTTTTAACCGGGGAAGTCTATGTGGATCCCATCCGCATCAGGGTGCCGGCCGGCAGGATCATGGTGGATGGCGGCCTGATCCGCTTCAGCCAAGAGCAGCCCGACCTGCCCACCTTCAACCTTTCCGGCAGCGCCAGGCTGGCCGGCTATGATATCAGCATGCAGATCCAGGGTACAGCCGCTGAACCTGTTATCATCCTCTCCTCCATACCGCCACTGCCTGAAGACGAACTGCTGCTTCTGGTTCTCACCGGGACGCCGCCCAGCAGCGGCACGGGCCAGGGACGGGAGTCCGTGGCCGCTATGAACATGGCCATCTACCTGGGCAAAGGCCTGCTGGCCGACTGGTTTGGCGGCGACCCCCTGGAGAGCGATGAATCGGTCCTGGACCGCTTTGAACTGAATATCGGCCGGTCCATCACCAGGAGCGGCGAAAATACGGTGGAGGCCCAATTCCGGCTGGCAGACGGCATCCTCTACCCCAGCGACCATCTTTTCCTCACCAGCGAAAAGGACGTCTATGACGATGTTAATGCCGGCATCAAAATAATCTTTCGGTTCCAATGACATGCGGAAACACATTCTTTCAATCCTGTTGCTGCTCTTGACGGCGGGGGTGGGCCTGCTGAGCCCCCCCCCTGCTGCCGGTCAAGCCACCCCGGCCCGGGAAGGGGTCCAAGAGGAACCACTTGCTCTCAGCAGCCGCTTTGTCGGCAATAGCCGCCTTGCCGATGCAGAACTGCGGGCCGCGGCTGCCCTGGAGCTTACTGACCTGGCGGAAAACGGTTACCGGCAATATCTGGTTGATGACGCCGCCTTTCAGATGAAAATCGCCTATCAGGAGGCAGGATTTGCCTTTGCCGCTGTTGACTATGCGGCAGAGCGTCAGGAGCAGGAGATGGTGGTCACCTTCACCATTACCGAAGGTCCCCTGGTGCTCATTGACGAAATTCTCTTTGAAGGCAATAGCGCCTTCAGCGCCGAAAGGCTGCGGGCCTTTTTTGAGGGCAGGGGCACCAGCCTGCTCGGCCTGGGTCAGCAGCCCTTTGTGGAGAACGACATAGGCGCTGCCATCAGCGCGCTGCGCAACCTCTACCACCGCCACGGCTATCTGCACGTCCACATCCAGGAGCCGCCCCGCCTCCGTTTTTCCGAGGCCCGTGACCGGGTAACCATCATCGTGGTTATTGAAGAAGGCCGCCCTTTTGTCATCAGCGATGTGGAATATAGCGGTGATCTCCTGGCCGCAGCCCAGGAGGAACTTGACCAGGCAGCCCAAGAGCTGCTGGGCGAGCCTTATTTCCGCCGCCGCAAACTCCTGCTCAAAAGCCGGGTGCTGGAGATCTACGGCAATCTGGGATTTGCCGATGCCCTGGTGGAGGTGAACGCGCTGGAGCAGGAGGGGGAGGTAATCCTCTTATGCCGCATCCACAGCGGCCCGCAGATAACCATCAGCGCTATCACTATCTCGGGTCACATCCGCACCCGGCAGGGCTTTATCATGGACCGGCTGGCCCTGGAGAGGGGTGAACCCTTCAGCCTCAGCCGGAAACGGCAGAGCTTCAGCAACCTCTACCAGACCGGCCTTTTTTCGCGGGTGGGGATCGATCTTGCCGGCGGTGGGGATGAAGGCAGCCGGATCCTGGCCGTTGAGGTGGAGGAGGCCCCGGCCCGGGAACTCTTTTTCCATGTGGGCTGGGGCTCCTACGAAATGCTGCGGGGCGGAATGGGCTTTCAGGACAGCAACATGTTCGGTACCGGCCGCACCCTCCGGCTGGAAGGAAATGGCTCGACGCGCAGCGAAAACATCGAGGCCACCGCCATCGATCCCTGGCTGCTGGGCCATGACATCATTGCCACTGTCCCCCTCTATTTCAGACGCCGCGAAGAACCCTCCTTTACACGCCGGGAAATGGGGAGCTCAATCCTGCTCACCAAAAAAATCAGCGAGGCCCTGGAGGTGGGCCTGGGCTATCTCTATAAGCAAACCACGCTCCTGGAGATCAGCGCCGACCCAGAGGTGGAAGAGCCGGACAGCGACTACACCCTGGCCAGTGTCAAGGCCCAGGCCACTTGGGACAGCCGCAACGACCTCTTCTTCCCCACCCGAGGCCGGAAATTTTACGGCGCCCTTGAGGTGGCCGAACCGGCCCTGGGCAGCAGCATCTCCTTCTGGCGGCTCAGCGCCGGCATGCGTCACTTCATCAAGATCACCCCTAAAACCACCCTGGGTCTGCGCTATGATACCGGCCTCATCCTGCCGGGCCGCAACCAGATCACCATCCCCCTGGGCGAGCGGTTTTTCAACGGCGGCGAAAATTCGGTACGCAGCTTCCGGGAATCTGAACTGGGGCCCCAGGATCTCTCCGGTGACCCGTTGGGAGGCATGGCCTATAACGTGGCCACCATCGAACTGCGCCGCCAGTTGGGCGACAGGACCGCAGCCACCCTCTTTGTGGATTACGGCAATATCTCCCCCAATCGTTCCCACGATGAACTGAACCAACCGCCCTACAGCAGCCGTTCCCAGGTGATCTCCGACACCATGGATGACTATTTCCGGGATTTCCGGCCGGCCGTGGGCACAGGTCTGCTCTATCTGCTGCCCATCGGCCCCCTGCGCCTCGATTTTGCCTGGAACCCGGACCAGAATGCAGAGCGGGGCGAAGACGAGCTGGTCATCCACTTCAGCATCGGCATGGCCTTTTGAGGCCGCATCAGCAAATAGCAAACGAAGAGAGACCTTGGAACGTAATAGTTTTTCAAGGGACTGTGGGGGGCGCGGGCCTCAGAGAACCGTCTGGCTTGCCG
>JAVLBA010000125.1:0-4726 GCA_031581485.1 Desulfurivibrionaceae bacterium | reverse complement strand
GGAGGTGCGGTTGGCCTTGTCAAAGGAGGCCTTGAACACATAGGGCATACCCAGCCGGGTGGTGATCTCCTTGAGGCCGGCCACGGTCTCGCGGATCACCTCTTCGCTCTCAATAACGCAGGGGCCGCCGATAAGAACCAGAGGGTTGCCCGGCCCGATTTTTATTTTCCCACCAATGGTAACTTCCATAATTAACTCATTTTGACGTGCCATAAAAAAAAAGAGGCACAGAGTGTCTCATCTCTATGCCTCTGCGATTGCTTCCTATTTTCCGCCCCGGGCCACCCGTTTATTCCTTGACCTGTTTGAGGGCGGCCTTGACGAATTCACGGAACAGGGGATGGGGATCCATGGGTTTTGACTTGAATTCCGGATGAAACTGGCAGCCCAGGAACCAGGGATGCTCCTTGAGCTCGACAATCTCCACCAGATTATTATCAGGGGAGGTGCCGCTGACTACCAGACCGGCCTTTTCCAGCTCAGCACGGAATTCGGGATTGAACTCAAAACGGTGGCGGTGGCGTTCAGCAATATCCTTTTCACCATAGGCCAGGGCCGCAAAACTCTTCTCCTTCAAGGTACAGGGATAGCTGCCCAGGCGCAGGGTGCCGCCCATCTCCGAACCCTCGTCGCGGATATGGGTCTGCTCGGTGCGCGGGTCATACCATTCCTTCATCAGATAGATAACATTATGTTTGGTGGCATGGGAGAACTCATTGGAATTGGCGTCCGGCATACCGGCAACATTGCGGGCAAATTCCACCACTGCCAGCTGCATTCCCAGACAGATGCCGAAAAAGGGGATCTTGTTCTCCCGGGCATAGGTGATGGCGGAAATCTTCCCCTCAATGCCCCGCTGACCAAAGCCGCCAGGCACCAAGATACCGTGACAACCGGCAAGCCGAGCCGGGACATCGGCATCCTCAAGTTCTTCTGAATTGATATATTTGAGATTCACCCAGACATCATTGGCAATGCCGCCATGAATCAGGGCCTCATTGAGGCTCTTATAGGCCTCCACCAGGTCAACGTATTTGCCGATGATGGCGATGGTCACCTTGTGGCGGGGATTCTTGACCTTGTCCACCAATTCACGCCACGGTTCGATACGGGGGGCGCGGGTCCAGACATTGAGCTGTTCCAGGATGAGCTCATCAAGACGCTCCTCATGAAAACGAAGGGGCACTTCATAGATATTGCTGACATCCTTGGCGGTAATAACCGCTTCCGTGGGCACATTACAAAAGAGGGAGATCTTCTTCTTGAGGCCGATATCAAGATCAACCGCGGTCCGGCACAGGAGGATATCGGGCTGGATGCCGATGGCCCGCAGCTCCTTCACCGAATGCTGGGTGGGCTTGGTTTTCACCTCACCGGCCGTGGCCAGATAGGGCACCCAGGTAACATGGATAAAGAGGGACTGGTCCCGACCCACATCAAGACGGAACTGCCGGATCGCCTCCAGGAAGGGCAGGCTCTCAATATCACCGATGGTGCCGCCGATCTCGACAATGGCGACATCAGCGTCACCCTCCAGGCTGCGGATGGCGTCCTTGATTTCATCGGTGATATGGGGGATCACCTGTACCGTGCCCCCTTGATACTCACCGCGCCGCTCCTTGGAGATCACCGAGTGATAAATGCGGCCTGAGGTGTAATTATTCTTCTGACCCAGTTTGGCATTGGTGTAACGCTCGTAATGACCCAGGTCCAGATCGGTCTCGGCGCCGTCGTCCGTGACAAACACCTCCCCATGCTGGAAAGGATTCATGGTGCCGGGATCAACATTGATGTAGGGGTCCAGCTTCTGCATGGTCACGGTCAAGCCCCGGCTTTCCAACAGGGTACCAATGGCGGCCGCGGCCAGGCCTTTCCCCAGAGAAGAAAGCACACCGCCGGTGATAAAGATAAACTTGGTGAACTTGGTGGACTTGTTTGGTTTTTCCATGAAATCGTATCGAGAAGTGGTTTCTGGGGAGGTCCACAGGCGCTGCCTGAAGGAGGGCAGCACCTCTGGCGCAGATCTAAGACTGTGGGCGGCGGAAACTTTTTTGGCCGGTTGCCTTAAGGACGTGTCACTATATCGCAAGCGCCTCCTCTTTTCCAGCCCTTTTCCTCTTTTTGGCTGCCGGGATTTTTTATTACCCTCATCCTCAGATGAGCCAGGGGCTCCCGCACTTCATCTCCTTGCAATGCTTGTCAATCTTGGGTATTTTCTTTTCTTGAACAGCCGCGCCAGACGCCACAGCCTACCACCTCCTCCTGCCTGGACACAATAATGCCAAAAAAACTTTTCCTTTGCGCCCCGCTCTTCCTGCTTCTGGCCATGGGCTGCTCCCAGGACAAAAAGGAGGAAGAGGTGCCGGCAGCCCCGCCCCTTGAGCCTCAGGAAGCCGCTCTCTACAGCTGCCGGGATTGCCATACCGTTGACCTTGACCCCAACCATGATTTTGCCTGCACCTCCTGCCACCAGGGCCAGGAAGAGACCAGCACCCAGGAGGAGGCCCATACCGGCCTGATCCGCAAGCCGGCCCACCCTGATTTCATGATGGCCATCTGCGGCTCCTGCCATGCCCGTCAGGTGGAGGCAAGCCATGACTCCCTCCATTTCACGGCAAAAAACGAGGTAAACAAGGTGAGGCGGGCCTTTGGCGCCGACCGTGATCTTGAACGGGCCGAGATGATCCCCATTTCAGCCACTCCCACCACCCCCCTGGAACTTGCCGACGACCTCCTGCGCCGCCGCTGCCTGCGCTGCCATATCGGCTATGAAGGCGATGATTACCAGGAGACCCTGCGCGGTGTGGGATGCGCCGCCTGTCATCTTGAGTTCAGCAAAGGAGCGCTGCAAAGCCATGCCTTTGTCCGCCGCACCCCGGACCAGCAATGCCTCCACTGCCATAACAGCAATTTCGTCGGCTTTGATTATTACGGCCGCTATGAACATGATTTCCACTGGGATTACCGCACGCCCTACAACCCGGACGGCAGCGAGCCTGACCGCCCCTATGGCGTAGAATACCACCAGCTCAGCACTGATATCCATCAGCAGGCGGGCCTGGCCTGTATTGACTGCCATCCGGGTTCCGGCCTGATGTCACCAGACTCCCAGACCCTTTCCTGCCGGACCTGCCATGCCTTCAGCGCCGCCACGGCGCCCCCCTCTTTAACCGCCCAGGAGGGGGACATCATCTTCACCACCCCGGAACGCCCCTATCCCGTGCCCCAGATGACCCATCCGGCCCACAGCAAATACGGCCAGATGGCCAGCTGCACCGTCTGCCACGCCCTGTGGAGCTATAACGACAAAGGCACCCATCTCTTCCGGCAGGACGCCGAGGAATATGAGCCCTGGGAGGCCCTGAGCATCCAAGGCTCATACGAGGTGGAGCGGGAGATCTTTGTCAATCTCTACACAAGCGAGGGATACCCCTACCCCTTCATGTCGGACAAATTGACCGGCAAAGGCTATTACGGCCTCTGGCACAAGGGCTATGAGTTACGGCGCTGGGAATTCCCCATTATCTGTCCGGATGAGACAGGCAGGCTTACCACCTGCCGCCCCCTTCTTGATCTGCATCTCACCTGGGTAGACAGCGACGGCGAGGTGATCTTTGACAATGCCACCCCCAGCCAGGCCCCGAAATATGGCCTGCTGCCCTATACCCCGCACACCATCGGCAAGGCCGGCCCTTTTTTCAAACAACGGCTGCAAACCAATTATGAGCTACTGGAACAGCCCCTCAACCTGGAGAAAGGCCCCGGCCTCAATCCTGCCGTGGAGACAAAACCATGAAACATCTCACCCTCATCCTTCTTCTGCTCCTCACCCTGAGCGGCTGCGCCGGACGGCAGCAGACCATCACCGCTCCTGCCAAGACATGGGTGACCACCCCCGGCAAATACGAGAGCACAGAGAGCAAGGTCCCCCCCACCCAGCGTCCTTATCAAATAAAGGGCAAGACCTATTACCCCCTGCCCTCGGCAGAAGGGTTCGGCGAAAAGGGCCTTGCCTCCTGGTACGGCAAACCCTTCCATGGCCGCAAGACATCCAACGGCGAGACCTATAACATGTTCAGCCGCACTGCAGCCCACAAGACCCTGCCCATGAACACCCAGGTTCTGGTGCAAAATCTTGATAATGGCCGGGAAATGGTGGTGCGCATCAACGACCGCGGCCCCTTTGTCCGGGGCCGCATCATTGATCTCAGCCACACCGGGGCCAAGGAACTGGGCATCCTGGACCGGGGCACGGCCCGGGTACGGATCAGCGCCCTGGGGGAGGCAGTGACCGTCCAGGAGGATGGCCAAAAGGTGGAGCGTTTCCTGCCCCATGAGGATTTCAGCATCGGCAATTTCTACGTGCAGATCGGCTCTTTTACCAATAAGGAGAATGCCCGGCGCCTCAAGAGCACCATGGAGGGCAAGGGACACGAAGTGGCTGTGCGCACCTATGACCGGGGTGACCATATTTTCCACCGGGTCCAGGTCCAGGCCGGTTTTGAAATGGCCCAGGCCAACAAGGTGCTGGGTCACTTCACGGGCATGGGCTACAGCGGCGCCTTTATCGTGGCCCAGTAGGAGGCAGCGCCAGAAGGACAACCCTCCTGGCGCTAGTGCAGTGTATCACTTAAAGTTTCGCATACTTATGTAACTCTGCTTTTAACCACAAAGGCATTCTTTTTAATACCCCCTTGAGGGGTACAAAAACACGAAGAGCTTCTGG
>JAVLBA010000124.1:0-4778 GCA_031581485.1 Desulfurivibrionaceae bacterium | reverse complement strand
TGAGTGGGCATGGCAGGTTCCTCCCCTGTGGCGGCAAAGCCAACCACATCCTTTTTTTTATGTCAAGAAAGGGGTGGGTTGTGCTGACGATTTCCAGAGGCCCCCTCAACAGAGGTCGCGGCCATGCCTATAAAAATTGACATTATCGCCCGGCTTCTGTACATTTTTGCTCTACAGGCAGCGCCGCCTGCCGGGCCTTTCCTGTAGACCAACACCCCTTTCCCCTTCACACTGCGAGGTTTGCCATGGCCGATTGCCTCTTTTGCAAAATCATCAAGGGTGACATCCCCTCTGACCGGCTCTATGAGGATGATGACGTCTACGCCTTCCGGGACATCAGTCCCCAGGCCCCCGTCCACTTCCTGGTCATCCCCAAGAAACATATAAAGGGCCCGGCCGCCCTTACTGAAGAGGACGAGAAGATCATCGGCAAAATGATGCGTGTCGGTGCGGATATCGCCCGGCAGGAGGGGGTGGGAGACGCCTTCCGGATGGTCTTTAATAACGGCGCCGGCGCCGGCCAGACCGTTTTCCATATCCACATGCACATCCTGGGCGGCCGCAGCCTCAGCTGGCCGCCAGGATAAAAAAGCAGAAGTAAAGAAGGTAGAGGAGCTAAAGGCAGAAATAAAGAAGGTAGAGGAGTTACAGAAGGTAGAGAATGGAGACCCACGGGCACCATAGCTGCTTTCTCTCTTCTCTACCTCCCTCCCCCCCTGGCTTCTTTTTTTCTTTACCTCCTTTACCTTCTTTATTTCTTTAACTTCTTTTTTTTAACTTCTTTCTTTACTTTACCTTCTCAAAAAAATGCCCCCAGTCATCTCCTTTATAGCCCGCCCCAACCACGGCAAAACCACCCTGCTGGAAAAGCTGCTGGCAGAACTTGGCCGCCGCGGGCTGCGGGTGGGCGTCATCAAGCATCATGTCCATGATTTTGAGTTCGACAAAAAGGGCAAGGACACCTGGCGCCACAAGCAGGCCGGGGCCCACACCGTTATCCTCTCCTCCCCGGCCGGCATCGGCATGACCCGGGATGTGGAGTATGACACCCCCATCCCGGAACTGGTGGCCCGCTATTTCCACGACATGGACCTGGTCTGCACCGAGGGCTATAAATGGGAAGGGTATCCCAAGGTGGAGGTCTTTCGCCGGGCCATCGGCGGCGAACCCCTGGCCGGCCGCAACGCGACCTGGGCCGCCTTTGTCAGCGATGCCCGGATTGCCACAGACCTGCCCTGCTTCGGCCTGGACGACATCGGCCCGCTGGCTGATTTTCTGATTGCCACCTATATAAAGAAAAGATGCGTGACCTCCACATTACAGGGGGCACACGGCGAGATCGCCCTGGACGCCTCTGAAGCCAAATATCTGGAAGATGTGGTCCTGACCACCCTGGCCGCCCTGCGGCCCCAGGAGGATCTGCGCCACCTCACCCTGACCATCTGCCAGCATGATTGCTGATACCGCCGGAGTCATCCTGGCCGGCGGCAAGAGCAGCCGCTTTGGCAGCAACAAGGCCCTGGCGCTCTTTCAGGACAAGGCCCTGATCAGCCATGCCGGCGACCTGCTCGCCTCCCTGTTTGGCGAGATCCTGCTGGTGACCAACAGCCCCGAGACCTACGACTTCCTGGGCTGGCCCATGACCGGCGACATCTTCCCCGGGGCCGGACCCCTGGCCGGCATCCATGCCGCCCTCAACAAGGTGGCCGCGCCGCAGCTCTTTGTGCTGGGCTGCGACATGCCTCTGGTCCAGGAAGATCTGATCCGGCTGCTCTGCGCCGAGGCAGAAGAGGGGTGGGATGCGGTGGTGCCGGAACTGAGCCGGGGGCTGGAGCCGCTCTGCGCCCTCTATGGCAAGAGCTGCCTGCCCCAGGTTGCACAGAACCTCCGGGAGGGGCGTTGCCAGCTGCACCGCCTTTTTGAACAGCTGCACACCAAAAGAATACCGGAACAGGTGCTGCGCCGGGCTGATCCGGGGCTGATCAGCTTTGAGAATATAAACCGGCTGCCGGATCTTGAGGCCGCCAAGCTCCTGGCAGGCCGTTGACACAAGGAGCACGCGCAGCGGTTTGGCAAGGGGCTGTCAGGGCAGAGCCGGCCCCTGCTGCTGCCGTCACCAAGGATATGGCGAAACCATCATGAACAACCAGCTCGACCTAGACCAGGCCCGCCGACTTATCGTCAGCCACAGCCCTGCCCTTGACCAGGAGGAGATTCCCCTGCTGGCGGCGTGTGGCCGTATCTGCGCCCAGTCCCTCACCGCCCCCCTGGCCATCCCCCATTTCCGCCAGTCGGCCATGGACGGTTTTGCCCTGCGCCGGGAGGAGTGTACGGAAGGCCGGCCCCTCCCCATCATCTCCGAGATAGCAGCGGGCTCCACCCAGGAGCATCTGGTCAGGCCCCACACCGCCATCCGCATCATGACCGGCGGCCGGGTCCCTGACGGCTGCAACCAGGTGATCCCCTTTGAGGAGTGCCGGGAGTCCAAAGGGGTGCTGAGCGAAATCCAGTGCCCCCACCGTTCGCACATCCGCAGCGTGGGTACGGATGTCAAAAAGGGCCATGCCATTGTCAGCGCCGGCGAGGTGATCACCCCGGGGCATATGCATCTGGCGGCCACTGCCGGGGCCCAATCGATCCGCGTCCATGCCCGGCCCAGGGCCGCCATCATCTGCACGGGCAGCGAGCTGGTGGATGCCAACCCCTTGAGCGGCCAGGTGATCTCCGGCAATCGCTTCCTCCTGGCCGGCCTTATCAGCCAGAGCGGCGGCCTGACAAGCGGCGCCGCCACCGTCAAAGACGATATTGCCGCCATCACCAGCAGCCTGGAAGAGCTGAGCAACAAGGCGGATCTGGTCATCACCACCGGCGGCATGGGTCCGGGCAAATATGACCTGGTGAGCCAGGCCTTTGACAAGATCGGCGTCACCATCCATTATCGCGTCCTGAGGCTGCGGCCCGGCAAGGCCACCCTGTTCGGCACCAGAGACAACACCCTCTTCTTCGGCCTGCCCGGGCCGCCGCCGGCGGTGCGGCTTCTCTTCCACGAACTGGTGCACCCGGCGCTGCTCGCCCTCCAGGGCCGCGCCAAACCAGGCCCCAAAAGTCTGCGGGCCGAGCTCACCGAGGAGCTGGCCATCAAGCAAAAGGGGCTGCTCAACCTCAAGGGCGGCATCCTCACCCTGGCCAACGGCCGCTGTCAGGTGCGGCCGGCCGGGCGCCACGAAGCGGCCAGCTGCATCATCCTGGTGCCGGCCCATCGGCGCCGCCTCAAAAAGGGTGAACTGGTGACGATTCACTTGACAGAGTGGTAATTTTACAAATAAAGAAGCTACAGAATGCAGAGAAGTTATGGGAGATAAAGAATGGTAAGCTCTCCCTCTACTCTCGTTCTTTACATTCTCTCCATTCTTTAACTCCTCCGAAAGGACCTCACCATGCTCGAACTCCGTTTCATCCGCGAAAACATAGATCTGATCACAGAAAAGCTCAAATTCCGGGGCATTGAGCATTCCCGCATTGGCGATTTCAGCGCCATTGACCAGAAACGGCGCGACTATCTCGCCGAGGTGGAGGGACTGCGCCACCAGCGCAAGACCGTGTCCCAGGAGATTGCCCGGCGTAAGAAGGCCGGGGAAGATGCGGAAGAGCTGATGGCCGAGATGCGCCGGGTGAACGAGCGGATCAAGGAGATTGAGGGGCTGCTGCTTGCGGTTGAAGAGGAGCTGCAGGAGATCGTCATGTCCATCCCCAACATCCCCCATGAGTCCGTGCCCTTTGGTCATGACGACAGCGCCAATGTCGAGCTCCGGGTCTGGGGTGAACCCAGGGACTTTTCCTTTGCCCCCAAGCCCCATCAGGTCCTGGGGGAAGAAAATGACACCCTGGATTTCAAAAGGGCCGCCAAGCTCTCCGGGGCCCGCTTTGCCCTGCTCAAGGGCTTTGCCTCCCGCCTGGAAAGGACGCTGATCACCTTCATGCTGGATCTCCACACCCAGCGCCACGGCTACACCGAGGTGCTGCCCCCCTTTCTGGTGAACACGGAATCCATGACCGCCACCGGGCAGCTCCCCAAATTTGCCGATGATCTCTTCAAGACAGCCGTCTCTGACCGCGACCTGTGGCTCATCCCCACCGCCGAGGTGCCGGTGACCAATATCTTCCGCGATGAAACCTTAAGCCCCGCCGAGCTGCCCGTGAAATTCTGCGCCTACACCCCCTGTTTCCGCTCCGAGGCCGGCTCCTACGGCCGCGACACCAAGGGGCTGATCCGCCAGCATCAGTTCAACAAGGTGGAACTGGTGAAGTTCACCCGGCCCGAGGAGTCGGACGCCGAGCTTGAGGCCTTGCTGGCAGATGCCGAAGAGGTGCTGCAGCTCCTGGGTCTGCCCTACCGGGTGGTGCTCCTCTGCTCCGGCGACTTGGGCTTTTCCGCCCACAAGACCTATGATATCGAGGTGTGGATGCCGGCCCAGAAAAAATACCGGGAGATCTCTTCCTGCAGCAATTTCGGCGAATTCCAGGCCCGGCGCGGCGGCATCCGCTACCGGCCGGAGGGGGAGAAAAAATCCGCCTTTGTCCACACCCTCAACGGTTCCGGCCTGGCCGTAGGCCGCACCCTGGCCGCCATCTACGAAAACTACCAGCAAGAGGACGGCACCATCAAGCTGCCCGAGGTGCTGGCCCCCTATTTTGAGGACCGCTTTTAGGGTCTAGTACTCCGTAAAACTTAAATGTACATGTAGAATTTCGTTATTGCAGTGGTTAAAGGCATAGTT
>JAVLBA010000123.1:0-4873 GCA_031581485.1 Desulfurivibrionaceae bacterium | reverse complement strand
CTTTGTGGTTAAAGACATAGTTGCATAAATATACGAAACTTTAAGTGATATACTGCACTAGGCGGCGATGATTGTCTATCAGCACGGGGGATTTTCGTACATTCCCATGGAGTGATCATGAGGCGGATGGCCAGCCTTATTGTGGCCTATCAGGGCCGAACAAAGAGGGCAGGGAAGCTATTTTTGCTTTGATGAGCGCGGCATCGCGGTCCAGGTCCCGCCCCTCAAGCTCCAGATGGTGAATGAGTTCAGGCGGACGCTTGAAGACACCTCGGTAATAATAGATATCATAATAGGAGAGCAGGATCTCGCAGGCCTGGTGAAACGCCTCGTTCTGGATATGTTCCTCCACCCTCTTCACCTTCTCGGGGCCCAGTTTCTTGGCGATCCGTTTGGTGGCCTCCACCAGCTCCGCCTTGGGTGTTCCTGCATAATCAGCGATCAGCCTGGCAATACGCTCCTTCTTGGGAACCTCAATGGCAAGCAGGGGGGCCGCGCGCATTTGGCTGAAAAGAGGTTCGGGCAGGTGGACCTTGCCGATAACCCGGCTCTCATTTTCCACCAGGATGGGCTGGCTTGGGTCGAGGTGCTGCCAGGCCTGGAAGAGATTGTTTTCAAACTGTTCATTGGTGGGTTGGGGTTTTTCGTTGATATGACCAAAGGCAGAGCCCTTATGATTGGCCACTCCTTCCAGGTCGAGAATCTGGAGATGATCCTGGGCCAGTCGGTGGAGGAGGGCTGTCTTGCCGCTGCCGGTGGAGCCGCCCAGCAGGAGCAAGCGGGCCGGCTGCGCAAAATGCTGGCGCACATGAGTGCGAAAGGCCTTATAGCCGCCGGCCAGGCGCTGGCAGGGCTGGCCGCTGATCTGCATGAGTCCGCAGACGCTTGCACTGCGCATGCCCCCCCGCCAACAATAAATGAGCGGCACCGGGCCGCCATGCTCTCTGATCTCTTTGACCAGGGCGGCCAGCTTAGGGCCGACAATCTCCAGGCCCTTATCAAGGGCAGCCTGGCGGCTCACCTGCTTATAGAGGGTGCCCACCGTGGCTCGTTCCGCGTCGCTGAACAGGGGGACATTATAGGCCCCCGGGATATGGCCGGCTTCAAACTCGGCAGGGGAACGCACATCAATAACCCGGGGCAACGAGGCCCAGGAGATGGCGGCCGCCTCCACCAAGGCACTCTCTCCTCCAGAGGCCATGCTTTCATCAACCATACACAGCGGCTCCAATGTCCTTACCCAGTTTTTCCAGGGCAGCCATGGTGGCCGGGGAGTCTGCCGGGCGATTGATCCCCACCTGGGCGATGGTGGCGTCTCGGCCGTAGATTGACTTGAGGCTTGAATGCGCACATTGGCGGTCATCGCCGCAATGGATACAGGGCACATTGCCAGCCACCTTTACACCGCCCACAAAATGCATCCCTTCTGCTCTCATGTGGTTCTCAATGGCGCCAATACCCAGGTCGCCGGCCAACGCCATTCCTTCTAAGCCCTCAGGAATTGTCGAGGTAACAATGGCTGCCCCTGGTTTGCCGTGCATCAGGCCATGGCGATGACGCAGGGCATAGAGGCGTTCCATGAAGGCCTTGGTGCGGCTGTCAATGGAGGCGTAAGGGGTCCAGCCGGCAATGATCAGGGCGTTTGCCTTGTAGGCCTTTTCCGTCAGCATGATCCCGTCATCCTTGATCACGCATCTATTGGTTTTTGTGCAGCCGAGACAGCCATTACAGGGCCCCACGGTATAGTCAGATAACTTGATAAACTCTGTCTGATAACCGGTTGCCTCTAAGGCAATCTGCAGGGCCCGATCGGTATTGCTGTTTTCTATAGGTGAGCCGGAAATTCCGAGTATTTTTATACGCATAAGGAGCTCCTGTAAAGCCAGGGAAGGGGGGAAGGATCAGGTGGTGAGACAGGATTTCCGGACTCCAGGCGAGACGCGAAGAGTTCAGACCCTGAGGAGGGTTGTCTGGGCAGGGCAAGGTGCCAAGGGAAGGCATCATACCAGGAAATGCCCTCTGCCAGTTATTTTTTTTGGCACTGTCGCCAAGGGGCAAAGGATCAGCTCCTTTGTGCGGTGAGCCTTGACAATACCAAAAAGCCCCCAATGGCCACCAGGGAACCCTTTTGTTTTTCTTCTGGTCTTGACGGGGGTTTTGCGGCGAAATAGGGGGGCTATCCTGGCAAGGTGACCATCCCCTTTCCAGCTGCTCTGGCAGCGTCAGTGAAGAGGTGCATTATAAACAGGGAAGAGGGGTTCGTCAAGAGAGGGGCAAAAGAGCCTTTAGGGCCCCTTGCCCCTGTGGACACGACTGCACAGGGGCAAGGGGGGGATCCTGGTCAGAAGAGGAGGCCGGAGAGGCTACCAGACACCGGGGATGACCTCCTGGCAGTGGGCGCACCTGCCGGCCGTTATCTTCACCCCCTTGCAGCTCATACCATAGCGACTGATAATCTCAGTCCCGCAATGGGGGCAGTAGGTGTTCTCGCCGCCTTCACCCGGGATATTGCCTTCATAGACAAAATGGAGACCCTCCTTGAGGCCGATATCCCGGGCCCGGCGCAACGTCTCCACCGGGGTGGGGGGCCTGTCCGTCAGTTTATAGGTGGGGTAAAAGGCCGTAAGATGCCAGGGTATGTCAGGGTCGATATCCTTGATAAAGCGGGCCATCTGCTCTAATTCCGCGTCTGAGTCGTTGAGGCCGGGAATGAGCAGGGTGGTTACTTCAACCCAGACCCCCAGCTCATGCATGAGGCGGACATTATCCAGTACCGGCTGGAGACGGGCCGAGCATATTTTCTTGTAGAAATCATCGGTGAAGGCCTTGATGTCGATATTAATGCCGTCCAGGACCGGTGCCAGATGCCGGGTGACTTCCGGACTCATATAGCCGTTGCTGACAAAGACATTTTTCAGGCCGCTTTGCTGGGCCAGGAGAGCACAGTCATAGGCAAACTCGTAGAAAATGGTGGGTTCCACATAGGTGTAGCTGATACTGGCGCAGCCAGCGGCCACAGCCGCCTCCACCACCTGCTCAGGGCTGGTGGCGGTTCCGGTGATCTCGCCGTTGTGAAGATGGGGGTATTGGGAGATCTGGTAGTTCTGGCAGTGGCGACAGCGAAAATTGCAGCCCACCGTGGCAATGGAGTAGGAGGTGGAGCCGGGCAGGAAATGAAAGAGGGGTTTCTTTTCAATGGGATCGCTATTGCCGGAGATCAGGCGACCGTAGACCAGGCTGTAGAGCTTGCCCTCCTGATTTTCGCGGACCCCGCAGATACCGCGTTTGCCCGGCTTGATATGACAATGATGGTTGCAAAGAGCGCAGACAATTGTTTTATCAGCCTCAGCCTTATAAAAGAGCGCTTCCTTCATGATTACAGCTCCTTATTCTATGAGTAGAGCGCGTCCTTGCCGGGCCGGCCAGGGCGCGCTCCATTCTTTGGCTAGTCATAATAAAAAGCGTATCGCGATTAAGGAGGGTCAGGCAATAATAAACTTATTTGAGGGTGACATCTTCCTGGTCACTGTCGAGGGAAGATTGGCGGCTGAAGTGATGGAGGCTCATGCCCCCTTTTGCTCCTGCCTGCTCTTGTTGGCCAGCTGGCCGCAGGCCGCTGAGATATCAGCGCCCCGGCTGGTTCTGATCAGCACGGTATAGCCTGCCTTACGCAGGACATCCTGGAAGGCGTAGACCCGGTTCCGGCTGGGCCGGGAAAAGGGGATCTCCGGGGCCTCATTGCAGGGCAGAAGATTTATCTTGCACGGCACTCCTTTTAAAAGGGCGGCCAGCTTTTGGGCATCATCAACACTGTCATTGATTCCGGCCAGGAGGATATACTCAAACATGAGCACCTTGCCGGAGGGCAGAGGAAATTGCCGGCACGCCTCCAGCACCTCGGCAATGGGGTAGGTGAGGTTCACCGGCATGATTTTATTGCGGGTCTCATCATCGGCACCATGGAGGGAAATGGCCAGATTCACCCGGAACCGTTTGCCCAGCTCGACAATCTTGGGAGCCAGACCACAGGTGGAGACCGTGATGCTGCGGTTTGCGAAATGGAGGCCCAGTTCGTCCATGATGATTGCCAGGGCTGTGAGCAGATTATCGAAATTGGCCAGGGGTTCCCCCATGCCCATGAAGACGATATTGGTGATGCGGCCGGCCTGCCGCTGGCTCAGATCCCTCTGGATCGCACTGATCTGGCCGACAATCTCGGCCGGAGTCAGGTTGCGGCTGAAGCCCATGGTGCCGGTGAGGCAGAAGGCACACCCCATGGCACACCCCACCTGGGAGGAAATGCAGAGGGTGTTGCGCTCCTCTTCCGGGATGAGGACGCTTTCGATCAGCAGCCCATCGTGGAGCTGCAGGCCATACTTGATGGTGCCGTCCGTAGAGACCTCTTGTGCCGCAATGGGCAGGAAGCTGATATAGGCGGTTTCCTGCAGCTCATCGCGGAATTGTTTGGGCAAATCGGTCATCTGCTGGAAATCAGTAATACCGGGCCGGTAGAGCCAGGCAAAGATCTGCCGGGCCCGATAGGGGGAGTGGCCCAGGGAGCTGATCCACTGCTGGAGCTGCTCTCTGTTGAAATTTTTGAGATCTATTTTGTCCGTTGTCATCAATGATTCTATTTGGTAGTGGTTACTCTTTAAAATCTCCATACCTTTGTTTGCCTATACCGTCAAGAAACCATTGGCCCCTCCTTGGGCCGTCTCCCCGGGAACACGAGTGAAAAAGACCCCTTGCCTCATCAGTCTCCTTTTGGTTTGGCCCTGGTTGTCCTCCTGCCTCTTTTTTTCGGAAATCAACAGGGAGAAGGTCATCTCCCTCCATCTCCAGCCGGCCTGGGAAAGTGAGGCGGTCTTTGAAA
>JAVLBA010000122.1:0-4940 GCA_031581485.1 Desulfurivibrionaceae bacterium | reverse complement strand
CGGCGCCGCGTATAAGTCATACGTAAGCCGGCCTGGTCGCGGGAAGATTCGGTGCCCTGTGCGCAGTTACAAAAAAACAACCTTGCGAGGTCCAATATGTCCCAAGATCTGAAGAAGATGTACACCAATATCCTTGGTGATTCCTTTCCCATGTCCATGACCGTCTCCTTTGGCGACCAGATGCTGGTCTACAAAAAAAGAACCTGGAAGATCGCCATGGCTGACGGCAGTGTGGAAGAGCGCGGTATACGCTATGGCGAAAATCCTGATCAGGAGGCCGCCCTCTATGAGCTCATTAACGGCAACCTCACCCTGGGCGATTGTCATTTCATCGAACCGGGCAACGGCCTGGTCAGCGCCATAGCCGTGGAGGACATGCTCCAGGTGGGCAAGCACCCCGGCAAGATCAATCTCACGGATATCGATAACGGTCTTAATATCATTAAATACATGGTGGACCGGCCGGCCGCGGTTATCCTCAAGCATAATAATCCCAGCGGCTGCGCCGTGGGTGACTCCCTGGCCGATGCCTATAATAAGGCGAACCGCTGCGACCGCATCGCCGCCTTTGGTGGCGCTGTTGTCATGAGCAAGGCCGTTGACAAGGCCACGGCCGAGCTGATGAGCCAGAACTATCTCGAGGTGGTCTGCGCCCCTGATTTTGAAGAGGGCACCCTGGAGATCCTGGCCCAGCGCAAGAACCTGCGCGTCATCAAGATGGCCCGCATCGACCGGCTGGCCGAGTATGAGAAGTACCGTTTTGTGGACTTCAAGAGCCTCATTGACGGCGGCCTCATTGCCCAGCAGTCAGCGGTGAACTCCATCCGCACCGCGGCTGATCTCAAAGAGGCGGTCACCACCTCCAAGGGCGTGGAGTACCGCTGCCAGCGTCAGCCCACTGCCGCTGAGATCGATGATATGCTCTTTGGCTGGGCCGTGGAGCATGGCGTCACCTCCAACTCGGTTATCTACGTCAAGAACGGCGTCACCGTGGGTATCGGTACCGGCGAGCAGGACCGCGTCGGTGTGGCCGAGATTGCCGTCCATAAGGCCTATATCAAATATGCCGATGTCCTCTGCTTTGACAAGTTCGGCATCTCCTATTCTGAAATGGCCCTTGAGGTTGAGCAGGGCAAGCGCAACCGGGCGGATCAGGAGGCCATTGACGGCCAGACCCGGGAAGAGCGGGCCGGCCTGCCCGGCTCCTGCATGATCTCCGACGCCTTCTTCCCCTACCGGGACGGTGCCGATGTCGGCATCAAGCAGGGCGTCACCTCCATCCTCCAGGCGGGCGGTTCCATGCGTGATTTTGAAACCATTCAGGCCTGCAACGAGGCCGATCCCCAGGTGGCCATGAAGTTCACGGGCCAGCGCTCCTTCAAGCATTAAGAGTTGCCTGGACAGGGAGCTCCTGGCCATAGTAATATAAGCAAACCCGTTCGTTACCCCGTAGGAGCGAGCCTGCTCGCGAATAACCCTTCTTTTCGCGAGCAGGCCCGTTCTTTCGGGGTTTTTCTTTTTTAAAGGAGGAACTCATGAAAACAGCGCTTATTTTATTGGCCCCGGGGGTTGAAGAGACCGAGGCGGTGACCATTATCGATGTCCTGCGCCGCGCCAAGGTGGAGATCACCGCAGCCGGCCTTGAAGAGCCCCTGGTGGAAGGCGGCCACGCCATCAAGATCATGGCGGACACGGTCCTGGCCGAGGTTGCCGATAGGAGCTTTGATCTGGTGATCCTGCCCGGCGGCATGGGCGGCACCAACAATCTGCTGGCCTCGGAAGAGGTCCTGGCCCTGTTACGGCGCCATGCTGCAGATGGCGCTCTGGTGAGCGCCATCTGCGCCGCCCCCCTGGTCCTTGAAAAGGCCGGGTTGCTGGCCGGCAAGAAGGCCACCATCTATCCCGGCCTGGAGGAGAAGCTCCTTTCCGCGGCCCAGATCGCGCCCGGGCGGGTGGTTGAGGACGGCAATATCATCACCAGCCAGGGGCCTGGCACGGCCATGGCATTTGCCCTGCACCTGGTGGAGAAGGTGGCAGACAAGCCGACGGCGGACCAGGTGGCAAAAGGCCTCTTGTATCAGGGTGCCTGAAAGGGCGCGGCGGTTGGCCGGTTCTGCGGAGGAAGGGAATATGATCCATAGCAAGGCCTTGTTGGTGGCTCTTTGTCTGCTGCTGCTCTCGTCAACAGCCCAGGCCATGCCTGCTGCAGATATCATCAAGCGGGTGGAGGATAATCTCAACGGGGAGACCGCCTATCTGCAACTGACCATGGTGGTGCAGACCAAACGGAGCAAGCGCACCATGAAGATGGAGAGCTGGTCCAAGGGCACAAAGAAGAGCTTTATCCGCATCACCTATCCGGGCAAGGACCGGGGTATCACCTTTCTCAAAGTGGATAATGCCATGTGGCAGTATGTGCCGCGCATTGAAAGGACCATCAAGATCCCGGCCTCCATGATGCTGCAGAGCTGGATGGGCAGTGATTTCACCAACGATGATCTGGTGCGGGAAAGCTCCATCTCCGAGGATTATCGTGCCGAACTGCAGGGCGAGGATGAGGCGGGCTACCTGGTCGATCTCCATGCCCGGGAAGAGGCGCCGGTGGTCTGGGGCCGCATCCGCATGCATGTCTCCAGGGACTATTATCTGCCCACCACGGTGCGCTACTATGATGAGGATGGCCAGCTGGTGCGCATCCTTGAATATCTGGATGTGCAGCGCTATGGCGAGCGTTTCTACCCCAGCCGCTGGCTGATGCTGCCCCAGTCTCCGGACAAGGCCGGCCATCAGACCGAGGTTATTATTGATGATGCTGTCTTTGATGAGGAGATTGACGAGGCCTATTTCAGCAAGCGGGCCCTGAAGCGTTTTTCTCAGTAGTGACAGGAATAGGAGCCCAAAAAACGAATCTTATTCGTTACGTTTCAGCAAACGGATCGGTTCTGGGACCAAGCCATGATCTTTATCCATTTTGCCCTGCGCAATATCCGGGCCTATGCCGCCCGCAGCCTGGTGACCATCCTGCTGCTCAGCCTCACCACGGCCATGCTGGTCTTTGCCACCGCCTTCATGGACGGCTCCCACGACAAGATGCTCAGCAACGCCGTGGAGATCTACCCCGGCTATATCCAGATCACCCACCGAGACTTCCGCGCCAAGCCGAGCCTGGACAACCTCATCTTTGATGTGGAGGCCGTGGCCCGCGCCGTAGACGCCACCCCAGGCATTGCCGAGGCCGCTCCCCGCTTTGAGACCTTTGTCCTCTTTGCCGCCGATGAAAAGGCGGTGGGCGGCATGTTGAGCGGCGTTGACTTTAAGGCGGAGCGCCGCCTGTCGCGCCTGGCCTCGTCCCGCACCGCCGGCCGCTATCCGGAGGACGATGCAGGCAACCAGCTCTACCTGGGCTATGAGCTGGCTCGCCGTCTCCAGGTGGAGGTGGGGGAGCAGCTCTCCTTTGTGGGCACCGGTGCCGACTACTCCTTTGCCGCCGACAACCTGGTGGTGGCCGGTATCTTCCGCACCGGCCTCTTTGACTTTGACGCCACCGCCGCCTTTGTGGGCAAGGACTATTTTGATCGGGTGATGGCGGCGGAAAACTATGCCAGCCACTTCATTGTCCTGCCGGAAGACCCCCGTGCCGCCGACCAGGTGGCGGCCGCCCTTAATGAGCGCCTGGAGCGGGACTATGTGGCCGAGAGCTGGCGCACCACCATGGAGGGATTGGTGCAGGCCATGCTGGTGGACTCCATCTTCGGCTACCTCACCTTGGCGGTGATCTTTATCGTCATCTTTTTCGTGGTGCTCATCTATACCTGGCTCACCGTTTTTGCCCGCATGCGGGAGATCGGCGTGCTGCGCGCCCTGGGCACCCGTCCCGGCCAGATCCTGCAGATGCTGCTGGCCGAGAGCGTGCTGCTGGCCCTGGCCAGCGTGGTGGTGGGCGGCATGATCGGTGCCGGTCTGGCCTGGTATTTCCACCTCCATCCCATCACCCTGGCCATGTCCGAGGAGGTTTTCAAGCAGTACGGCCTGGCGGCGTCCAGCATGCCCACCACCTTTGCGCCGCTTATCATCCTGCGCGACATGGCAGTGATGTTTGTCCTGGCCGTGCTCTCCACCCTCTATCCCATCATCAAGGCCAATCGGCTCAGACCCATGGAGGCGATGCATCATGTTTAAGATTCTGCTGCGCATCGCCCTGGCTTCATTGCACCGCCGCCTGGCCCGTTCCCTGCTGGTGATGGTCATGATCGCCATGAGCCTCTGGGGCCTGCTGGCCATGGAGGGCCTCTACGACGGCATGACCGAGCAGGTCATCGACAACGCCATCCGCAGCGACAGCGGCGACATCTCCATCTATGGCCAGGGTTTTCGTCTTGACCCGGGCCTGCAGCATCTGATCCACAACCCGGCCGGGGTCAGCGCCTTGCTGGCGGCAGACCCGCGGGTCAGGAGCCATGTCCGGCGCCTGCGCCAGGACGGCCTCATTGCCACGGCCCATTACTCCCGCAATGCCACCCTCATGGCCGTGGATCTGGCAGCCGAGGATCGCCATGGCCGGCTGGCCTCTTATCTTGCGGAGGGCGACTATGCCTTTGGGGACAAGGGGCGCGGCGCCCTGGTGGGCTATCGCCTGGCCGATAAGATGAAGCTCAAGGTGGGGGACAAGATTGTCCTGTCGGCCCAGAATAGCAGTAATGAGGTGGCGGCCCTGGCCCTGCGCATCACCGGCATCTTGAAGACCAATAATATGGCCTTGGACGACAGCGCCGTCTATATGGACCTGGCCCAGGGCCGCAACATGCTCATGGTGCCGGAGGGGGTCAGCCAGATAAGTGTCCTGCTCCATGAGCGCCGGGAGGTCATGGCCGTCAAGCAGGCCTTGCAGGCCGAACTGGCACACCTGGACGTGCGCAGCTGGGATGAGCTCTATCCGGCCC
>JAVLBA010000121.1:0-4958 GCA_031581485.1 Desulfurivibrionaceae bacterium | reverse complement strand
TGCATTTCGCAGGTCATATCTTCTGCAACACCTGTAGGTTTAATTGTTTAAGGAGAGTTCCCGATCACCGTGAAAACCTAACCGATTTCCACGGCTTATCCCAGCGATTATATGGCGGGGCAGGAACAAAGGGGCAGAGGTGTCTTTCAGGGCGGTCTTTCGCCCTCCCTCACCTCATCACAGGCGAGTCGATGAGGCGGGGCTGGGCCCGGAGGACATGGTACCAGCGGGCGGACTACCGGCAAGCAGACTGCCATCACCAACCATACCCCATACCGTCCCCTGACTTGCCAAAACCATGATGCAATTGGGGCCGATTCAGGATAGACTAAAAAAGCATCCCGCTTTCCTTTGCCAGCACTGGGTTTCTTGGTCGGTCCCTCTGATGGCGGATATGAAAACGGGGTGCTCTTTTTTTATCACCCCAGAGTGCGGCGCAGCCCACCTGCCCTGGCCTGAAACCGCCACCGCACGGCTGGTGATGCAGGGTGGTGGCCCCACCGGACAACAGGCAATTGCGAATATGAGATTTGGCAGCAAGGAGCAGCAATGAAGAATGTCACCAGCGGCATTTCCGCTTTTTTCAACAGAATACTTGGGGATGTGGGCACGGTCTTTTATCTCTCGGCACTCATCATCGCCGCCTTCGTGGCAGTTGCGGCCTCCCGGCCGGAGATGGTTGAGCAGGTGGCGCAGCAGGTCCTGGATACCACCGCCACCAACGTCGGCTGGGTCTACCTCCTGGCCACCAGCGGCTTTGTTCTTTTCAGCCTTGGCATTGCTCTTTCCAAATTCGGCAAACTCCGCCTCGGTCCTGATGGCGAGCCGCCGGAATTCTCTTTTCCCAGCTGGCTGGCCATGATTTTTTCCGGCGGCATGGGAGTCGGTCTGGTGTTCTGGGGTGTGGCCGAACCCATGATGCACTTCAATGAGCCGCCCCTGGGCATGGGGGATCCCCGCACTGCTGAAGCCGCTCAGATGGGCATGCGCTATGCCTTCTTTCACTGGGGACTGCATCAGTGGGCCAATTTTGCCGTGGTGGGTCTTGCCATCGCCTATATCCGCTTCCGTCACAACAGCTACGGGCTGATCAGCGAGACCTTGCGGCCTCTGCTTGGCACCATGGTTGACCGGGGCTGGGGCAAGGCCATCGACATCCTGGCCGTGGTCTCCACTATTTTTGGCGTGGCCACCACCCTGGGTCTCGGCACACTCCAGATCAACAGCGGCCTCTCCAGCCTGGCTGATATCCCCTATGGCTTCACTTCACAGTTCATGATCATCGGCGTGGTGGGCGGACTCTTTATGATCTCGGCGCTCACCCCGCTTGACAAGGGCATCCGCCTCCTCAGCAACGCCAACATGGCGCTGGCCACCCTGCTGCTGCTCTTTGTGCTCACCTTCGGGCCCACGGCATTTATCTTCGCGGTGATGACCCAGACCCTGGGCGAATATCTGGGCAACATCACGGAAATGAGCCTGGTGACCACACCCTACTCCAGCGAACACTGGGTGGAACAATGGACCATGTTCTACTGGGCGTGGGGCCTCAGCTGGGCGCCTTTTGTGGGCAGTTTTATCGCCCGTGTCTCCCGGGGCCGGACCATCCGCGAGTTTGTCCTGGGAGTGATGATCGTGCCGGTGGCCCTCAGCATGCTCTGGTTCTCAGCCTTTGGGGGCTCTGCCATTTACTTTGAGCTGTACAACCAGGCCGGCATCGCTGATGCCGTGGCCGTGGAGGCGCCGGCCGGCCTCTATACCCTGCTGAGTCTTCTCCCGGGCGGCGACATCCTGGCCATTGGTGCTATTTTGCTGGTGGCCATGTTCGTCATCACCTCCGCCGACTCTGCCACCTTTGTTCTCGGTATGTTCACCTCAAAGGGCGTACTCAACCCGACCCGATTCGTCCGCATCCTCTGGGGCGGTCTGCAGTTGCTGATGGCTGCTGTGCTGCTGCTCAGCGGCGGGCTCTATGGCCTGCGCACCGTCTCCATCATTGCGGCCTTTCCCTTCATGCTGATCATGGTGCTCATGACCATCTCGCTCTATAAAGATCTGGCCCTGGAGTTCCAGCGGCGCGAAAAGAAGGACCTCATGCTGGCAACCCGGATTGAAAACATGCTGCTCAGGGAATCAGAGCGTGAAGAGGAACGACTGGCCAAGCTGGAAAGCCATCCGGACACCCCGGAGGAGGCGGTGATTGAAGAGGAAAAAGAAAGCCCCGAAAAGCCGCCGCCGGCCAACCCCGATTAAGATTGCGCCCGACAGGCTTATCAACAGGTGCTGAACGCAAAAGGGGCCCTGACTCGGCTGGCATTGCTGCCGCCACCTGAGTCAGGGCCCCTTTTTGCTTGCCGCTTCCGCCTCTTGGTCTATGCTGATTCCTGATGATACTTGAAGGAAAGGGAAAGCCGGGCCCGGTAGGCGGTCACCTTGCCCTCCTCCACCTTCATGTCCAGCTTGACGACCTCGGCCACCCGCAGATCCTTCAGGCGCTTGCCCGCCGTGTCGATTGCCACATGGGCCGCCTTCTCCCAGGATTCGGTACTGGTGCCCACCACTTCGATGATCTTGTAGACGCTGCCTGCCATGCTTGCCTCCTCTGCTGGAATTGGTGAAAAGTATTTGCGCACTTCTGTCATTTCATGACTGCTTCTCTTTTAGATTCGGTGCTATCCAGGGGTAATGTCAATTTCTTTTTTCTCCGGCTGACAATTTAAAGCAGCAAGGAAAGGCGCAGGCGGCCTGATACCTGGGGCTCCGACGCCACCATCAAGACCCAGCGACATGGCCCGGCCCGGAAAGTTCGCCGGCAAGGCGGGAGGCACCATTGCCCTACAGGGCTGCAGTCTGCCGCGCACACCTGTCTTGACTTTGCTGTGCGCACCTGCTATATACCTCGGTTCCTTTCGGTACCATTTTATTTTTTCCATCTGATCCCCATCGACATTCAGCCCTTCTCTTCAAGCGCCATCCCGTTGTCTTGACCATCGGAGTGAACCAGGCCAGAGAGTTGCAGCCGCCACTCCGGCATGACAGCGCTGGCCTGCCGCCTCGCTCTGCTCTTTGCCGTGACGTGTAACAGGGCGGCAAGGCGATTTTATGAGCGGTTTTTCTGCCGCTTGCCCACTGCCTGTCAAGCCTGATATCGTAGAAACAAGATAGCAAAAATTACCCATGAACCAGCCGTTGCCGCCACGAAAGATGGCAACGCCCCTGTTTTTCCACATACCCGGGTCCCTGAGGGCACGGTACGGCATTACCCCAAGATATAAGGACCCGCATGAATTTTATTGAATCAATGAAAAGCTCTCAGCTCACCGCCAGGATCGAGATCCTCTCCGGGTTGACAGTCTCTCTGGCCCTGGTTCCCGAGGCCATTGCCTTTTCACTCATTGCCAATGTCAGCCCCCTGGTGGGCCTCTATTCCGCCTTCATCATCGGCCTGGTCACCGCCCTTATCGGGGGCAGGCCCGGCATGATCTCCGGGGCCACCGGCGCCATTGCCGTGGTGATTGTCAGTCTGGTTGTCAGGCACGGGGTAGAATATCTGTTCGCCGCCGTCATCCTGATGGGGCTCATCCAGATAGGGATAGGCCTGCTGCGTCTGGGTAAATTCATCCGCCTGGTGCCCCACCCGGTCATGTTCGGTTTTGTCAACGGCCTGGCCATCGTCATTTTTCTCTCCCAGCTCGACCAGTTCAAGACCCTTGGCCCGGATAACTCCAGCCAGTGGTTAAGCGGCGGCCCGCTCTGGATCATGGCAGGCTTTGTCCTGGCCACCATGGCCATCATCTACTTCCTGCCCAAGTTCACCAAGGCCGTGCCCCCCTCCCTTGCCGCCATCATCAGCGTTTCGGCGGTGGTCATCTATTTCGACATCCCCACCCGAACCGTGGGCGATATCGCCTCCATTGCCGGGGGCCTGCCCCAGTTTCACCTGCCCCTGGTGCCCTTGAACTTCGAGACCCTGAAGATCATCTTTCCGTATGCGCTGATCATGGCCCTGGTGGGCCTCATCGAAAGCCTCTTGACCCTCACCGTCATCGATGAGATGACCGAAACCCGCGGCCGCGGCAACAAAGAATGCCTGGCCCAGGGCAGCGCCAACGTGCTCACCGGATTCTTCGGCGGCATGGGCGGTTGCGCCATGATCGGCCAGAGCATTATCAACATCAGCTCTGGCGGCCGCAAGCGTCTGTCGGCAGCCACCGCCGCTGTCTCTCTGCTGCTTTTCATTCTGTTCGGCGCGCCGCTCATCGAGAAACTCCCCATGGCGGCCCTGGTGGGCCTGATGTTCATGGTGGCCATCGGCACCTTTGAGTGGGCCAGCCTGCGGATCATGCGCAAAGTCCCGGCCGCCGATGTCTTTGTCATGGTGGTGGTGGCCACCGTCACCGTGCTCTTCCATAATCTGGCTGTGGCCGTCCTCATCGGCGTGGTGATCTCCGCCCTGGTCTTCTCCTGGGAAAATGCCAAGATGATCCGGGCCAGAAAGCATATCGCGGCAGACGGCGCCAAACATTATCACATTTACGGCCCCCTCTTCTTCGGCTCTACCACGGTATTTCAAGAGAAGTTTGACGTCTTGAACGATCCCCACGAGGTCATCATTGATTTCCAGGAATCAAGGGTGGTTGACCACTCGGCCATTGAAGCCCTGAACAGACTCACCGAAAGATACGCCAAAGTGGGAAAAACCGTACACCTGCGCCACTTGAGCGCCGACTGCCGCCAACTCCTGGAAAATGCCTCCGCCATCATTGATGTCAATTATGTGGAGGACCCCAAATACAAGCTGGCGGTGGACGAACTGGCATAACCTCGGAAGATCACGGCTGTGCATTCTTCCCGGGCCAGAGGGCTGTTCTTTTCTGGCAGCCTAGGAGCCTGTCGGACTTAGACATAAATCTACTGCAAATTCGAGAAATCGGCCCATACTCCCATGGCTTTTCGTT
>JAVLBA010000120.1:0-4988 GCA_031581485.1 Desulfurivibrionaceae bacterium | reverse complement strand
GCACCTTGCACCTTGCAACTTGAACCTAGGTGGAGAAGATCACCCGGCAGAATTTCCGTTTGCCCACCTTGAGCAGTAGCTCGCCCTGGGTTGGGACCTGGCAATCCGGGTCGGCCTTTTTTTCGCCGTCCAGGGAAACGGCGTTTTGGGTGATCATGCGGCGGGCTTCGCCGGTGCCTTTGACCAGGCCGGCTTCGGCAAGAAGCCTGGGCAGCCAGATTGTTTCTTCCCCACAGGCGCAGTGATATTCCGGGATATCGTCAGGCAGGTCATGCTTTTTAAAAACCGTTTCAAAATGGGCCTCGGCCTGCTGCGCCGTCTCCTGGTCATAAAAGCGGGCGGTTATCTCCCGGGCCAGCTGCATCTTGGCGGCCTTGGGATGCACCCTTCCCTCTTCCACGTCCGCCTTGAGCCGGGCGATCTCCTGGTTGCCCAGGTCGCTGAGCAACTCATAATAGCGCCACATAAGGGCATCGGAAATGGAGAGGATCTTGCCGTAGATATCATTGGCCTCATCGGTAATGCCGATATAATTGCCCAGAGACTTGCTCATCTTGTTGACGCCGTCCAGCCCTTCCAGAAGGGGCAGGGTGATGACCACCTGCGGCTCCTGGCCCCAGGTACGCTGCAGGTCGCGGCCCATGAGGAGATTAAAGCGCTGATCCGTACCGCCAAGCTCCACATCCGCCTCCAGGGCCACCGAGTCATAGCCCTGGATCAGGGGATAGAGAAACTCGTGGATGGAGATGGGCTGGTGCCCTTCAAAACGTTTGCGGAAATCATCCCGCTCAAGCATCCTGGCCACGGTGAGCTGGGAGGCCAGACGGATCATGTCCAGCGAGGTGAGCGGATTGAGCCAGGCACTGTTGAAGACGATCTTGGTCTTCTCCGGATCAAGGATCTTGAAGATCTGTTCCTTGTAGGTCTCGGCATTTCTGGCCACATCTTCTTTGGTAAGGGGCGGCCTGGTTTTACTCTTGCCGGTGGGATCACCGATCATGCCGGTAAAATCACCGATCAGAAAAAGAATCTCATGACCCAGATCCTGAAACTGCTTCAATTTCTGAACGAGGACCGTATGGCCCAGATGGAGATCCGGCGCCGTTGGATCAAATCCGGCCTTGATCCGCAGCGGCTGGCCTGTTGCCGCCGACTTTTCAAGCTTGGCGATGAGATCTTCTTTATTTATGACATCGACACTCCCCCTTTCCAGGAGGGCGACTTGCTCTTCAATAGTATAATTCATGAATTATGACAGAAGTTAGAGGAGTTAGAGTAGATATAGAAGTTAGAGAAGGTAGGGGAGGTAGAGGAGGTAGAGAAGAAGAAGCATAGGAGGTGGAGAGGGATGCATGATCCGCATGTCTTTACCTTCTATAACTTCTCTAACTCCTTTATTTCTGCTGTCCCCTACTTCGCATATTCCACGGAGCGGGTTTCCCGGATCACCGTCACCCGGATCTGGCCGGGATAGGTCAAATCACTCTCGACCTTTTTGGCGATATCCTTGCTGAGGAGACAGGCATCCGTATCATTGACATCATGACTGTCCACAACAATCCGGATTTCCCGTCCGGCCTGAATGGCAAAGGATTTCTCCACCCCCTTGAAGGACATGGCGATCTTTTCCAGATCGTCAAGGCGCTTGACATAGGACTCGAGCATTTCTTTACGGGCGCCGGGCCGGGCCCCGGAGAGGGCGTCAGCGGACTGCACCAGGATGTCCAGAATGGAGCTGGGCTCCACATCTTCGTGATGGGCGGCAATGGCATGCACAATCACCTCAGGCTCGCCATATTTCTTGGCCAGATTGGCGCCGATACTGGCATGGGAGCCTTCCACCTCATGGTCAACGGCCTTGCCGATATCGTGCAGGAGGCCGGCCCGTTTGGCCTGCTTGACATCAAGGCCCAGTTCCGCCGCCATAATGCCGCAGAGGAAGGCCACCTCCAGGGAGTGCTGCAGCACATTCTGGCCATAGCTGGTCCGATAGCGCAGGCGGCCCAGCAGCATGATGACCTCATGGTGAACACCGTGGGCGCCCACATCAAAGGTCGCCTGTTCGCCGGACTCAAGCATGGTGGTATCAAGTTCCTTTTCCACCTTGGCCACAACCTCTTCAATGCGGGCCGGATGGATGCGACCATCGGCAATGAGCTGTTCCAGGGCCTGACGGGCAACCTCCCGGCGCACCGGGTTAAAACCGGAAAGAATAACCGCCTCCGGGGTATCATCGATAATAATATCAATGCCGGTGGCCGCCTCGATGGCGCGGATATTCCGCCCTTCCCGGCCGATGATGCGGCCCTTCATCTCGTCGTTGGGCAGAGATACCACGGACACCGTTTTTTCAGCAACATAATCACCGGCATACCGGCTGATGGCCAGGGCCAGAATATTTTTGGCCTTCTTGTCGGCCTGGATCTTCATCTCATTTTCAATGCGGACAATGGACTTGGCAGCCTCCATGCGGGCCTCACTCTCGATACTCTCGGTGAGTTTCGCCATGGCCTCTTCCCGGGAAATGCCGGAAATCTGCTCGAGCTTGAAGCGCTGCTCTTCAACAAGGGTGTCAATCTCCTTGATCCGGCCGGCAAGCTGTTCCTGATTGGTAGAAAGGAGCCGCTCCTTGTTGAGCAGATCCATCTCCCGCTGATCAAGCAATTCCACCTTGCGTCCGACCTGATCAATCCTTTGGCTCAGCAGCTCCTCTTCCTTGAGCAGGGTCACCTTGAGCTTCTGGGCTTCTCTTTCGGCATCCTGCCTTAACTGCAGAGATTCCGCTTTTATCTGGAGCTCGGCATCTTTTTTTATCTGGGCCGCTTCACTGAGGGCGTTTTCCAGCAGTTTACGTCGTTGGCTTTCGATATCCTGCTGTTTGCTCGCCTCCATTTTCTTTTTCAAAAAGAAGCCAGCCGCAATACCAAGGGCAAAAAACAAAATACTATATATCAGAACCTGTGCAGTCACGGGGTATCTCCAGGGGTAAGACCATACCTTCGCCAAGGCCCCAAACACATAGATGCCTGGCCGGCCTGGCTGGTCAATTATATAAAAAAAGAAGGAAAGTGAAAAAAAAAGAGAGGAGCTGCCGGGAACGGCAAATATTATGAAGGGCAGGTCAGAAAGGGCGGAATATCTCGATGACTAAAGACCACCACCCTTTTGAAAACACTCTTTACAACAAAATATTTTCTTCATATATAATCTGAGGCGCACCCAGGAAATTCTCAGCAGTGCGTTCCTCATCTTCAGAATAAAGAAGACACTCTCTTTAACACTTTGTTCTTTTGTAGCACTCGGGCAGCCAGCACACCGCTGCCCACTCTTACAAAGAAATCAGTACTATACCTTATACTCATACTGCTTATTGCAGTGGAAAAAAGCTCGACTCTCAACCTCAAGAGTCCGAAAAAAATCCCCCGCCTTGGCCGTCTCAACAGCGACATCGAACCTAACAGAGTCAGGTGGGGGAAGCTCATAGTACCCTCGAGTAATTTCGCAGGCAAGCGAACATTCTCTAAGGTACCAGGGGAGACCCCCTCGATGTATGAGTTGGCTCGAAAATGCTGCCAATAACAAACCAGGCAGGGGAAAAAAATGGGCCAACAACTACAAATGTCTAGAGGACCTGATCGATGCTGACCTGAATACGATCAGCCGACTCCTCTATTTCCAAACGATACTTATCAAAATCTCTTCTCAGCCGGACATATTTACCGGCCATATTAATGGTGGCAAGAATCGCTATTTTATTTACAGGCAAATTTGAACGGTGGCCTTCCCCTTCGAGCTGGGATTTTACCAACCCTAAAATTTCCTGGACATCCTCCTCAGGCGCATCCGTGTAGAGGGGATACTCCTGACCGAGAACTTCAAATTTAACCACCCTCTCCATAGTATTCACACCTAAATCGAAAAAAAGCTACAAATTTTCCAGCCCGCAGCCTTAGGCCCCCATATTAAAGAGTTTCTTTTGTGATTCCTCGGCAAGGGGGGCTGCTTCCTGGTCAGAGGCAGGATCATCGTCTCCCTTGGTCTGCTCCCACGCATCAAGCTTGGTGAGAATGGAGCTCACCCGGTGATGCACATCCTCTTTTTCCCCATGCATCTCCAGGATTTTATCATGGAGCCTGCCCAGTTCCTGTTTCTTTTCTGCTACTTCAACAGTGAGCATGTCGTTTTTCTTATTTAATTCGGCATATTGGCTCAATAAACGGCCAACAACATCTTCAAGTCGTGTCAATCCTTCAAATTCCATAAAATCCCCCGCACAGCGCCTGTCAGTTTAATCAATTCAGTTTCACTAACATAGCCCAATAGTATAAAGAAATACATAAACAAAATGTATATAATCAGCCTCAAAAAACAAAGTCAAGCCCTGTTTGCCTGACACGTATCTCCAGGACAAGCGATCAGGCCCACACCTCTCCGGCAGTGCCACCACCATCATTTTCAGCAGCAGAGAGCGTTGCCGGCGGCACGCGGCTACCGGCCCTGATGGTGGTGCCAATCAGCACAGATCCTGCTCCTACCTGGACATCATCGCCTATATGGCAGTCGGCAATATAGGTATGGGCCCCGATGTCACAATGGTCGCCGATAAGGACATTCTGGTTAAGGGTGCAGTTGGCCTGGATGACAGTGTCGACACCTATAAGCGTGTCAGGATGAATCGCCAGGGTTGAAGGCCTCTGCAGTGAAACACCGGAATCCCACAGTCTGACGAAGAGTTCCTGCTGCTTGAGGTCGTGCGCCTGGGCCAACTCCCGGCGGGAGTTGACCCCCAGAATCTCCTGGCTGTTCTCGCAAACAAACGTGCCCACCTTAACCCCGCAGCTGTTGCCTTTCTTGACAATATCCGTGAGATAAATCTCGCCCTGGGCATTGTCCCTGCCCACCGTGGCCAGGGCCTGATAAAGAAAATCCCGCTGGACGAGATAGATGCCGCCATTGATCTGCCGGAGTTGCCGCTGCGCAGCCGTGGC
>JAVLBA010000011.1:0-49541 GCA_031581485.1 Desulfurivibrionaceae bacterium | reverse complement strand
GGTCTGATGAAATCATGGCGATATTTGCCAAAACGGCGGGTGGAACCAATGACCAGGTGACAATCAGCAATGGCCTCTTCAAGGTTTTTGTATTTACGGGCTCGCCGCAGAACCGTTTCTTTGGCAGTAACCGCCATGTCCCGCGCCTCCTTGCCGAGATGATCGACACGGGGATTGACCAGTCGTAACTCACCAAAGCCGAAATTCATCATGATCCGGCAGATGGAGCCAATATTAGAGCCCCCCTGTGGTTCCACAAGGACAATGGCAATGTTTTCGTTGGTGCTATCCATAACAAAACAAACCCGGACCAGGCCATGATGGCTGGTCCGGGCTCCATATAAAGGGAAAAGGATTTTCTAGAGGGCCTGGGCAATGGCATCGCCCATGGCCGCTGTGCCCACTGCCTTTGTCTTGTCCATGGCGATATCCGCGGTATAGATGCCGGAGTCCAGGGCCTGGGCCACACTGTTGTCAATGGCCGCGGCCGCCTCATCAAGACCGAAGCTGTGCCGCAGCATCATGGCCGCTGAAAGGATCTGGGCAATGGGGTTGGCAATACCTTGGCCGGCAATGTCCGGGGCCGAGCCACCAGCCGGTTCATAGAGGCCAAACCTCTCCTTGTTCAAACTGGCTGAGGCCAGAAGCCCCATGGAGCCGGTGAGCATGGCCGCCTCATCAGAAACGATATCGCCAAACATATTGCCACAGAGCAGGACATCAAACTGGCGGGGATCGCGGACAAGCTGCATGGTGGCGTTATCGACATAGATATGCTTGAGCTCCACATCAGGATATTCTTTGGCAATCTCGGTAACCACCTCACGCCACAGCACCATGGTGGTTAAGACATTGGCCTTATCCACGGAAGTCACCTTCTTGTTTCGCAAGCGGGCGGCCTCAAAGGCCATCCGGGCGATACGCTCAATTTCCCAGCGCCGGTAAATCATGGTGTCAAAGGCATACTCATCCGCCCCTTCTCCTTCCCGGCCTTTGGGTTCCCCGAAATAAATACCGCTGGTCAGCTCCCGAACACAGAGAATATCAAAGCCGTCGCCGATGATATCGGCACGCAAGGGACAGGCCTGGACCAGGGATTTAAAGACCTTGGATGGCCGGAAATTGCAGAACAGATCAAAATGTTTGCGCAGGGGCAACAATGCCGCTCGTTCCGGCTGTTGGGCTGGCGGCAGGTTCTCCCACTTGGGCCCGCCCACGGAACCAAAGAGGATGGCATCGCTCTCTTCACACGTCTTCAAGGTATGGGCGGGCAGGGCCTCGCCATGGTTGTCAATGGCGCAGCCGCCCACATCCTCATGCACGTAGGTAAGCTCAAAGGAGAATTTCTTCTGGGCAACGGCAAGGACCTTAATGGCCTCCTGCATGACTTCCGGGCCTATGCCATCACCCGCTAACACCGCTACTTTTTTCATGGTTTATCCTTTTATCTTTAAAATGAAGGGGAATGATTAATGGGCGCTCACCCGACCTGGGTCAGCAAAATATGCACGGGTGGACCTGACCACCACTCCGGAGAGCAGGAGCAGACCGATAAGGTTGGGCCAGGCCATGAGGGCATTGAAGATATCAGATATTGCCCAGACCTGCCGTAACTCAAAAGTGGCACCCACGGGCAGTAAAATGCAGTAGAGAATGCGATAGGGCATGATCGATTTTTCCCCGAAGAGATACTCAACGGATCGGTCCCCATAATAAGACCAGCTGACTGCTGTTGAAAAGGCAAAGATGGCCATGCCGATGGCGACAATATAGCGGCCCACATTGGGCAGGGCAGAGCCAAAGGCCTGGGCCGTGAGGTCGGCACCGGAGAGCCCGCCCTGATAGGCACCGGTGACAATAATGACCAGGCCGGTCATGGTGCAGATAATAATGGTGTCAATAAAGGGACCAAGCATGGCCACAACTCCTTCCCGCACCGGCTCATTGGTCTGGGCGGCGCCATGGGCGATGGGAGCGCTGCCTAGACCGGCCTCATTGGAAAAAAGGCCGCGGGCCACACCCCAGCGAATGGCCTGGGCCACGGCAGCACCGGCAAAACCGCCGGTGGCGGCACTGCCGGTGAAGGCGTCTTGAAATATGGTGAGAAAGGCGGCTGGAATGGCTTCGAAATTTAAGGCCAGAACTGCCAGGGCCCCAACCACATAAAAGAGGGCCATGAACGGCACCAGGCGACTTGCCACATGACCGATGCGCTTGATGCCGCCCAGAATAACAGAAAAGACCAGAATGCCGATGATCAGGCCGGTGACGAGCTTGGGGATATGGAAAGTGGAAAGCATGGGTGCGGCCACAGAATTGGCCTGGACCATGTTGCCGATGCCGAAAGAGGCGATAACCGCAAAAAAGGCAAAGAGCATGGCCAGCCATTTTTGCTTGAGCCCATGTTCAAGGTAATACATGGGCCCGGCACTGACCGAGCCATTCTCATGGACCACCCGGTATTTAAGGGCCAGAAGGCATTCGGCATACTTGAGACTCATGCCGAAAAAGGCCGTCACCCACATCCAGAAGAGGGCCCCGGGGCCACCGCTGGCAATGGCAACCCCCACACCGGCAATATTGCCGGTGCCGATGGTGGCGGAAAGGGCCGCGGAAAGGGCCTGGAAATGGCTTATTTCACCGGTATCCTTCGGGTTGTCATATTTGCCTGACAAGAGGCCGAAACCATAAAAAAAATGGCGGAACTGAATCCCCTTCAAGAGAAAAGTGGTAAAGACGCCGGTGCCCAGGAGAAAAATAATGGTGACAGGACCCCAGACAAAGCTACTGATTAAATCAAGCACGTTTTTCTCCGGACCAATGAAAAAAGAGAGATTTTTTATGACGAAATGATGCTATACATAAGATTTATCGATGTTTCAAGGGATAATTGCCAGGTTTCACCTCTCGGCGGAGTGCAGAGGCGGGGTCTGGAAAATTATGATGGCAAGAGACCGAAAAATGGTATCATATTCGGCGTTGGCATAAATATCTGTTTGTAATTTCTCGTCATTCATCAAAAAACCCTCATTTTCATGCTCATGGCAAACAACAAGAAGTATCAGAAAAAAATTTTGGTTGTTGATGACAACCTGGCCATGCGGAAATTACTGGAGAGCCTGCTGGCCAGTCTCGGTTATCAAGATATTGCTTTGGCCATTGATGGCGAGGAAGGCTGGGAAAAAATCCTTGCCGAGGATATTGAAATCGTCATCAGTGATTACAGTATGCCCCGTCTGAACGGTCTGGAATTGCTGCATCGCATCCGCAGTTCCAGGGAGTTTTTCAATCTCCCTTTTGTGATGATCACCGGTGCTGACAACTGGGGGGATTTTATCAACACGGTCCAGGCGGAGGTGGATAGTTATCTCCTTAAACCGGTCACCGCCCACCGTCTTGAGGAGGTCTTAGACCAGATCCATCAGCAACAAAAGGCCAGCAGCCCGTACCTGAAAGCCATTCATGCCGGCAAACATTGTTATATCCATACGGAACTGGCCAAGGCCTTTAAAAATTTCCTCCTGGCCCAGGCCATTGAGCCCAAACTGGCCAAACCCTATTATTATCTGGGTCAGATCAGCAAGGATCTTGACAGGCCTGCTGATGGCAAGAAATTTTTCAAAAAATGCCTGGAGATTGAAGGCAATTACATCAACGCCATTATCGGCCTGGCCGATATCTTTTCTCTGGAAAAGGATTATCCCCAGCTGGTCACCTGCCTCCAGAGGGCCTTGGAGATTGCCCCAGGTTCCTTGGAGCTCTATCTGTGGTTGGCCAAGGGCTCTTTTTTGTTGGGTGACATGGTCACCACGCGCCAGGCCCTGAAGCAGGCGACCAGGATTGCCAAAAGCCATCCTGGCTCTGTCAAGAAGGTGGTGGATGCCTATGTGGCAAGTGGCATGTTGGATGAGGCGGACTATTTGTTTGGGAAAAAACTTGAAGATGATGACAACGAGACAGCTGTGTTCTGGAACCGGCTAGGGTTGAAGGCAAAAGAAAACGGTGAATTCAAAAAAAGTAAGTTTTTCTATCTCTCCGCCTTGAAGCTCCGCCCCCAGGCAAAGGAGGTGAACTTCAACCTCGCCCTCCTGCTGCATGAGCAGGGGGAATATGAGAGCGCCATGGCCTATGCCAGCAAGACCCTCCGTCTCCACCCTGATTTCCTGGAGGCGCAGGAATTAAGGAATGCCCTTCGTGCCAAGCTGGCCCGGCACCCTCTTCACCAGAGAGGGTAGTCTGATTTAGAGGGAGAGGCCGCCTCGCCGCGATCTTTTGAAGACCTTGCCCATTATCCAGCCCATAAGAAAGACCCCGAAACCAGCCAGAAACCAGAGCTGCCGATCTCTTTGCACAAGTGCGGCATTTGCACTCCGAAGCTGAGCCACCTCCTGGTCCGCTGTTTTGAGGCGGGCGACCAGATGGTCTCGTTCAGCGAATATCTTCTCCACATTCTGCGATTTCTCTAGCAGATCCTCATATTTTTGGCTGGCATTTGCCGCTGTCTCTTTGAGCGTCATGATGGTTTTCTGCAGCTGCGCAATTTCCTGCTCTTTGTCGTGGATTTGGATCTTGTAGGCCTGAGCAGAATCCTTCACCGCCGTTGTGGTGGAGGCCAGGGCCTCTAGCCGACCCCTGAGGTTCTTTATCTCGTTCTCAAGCTCAGCAATGAGCAAGGCCTTTGGCTTCTCTGTGATGGTATATTTTTCAGGAAACCATCCCTGTTCACCGCTGGTGGCTTGCACCAGCACGAATCCATCTTCATCTTTGCCGATCACCTCAAGAAGATCACCTGATTTCAGATAGGAGACGACCTCACCCTGGAGAGAGGCCCTGTCGCGCATGGCGACAACTAGAGTTTCTGAGACATAGAGCTTTTCAGCAAAAACCACGGCAGGTAAGAGAAGAAGGAGGATAAGGGCCCATGTATAAGGGGTGTGGGTCGATTTCATTATAATGATCCTTGCTGTTGCCTCAGGGCCTCATAGAGGACAATACCGGCGGTCATGGCCAGGTTGAGGCTGCGAATATTATTATTGGTCATGGGAAGCGTGTAACAGCGATCCTGGTAGAGGTGAAGAATATCTGCGGGGAGTCCCTTGGTTTCTTTGCCGAAAATCAGGAAATCTCCCGGCTGGTAGCGGGGTTCACTATACGTTTTTTTGGTCTTGGTGGTGAAAAAATAGAGCTTCTCTTCGGCCTGCCCCAGGAGAAAGGTGTCAAAATCAGGCCAATAGATTATGTCAACAAAACGCCAATAGTCAAGACCGGCTCGCTTCAGATGCTTGTCTGATGTGGAAAATCCCAGGGGATGAACGAGGTGCAGGACAGTGTCCGTGGCTCCGCACAGTCTGGCAATGGAACCGGTGTTGGGGGGTATTTCCGGCTCAACAAGGACAATATTAAAGGGTTTGGTATTCAAGAAGTATCTTTATAGAAGAGTGATAGAATCTTCGGGTCTGAGGATCATGGTGCGGACATAGAGAATTTTCTGGGCCTTGGCATCTTCAAGCATGGCCATGAGCTGGGTGGCGGAGTGGTTGAAAGAGGCCAGTTCTTTCCCCGCCAATATGGAGCGTGGTTTGAATTTCAAGGCAAAGGGGTTCTTGAACTGATTATGTTCCGAGATTCTATAATCGACATGGGGCCCGGTGGAAAGGCCGGTGGAGCCGACATAGCCAATAATATCTTTCTGACGGACCTTGGTGCCATTGCCAACGCCTTTGGCAAAACGGGACAGGTGGCCATAATAGGTCTTATAGCCGTTGGGATGCTTGATGATGACCTGTTTGCCAAAGCCGCCCCTGACACCGCGGAAGACGACCTTGCCATCTGCTGATGCCATGACAGGAGTGCCGGTTGGGGCAGCAAGGTCTACGCCCAGGTGGGGTCTGACCACACCAAGGATGGGGTGTTTCCGATTGGCGCTGAATTTCGAGGTCAATCTGCCCACCGGTACAGGGGACCGGAGAAAAGATGTGCCCAGCTCCTCACCATTTATGCTGTAATGCGCGCCAAAGCCATCTTGCCGGTCATGATAAAAGCCTTCGTAGGTCTGCTTGCCGGCCTGATCACCATATTTGGCATAGAGTATATTGCCATACCCCACGAATTTGCTACCTTGGTAATATTCTTCATAGACGATGCTGAAGATATCCCCGGGCTGCGTCTCGGTATTGAAATCGAGACGGGAGGAAAATATATCGGCAAAGGAGTAAATAAGTTTAGGGCTGAACGCCATCTGCTGAAAAGAGGCAAAGAGGGACCCGGTGATGGTTCCCGAAATACTGATAGTTTTGACCTCCAGGGGAATCTCGTCCTGAGCTGCCACAAAGATGTCATCTCTTCTGACCACCGTATATTTATGCAGGGGGTCTGTTTCATAGGTACAGCGGAGAAGTTGTCCTTCATGGTCAAGATCGATGCTGAAGCTGTCGTTGGCCCGCAAGCGCCGGAAGTCAAGACAGGAATCGAGGTTGTTGACGATCTGGTGACGGACCACCTTGGGCACTTGACAGCGTATCATGGCCTGCATCAGGTTGTCGCCAGGCTCAAGTGTGCCGGTGATGGTCTCGGCGATTTGCAAGGAGAGGGACGGAGGAGGCGGATAAACAGGATGGACAGGGAGAGGGGTAACCCTGTCTGGAGCATTCGTGGTCTGGTAACTGTCATGGAGAAGATCCCGCTGTTGCCGGGAGGAATTGGACTGGTCAAGATAGACGCCGCCGGAGGCCAGGACAAGAGCTGATGCTATGCAAAAAAAGGTATGGGAGGGTTTCACATGGACACCAGGGACGTTCAAGTTTAAGGAGGGCATCTAACTGGAGAGAAGATCGACTTTATCTCTTTATTGATTCCTGTTTTCTCTACACCATATTTGCTCTTGCCACAAGGTCAAGAGAGGGGGGAAAATCGCCTTTTTTTTCCGATCTCAACCTGGAACAGCCACTGTTCCCCCTGATGTTGGTGTGGTGATGGTGCCCCCACTCCCTGTGGTGGGTTCAGCCGGGGGCCAAGGGCACCATGTTCTCTTGAAAACCTCTTTTTGACTAAAAATAAAGTGGTTCTCTTTGCTTTTTCTTGGTAATTGTAAAAGTTTGTCAAATGCAGATCCGCCTCTGTGCCACCAGGTTCTTAAAAAAAAATGGGTGCGGACTTTTTTAATGCACTGTTTTTGCCTCATTTCCACGTACGGCCCTCAGGCAAAACATCATTTTTTAATGAGAAGTAACAAAATGGCTCTCATCATTCAAAAATTTGGCGGCACATCTGTCGCCAATCCGGAAAAAATAAAGGCGGTTGCCGCCCGGGTCATGAAAAAAGCCAGGGAAGGGAACTCCATGGTTGTTGTGCTCTCTGCCATGTCAGGAGAGACAAACCGCTTTGTTGAGCTGGCGCATCAGATGCAGGACCACCCTGACCCCCGTGAGTTTGACATGCTCATGGCCACGGGAGAACAAGTTACCATCGCCCTTTTTGCCATGGCCGTGAAGGCGGCCGGCCTGGACGCCATTTCCCTTCTTGGTGATCAGGTCAAAATAAAAACCGACTCCCTCCACACCAAGGCCCGGATCAAGGAGATTGATACGGGCCTCATCAGGAAATATCACAACCAGGGCAAGATTGTGGTGGTGGCCGGCTTTCAAGGGGTGACTGAGGATGATCATATTACCACCCTGGGGCGCGGTGGTTCCGATACCACTGCCGTGGCCCTGGCCGCTGCCCTCAAGGCCGATGCCTGTGAAATTTTTACTGATGTTGAAGGTGTCTACACCACGGATCCCAATATCTGTCACAAGGCGCGGAAAATAGAAAAAATCACGTACGACGAGATGCTGGAACTGGCCAGTCTTGGTGCCAAGGTCCTTGATATCCGTTCCGTGAGTTTTGCTAAGCGTTATAAAGTACCCCTCCATGTGCGTTCCACTTTTACGGAGAGCGAAGGCACATGGGTCGTTGAGGAGGATCAACAAATGGAATCATTGCCTGTTTCTGGTGTTACCTATAATAAGAATGAAGCCAGGATCACTATTACCAAGGTTCCTGACACCCCGGGCATCGCTTCCCGGATATTCAGCCCCATCGCCGATGCCGGTATCGTGGTTGACGTCATTATCCAGAACACCCATATGGATGCCTTGACCGATATGACCTTCACCGTGCCCTCGGCCGATTATGATCAGGCCATGGAGATCGTTGCCCAGATCGCCAAGGATATTAATGCCGAGAGCTTCAGCGGCGCCAAGGATATCGCCAAGGTCTCCATTGTCGGGGTGGGTATGCGTAATCATACCGGGATTGCCACCACCATGTTCAAGGTGCTGGCCGATGAAGGCATCAATATCCTTATGATCAGTACCTCGGAAATCAAGGTTTCCTGTGTTATAGAGGAAAAATACACTGAGCTTGCCGTACGCAGCCTGCATGACGCCTTTGGGCTGGATCAGGATAATTCGAAAAAAACAGCATGAGGGCACGTATGACTACTTTATCTATATATGACACCACCCTGCGGGATGGCACCCAGGCCGAAAATTTCAATCTCTCGGTGGCGGATAAGGTCAGGGTCACCATGAAGCTTGATGCCCTTGGCGTTGACTTTGTCGAAGGGGGCTGGCCCGGTGCCAACCCCGCCTCTTCCGAATATTTCCAGGAGATCAGGAATTATGACTTGAGCCATACCAAGGTCAGTGCCTTTGGCTCCACCCGTAATTTCAAAAACCCAGCCGACAGCGACCCCAATCTCCAGGCCCTTATCGAGGCCAAGACCTCGGCCATTACCATCTTCGGCAAGAGCTGGGATATTCATGTGGTGGATGCCCTGCACATTGAACTGGGCGACAATCTGGTCATCATCGAAGATTCCCTCCGTTATCTGCGACCCCATGTGGAGCATCTCTTTTATGATGCCGAACATTTCTTTGACGGCTTCAAGGCCAACCCGGAATATGCCCTGGCCACCATTGACCGGGCTGTTGCCGGGGGGGCTGACACCCTGGTCCTCTGTGATACCAATGGCGGCACCCTGCCCACCGAGATCCCTGCTATCATGAATCAGCTCAAAGGACATCTGCAGAAGCAGGGCAGTGATGTGAAACTGGGCATTCATGCCCATAATGATTCTGAAACAGCAGTGGCCAATTCCCTGATCGCCGTCTCCTGCGGTGCCACCCAGGTCCAGGGCACCATGAACGGCTATGGGGAGCGGTGCGGCAATGCCAACCTCACCTCCATCATCCCGGCTCTGGCCCTGAAGATGAAGTATGATTTTGCAATGGCCAAAAACCTCCGTCACCTGAGTGAGGCCTCGCGCTACGTCAATGAACTGGCCAATCTGGCCCATAATCGCTACCAACCCTATGTCGGCTCCTCCGCCTTTGCCCACAAGGGCGGGATCCATGTCAGTGCGGTGCAGAAAAATCCCCTGACCTATGAGCACATCGAGCCGGAAAAGGTGGGCAATGTCCGCCGTATCCTGATCTCTGAACAGTCAGGCCGCTCCAATGTCCTCCACAAGGCCAAGCAATTCGGGATCAACCTGGAGAGCAAGGATCCGGTGGTCACCGCCATCTTAAAGGACATCAAAGAGCTTGAGAACCAGGGCTTTCAGTTTGAGGGGGCAGAGGCCTCCTTTGAACTCCTCATGCGCCGGGCCCTCGGGGCCAAGCGTCGCTTCTTTGACCTGAAAGGCTTTCGGGTTATCAATCAGAAAAACAGCCAGGACGAGGCGGTGAGTGCCGAGGCCACCATCCGTCTGGAGGTGGGAGGAGAGATGGTCCACACTGCCTCCCTGGGCGAAGGGCCGGTGAACGCCCTGGATAATGCCCTGCGCAAGGCCTTGACCAGGTTCTATCCCAACCTGAATGATATGTGGCTTAATGACTACAGGGTGCGGGTTCTGGCCAGCGAGCACGGCACCGGCGCCCGGGTGCGCGTCTTGATTGAATCCTCTGACAGCGCGAGTCAGTGGGGAACCGTGGGTGTTTCCCATGACATCCTGGAGGCGAGCTGGCAGGCCCTGGTGGACAGTATCAACTATAAGTTGATGAAGGATGAGATGAAGAAAAACGCCTGATGGAGGTGTCTTGCAAAAGGGCCGCTTTTCTTTTAAAAGCGGCCCTTTTGGATTCCAGAAACTCACGGAGTTCAGAGCCCTGACGGGGTGCTCAGAGATGCTGCAATTCTTTTTCCCGGGTACCTGTTCATTCAGGACGAGAGAGAAAGGCCAAAAACATTTTAAGCCCCCCGGTTCCCCGTTCATTGGTGCCGGACCATTGAAGACCCTGATATCCTATGGAGAGTGGTTCGCAAAGGCCTTTTGCCCTTATCTTCTTGCTGGGGCTGCTGATCCTTACCCCCCAACTCTGCCACCTCTCCACTGGACAGGAGCCAGCGGCCACCACATCTTACCCCGATAAAAAGCTGGCTTCCCAGCTGGTGCAGGTGGGCCGGCACCACCCTTATCTGCTTTTTCAACCCATTGCCATCAACAACGCCGACGCCGAGCAGTTCGTGGTTATTCCGGGCATAGGCCCGGCCTTATCCCAGCGGATTGTTGCCCATCGCGCCACCCACGGCCCCTTTCGCTCCCTGGAAGAGCTGGGCGATGTGCATGGTATCGGGCCGGAGAAGCTGGCGAGCCTGAAGAAATATTGCCGACTGTAGCAGGCCCAATCTCCCGAGCCACTCTGGATATTTTTAAAAAGACGTAACGATCAGTCAGCAACCTTTTGGCACCGGACGGCTGTTTTTATATGTTATGCCGTATCTTTGAATCGTAAGGCACCATTCTCGGCAAACTCAAACATGGGGCCCCAGGCCACTTCCCAGTAATAGCCATCGAGATCGGTGAAGTAGCCACTGAAACCGCCCCAGGATGTTTCTGCCGGTTCTTTCACTACACGGGCACCGGCAGACCTTGCCACTTCCATGATGGCCACAACATCCTCCTTACTGCGGGCGTTATGGGCAAGGGTTATGCCACTAAATCCATGGCCAGTGACGGGGAGTTCAGGTGCTATCTCTTTTGCCAGATTCGCACGTGGGTAGAGAGAAATCCACGTTCCCGGCAGTTCAATGAAAGTAACGCCCTCATAGGTCCTGTTTGGGGCTGTGCCAAGGACAGCCGCATAGAATTCGGTGGCTTTGTCCAAATCAGCAACGCCGAGGGTTACCAGACTCATCCTGGGAATCTGCATGGGTCCTCCTGGGAAAGAAGAGATGCCTGTTGCTTAAATGCAGCTGCCCTCAAAAGGAGCATGAGCAAAACCAGCGTCAACGTGAGGAGCGATTTGCTATATCTTGCAGGCTGGCCCGAGAGACCAAGGCCCCCAATAAAAGAAAATAATAGCCATTCAACTCAGCAAGTTCTTCATAAAATTTATAATAAGATACCTTGATGACCTCATGGTCGAAGAAAGCACCCACCAGAAGAAAGCCTGCGCCTGTCATGAGCAAGAGCGCTGTTTTTGAAAAAAAATACAGAGTGAGTTTCCCTCTATAATATTGCCAATTCAAGAAAGCGCCGATTGCTATACAGACCCACGCTGTTGACAAGATGATATTGCGACCGGTTCCGCTTCCCATAACGATGAGGAAATGGGGGATATCAAAATCCGCAACATCCAATTCCCGGAATAAAAAAGTGAGACACAGCAGAGAGCACGACAGAAGAACGAATTTATGATGTTTTTCTAAGCCCGTCCAAGATATTAAGAAAATCACAGCAGTGGTTGTCAGCAAAAGGGCCTGGGACATTTCCATAGGGCCATTTTCCGCAAAAATATGAGCCGTGGCATGCAGAAACACCACCAGGTAAAATAAGGTCGTATTATATATAAAAAATATGGCTATGGCTGCTGTTCTGCCCAATTTAGTCATCGTTGAAACCATACGGAAACCTTTGTGTTTATCTCATGCAGGGGAGGGCGTACAGAGCGCCTTCGTCGTCAACAGCATTAAAAAAAAGAGGGACACCACCTCATCCTGAAGATGACCTTTGCCGTCTTTGTGTTTGATATATGGCGCTAATTCCATAGCCCAATGAGCGGATCACCTACAGTCCCTTGACAAAATTACGCATATCCTGCCTTATTTTGCCATACTGCTCCTGGCTCAAACCAGCCCCCCGGGCAACGGTCTCAGCCATCTGGGCACTCAGGAAATCTCCGGGTCCATGGGCATCGGCATTAACAGCAAGCCTGGCGCCATACTTGAGGGCCAAGGCAGCCACATGGCCATTGGTCAGGCTGTGGCCCTTCCGGCCGGAAAGCTCCAGAAAGATGCCTTTCTGGGCAGCGAGCTTGACGTCCTCAACGCTGATCAGTCCCGGATGGGCCAGGAGGTCAATATCCGCCTCCAGGGAGGCCCGGTTGGTGCCGGGATGGACGGGCTCAACCACGGTTTCGCCATGGGCGACAATGACTTGGGCCCCCAGGGTCCGGGCCTTGGCGGCAAGCTCAGCGACAAGGCCGGGGGGGACATGGGTCAGCTCGATACCGGCCAGCAACCGGGTGGTGGAATGGGGATTGAGGTCCCTGGCCGCCTGGAGAAGGCGGGGGATGATGAAATCGAGGTTGGAGGAATCAGCGTGGTCGGTTATGGCAATGGCCTGGTAACCAAGGACCTCAACCCGGCGCAGATGTTCAGCCGGGACCAGCTCACCGTCACTGAAAAAACAATGGGTATGCAGATCAATCATTTTTTAACGTCTCCTGTACCTTAAGTTCAGCCCGCAGGGAATTGAGGCAGCTTTCTGTGATGGTTACGGTTTCTAGATCGCCGGGGCTATAGATGGCAGGACTGTGGAAATTGACAATAAGGTTATGGCTGCTGCGGCCACTCCACTGGCCATTGGCCATTTTACTTTCCCCCTCAATCATCACTTCCATGGTCTTACCGACACATTCCTGGTGGCGCTCCTCAGTGATCTCCTTCTGTCTGTTCTGCAGGATGGCCAGCCGCTGGACCTTCTCCTGGTCGCTGACTGTCTCCTCAAAACCGCACGACCTGGCCGGTGGCCGGCTCGAATATTTAAAGGAAAAGGCCGAGTCGTAGCGCACCTTCTCCATGAGGTCCATGGTGGCCTGGAAATCAGCCGCCGTTTCACCGGGAAAGCCGACGATCATATCGGTGGTCAGGCTGATGTCTGGGCAGGCCTGGCGCAGGCCAATGACCTGAGCCATATACTCCTCCACGGTATATTTCCGATTCATTTTGGCCAGCACCCCATTGGCCCCGGATTGGACCGGCAGATGGAAATGATGGCAGAGGTTGGCAAGGTCCTGAAAGCAGGCCATCAGGGCAGGGGAGAGGTCCTTGGGGTTTGAGGTGGTGAAACGCAGACGCACCAGGCCGGGCACGGCAGCCACCTGGCGCAGAAGCTCGGGGAAACTGGTGCGCTCAGGCCGGGGCTGGTCATTGCCGTAGGAATTGACATTCTGACCAAGAAGGGTGATTTCACGGACCCCGCCCGCCACCAGATGTCGCACTTCGGCCAGGATATCTTCCTGCCGACGACTCACCTCCCGGCCCCGGGTATAGGGGACAATGCAGTAGGTGCAGTAATTGTTGCAGCCCTGCATGATGGTGACAAACCTTTTGTGGGCCAGGCCGTTTTTGAGATCCGGCAAAAAGGAGGGAATGACAAAATCCTGGCTCTGGCTGGTGGCGATGATGCCTTGGCGCTCATCTGCCACCTGCTGGAAAAGATCGGGCAGCTGGTAGATGGACTGGGGGCCGAGAATAATATCCACATGGGGCATGCGCAACCGCATCTTTTCGCCTTCCTGCTGCGCCACGCAGCCGGCCACCGCAATGATGAGATCCGGGTTCTCCTCCTTCAGACGGCGCAGGGAGCCGATAAAGCTATAGGCCTTCTGTTCGGCCTTGCCGCGAATGGAGCAGGTATTGACGATCACCGCATCGGCTGCGGCCAGATCCGGGCAGAGCAGATAGCCGCTTTCTTTGAGAAGTTGCAGCATGATCTCTGAATCACGCATATTCATCTGGCAGCCGATGGTTTCTATAAAGAGATTTTTCAACAAAGTAGGTGGTCCAGTAATATGTGTTTAAATCCAACAGGTTACAGCATAACCTCATGCTCTACATGAGGTTATGTGAGGCTGCCGTCCACTGCCAGGGACGACAGCAGGGCGGTGATTTCCCGGCCTGACTCAGGAGCGAAACGCACCAGAACCAGACCGTTACGGGGCTCAATAACAGAGAGCATGGCCAGGCCGTCATAGGCCTCAAGAATGAACTTGAGAAAATGAATCCTGCTGCGGTTGATGTGCAGGTAGAGCCCAGATGTTTGTCGCACTGCATCCATACTATTCTCTTATACGGAAAGGACGCTGTCCATGGTACCCAGGAGCTCTTTATAGTGAGCCAAGCGCTGATCAACGATCTCAGAGAGATATTCCTCGGTCTGCTCAGGGGCCCGGCCGACAAACTCACTGCCGTCACCAATCATGGCAGTCAGTTCTGCCAAGGTAAAGGGGATGCGCTCATCACCACCAAGACGGGCCAGAAGATCATTCTCCACGCCCTCATTCTTGACGGCGAGGCCCGCTGCCACGGAATGGACCTTGACCACCTCATGCATCTCCTGGCGACTCTTGCCCAGGGCAACACATTCCATGAGGATCTTTTCTGTGGCCATAAAGGGCAGCTCCTGCTGCAGGTGACGCAGAATCTGCCGTGGGTAGACAACCATGTCTGAGGTGATATTGAGATAGAGCTTCAAAATGGCATCCGTGAGCAGGAAGGCCTGGGGGATATCCATCCGTCTGATGGCAGAGTCGTCCAGGGTCCGCTCAAACCATTGATTACTGTAGGTTGCCCCAAAGTCGGCAGGAAGGCCCATAAGCTTTCTGGCCAGGCCGGTCATACGCTCTGAGCGCATGGGATTGCGCTTATAGGCCATGGCAGAGCTGCCCACCTGATTTTTGGCAAAGGGTTCTTCTTGGACCTTGAGATTGGAAAGGAGGCGCATATCAACGGCAAACTTGTGGGCGGAAGCGCCGAGGCCGGCCAGGGTCTCCGCTGTTTTCATGTCCAGCTTGCGGGTATACGTCTGACCGGTAACCGAAAAAATGTCGGAGAAACCGAGCTTTGCGGCAACAAGCTCATCAAGTCTGCGAACCTTGTCGTGATCCCCCTTGAAGAGCTCAAGAAAGGAGGCCTGGGTACCCACCGTGCCTTTGGCGCCCCGGGCCTTGACCTGCCGCTCCAGATGCTCAACATAATCAAGATCCATGATAAGATCTTGAATATACAAGGTGTTTCTCTTGCCCACCGTGGTGGGCTGGGCAGGCTGATAATGGGTATAGCCCAGGGTGGCGAGATCCTTGTGCTGGCGGCAAAAGCCGGCAAGGTTGGCGATAACATTGACCAGGAGCTTCTTGACCAGTTTAAGGGCATCGCGCTGCAGCATGAGGTCGGTGTTGCAGCCCACAAATTGACTGGTGGCGCCCAGATGGATGATGGGCTCGGCAGTGGGGCATTGCTGACCATAGGCATAGACGTGGGCCATGACATCATGGCGGATCTCTTTTTCCTTGGCCTGGGCCACATCGAAGTTGATATCGTCCTTGAAGGCCCGTAACTCAGCGAGCATCTTTTCCGTGATGAGGTCTGAAAGCCCCAGTTCATACTGGGCCTCGGCCAGGGCGACCCAGCACCGGCGCCAGTGCTGAAATTTATTCTGTTCAGAGAAGATCCACTGCATCTCCGGACTGGTATAACGACTGACCAGGGGCTCCTGATATACTTGACGATTCATTATTATCTCTCCGTAAAAACGTAATTATTCCAACCTAAACAGCGGGCACGGGTCAAGGTCTCCATTAAGGATAAGGGGTTATACTTACCCGATTTGGCCGCCTTTTTCATGGCATTATCCCTTTCGTGCATAAAAAAGCCCCGGCACAGGGAAGAGGAAGGGGACTTTTGTCTGTCACTATACCTGCTTAAACAATGTCGCATAATATATATTATGTATAGTTATGCTTAAGTATGGAAAAACAGAAAGTTAGTAAGCAAAGACAGCTGTCGCCCCGGCGGCGCTCCATGGCCGCCGGGGCGCTATGGGTTTTAGGGTCTATCTTCGGCAACGTCCGTGATGCAGAGCTGCAGGTTTTTCTGTCCCCTGTATTCATTGGTGGAAAGTTGATAGAGACAGTAGATCTGGTTGCCTGGAATAGCTATTGCTGTTGCTTGAGGGTTTGTAATCTGAGCCCTGAACCATATTCCCCGGTAGCTGTCTTTGTTATTGGTAAGGGTGAGCTGAAGATGGTCCTTCTCCTTGCCGACAAACTTGGCGCTCTTTACAGTGAATTTATTGACAAAGACAGGATGCGCAAAATGTTGGCCAAAGGGTTCAAGGACGCTGATTTGGGCACAGGTGGCCAGGGTTATTTCTGTGGGAGCCAAAGCGCCATCTGTTTCCACCAGGGTAACTCCCTCGCCTCCCTCCACCCCGGCAATAGCCGCCAGGAAATGGACGCGAAAGGCCGCCACTCCCGGCTGGTGCAGCTTGAGTCCCGCCGCTCCCCGGTGGCCGCCAAAAGATATGATGTTGTCCTGCCCGGCTATTTTCTCCAGGGCTGCGGCCTGGCTGATCATCTTGAGGATATGCACCCTACCGTTTGTGCGGCAGGAGCCGGCCAGCACCCCTTCTCTTGCTGTTTTGCCCAAAACAACAGCGGGCACCCCATAGCTTTCCGCCAGCCTGGAGGCCATAATACCCAGGATGCCCGGATGGAAATCAGGGTGATAGACCACGATTCCCCTGCCCTGATCTTCCTGACCTGCCAAGGCGTGGGCAATAACCATGGCCTGGGCCTCTTTCTCTTTTCGCAACTGGTTTGTCTCGGTGAGCACAAGAAAGGCCTTCTTTGCCGTCTCATGGTCAGGGGCCAGTAAAAAATCCAAAGCCAGCTGCGGATCCCCCATTCTGCCGGCCCCGTTTATCCGGGGGCTCACCTGAAAGGCCAGATCCCCTTCTGTCAGCCTGGTCAGGGGGCGGCTGCCAAATTCCATGCCCTGCCAGCATGGCCTGACAAACTTGTTGATTTCATGCAGGCCATAGCGCACCACGGCCCTGTTTATCGGGCTGAGCAGGGAGACGCTATCTGCGATGGTGGCCAGGGCCACATAATCAAGAAGCGAGATGAGCGTTGGGGTCTCGGCAGCAATGAGACCGGCCGCCAGCAGTTCAGTGCGGACGGCACTCATGACCAGCCAGCATACCATGCTGCCGGAGATTGTTTTGTCCGGGTAAGGACACTCCTGCTGCTGGGGATTGACCAGGGCGTAGGCTGCAGCGGGGAATTCATCTTCCGGAACCAGGTGGTGATCCGTGACAATAACGTCCACCCCGGCTTCTTTGAGAAGGATTATCCTTCTTTCATCCGACACCCCACAGTCGGCAGTGATCAGCAGGCTGACCGGGGGTGTGTGGGCGAGGATCCGGGCACAGAGCTGGTCAGTTAAGCCGTAGCCGTCCTGCAGCCGGTTGCCGACAAAGCTGTGGATGAAATTGCTCTCCACCCCGAAATAATCACCAAAGGACTTTTGCCCAACGGCGTTGGCGGTCAGACCATCCACGTCATAATCGGTGGCCAGCCCGATATGTTCACTCTTCTCGATGGCCTCGACTATCCTGGCCACGGCCAATGCGCAGTTTTTCAGCAACTGAGGGGGACTGATTTCCCTAAGCCGGGGATCGTAGAATGGGGTGAGGCTCTCTTTTTCCGACAGAGACCGGCGGCAAAGGATGTCCGCCTGGACATGGCTTAACCCCTCTGCCCGGGCGGCAGTGTAGATCCCTTGCCGGCGTGGTCGCTCTCTGATTATCCTCTTTTTCAAAATCCCTTCCTTTCCAGATGGTGGACAATCTTCTGCTGCTGATCAGGGTGAAACCACTCTATATTCTGATCACGGCCAAACCAGGTAAATTGTCTCTTGGCATACCGCCTGCTGTCCCGAGCCAGCAGGGAGACGGCCTCCTGCCAGGGCCAGGCACCCATAATGTACTGCACCATATGACGATAGCCAATGGACTGCATGGGCCCTAACTCGGGGCCAAAACCCATGGCCAGGAGATTTTCCACCTCAGCCAGCAGCCCCTGTTCGATCATCATATCAACGCGGCTGTTGATCCGCTCATAGAGCTGGCGCCGCTCTCTCTGCAGGCCGACCTTTACCGCCTCATAGCCATGGGCCTCTTTATCCTGGCGCCGCAGATGTTGCGACCAGGGAATACCGGTCGCCCTGAAAATCTCCACGCCCCTTGCCAGCCGCTGACTGTCGTTTGGGTGAATTCTGGCGGCAGATTCCGGATCGCAAGCGCTGAGCTCCTGAAACATCTCGGCATTGCCCAGCCTCTGCAGGTCATGGCGCACTTTTTCCCTCACTTCACCGGGAATGACGGGTAACGCAAAAACCCCCTCCAGGAGACCGCGCATGTAAAGCCCTGTGCCGCCCACCAACATGGGGAGAAGGCCGCGGCTGCGTATCTCCTCAATGGCCTGGCGGGCGTCTTTCACAAAACGGCTGACATGATATATCTCATCGGGCTCGACATAGTCGACAAGATGGTGCGGAACGCGGCAGCGCTCAGCCAGGGTCGGCTTGGCAGTGCCAATATCCATATGCCTGTATATCTGCATGGAATCCATGGAGATGATTTCAGCCTGGAATTTCTCAGCAATGCCCAGGGAAAGGTCTGTTTTGCCTACCCCGGTGGGTCCAACCAAGATAAGGATTTTCTGTTTGGCCATGGAAGGTGATGGTGAGATCATTAATGAAGGAGAGGGGGAATAAAGATACCTTTAAGGACAGGGCCATTGATGACAATTTGGATGACAGCGCTTCACATTTACACTATATTTTCTTTTTTTTGAATCTATCTACCGGGAGAACTCCTCCCCGTAAAGGATAGAATGGCTTTTATGCATCCCATGGAGCCGCTCATCCTGATAAAAAACTTAATAACTTCAGCCCTGCCAGAGGAATCCCATGCCAGACCGTATTTATAATTTCAGTCCAGGACCAGCCACTCTCCCTCAGGAAGTGCTGGCCCAAGCCGCTCAGGATATTGTCAATTTTAACAATAAGGGCATTAGTCTCATTGAGCTTTCCCATCGCTCAAAGGAATTCATGGCAGTGGCAGATGAGGCGGAAGCCCTTCTCCGTGAACTGCTGGCCATCCCGGCCAATTATAAAGTCCTCTTTCTGCAGGGAGGCGCCTCCACCCAATTTGCCATGGTCCCCCTCAATCTCCTGGGCCCGGGTCAGAAGGCGAGTTATCTCAATACCGGAACATGGGCAAAAAAGGCCATCAAAGAGGCCAACCTTGTTGCCGAGGCCCATGTGGCCTACTCCAGTGAGGCAACCACTTTTGATCATGTTCCCAAAAACGGCGATTATGAGGTGGATCCGGCCGCCCAATACCTCTATTTTGTCTCCAACAACACCATTTACGGCACCCAGTTCGCTGATATTCCCAAAACAGACAAGATGCTGGTCTGCGACATGTCCTCTGACATATTAAGCCGCAAATTTGACATCACCCCCTTTGGTCTGATTTTTGCCGGGGCCCAGAAAAACATGGGTCCAGCCGGCGTCACCATTGTTATCATCCGTGATGATCTCCTGGACCGGGCCCCTGCCAACCTGCCCACCATGCTGCGCTACAAGACCCATGCCGACAAGGGGTCCATGTTCAATACCCCTCCCTGCTTTGCCATCTATATGGTGGGCCAGGTCTGCAAATGGCTGAAGGCCATGGGCGGCGTTGAGGCCATGGAGGAGAAAAACAAGGAAAAAGCAGCCCTTTTATACGACATGATAGATTCTACAGATTTTTACAAGGGCCATGCCCGGGTGGATTCACGATCCTTGATGAACATCACCTTTAATCTGCCCACTCCTGAACTGGAGGCCCTCTTTATAGACCAGGCCGGCCAAGAGGGGCTGGACGGTTTAAAGGGACATCGCTCTATAGGTGGCTGCCGGGCCTCGATCTATAATGCCTTTCCCAGGCAGGGCGTTGTTGATCTGGTTGCCTTTATGAAAAGGTTTGAAAAGGCCCATCGCTAATTTTTTTGGCTGCAGCAATAAAAAAAACCGCACCACGTTTTTACCGTGATGCGGTTTTTTTAAGAAGCCACACTTTAAGAAGTGCTTTTCAGGGAGGAACCCTTTTTAAGGGGCTGATTGGACCGCCGGCCCCCCCTCCTTCTTTTTTTCTGCAGGGGCTTCTCCTTTGATCAGGTGCAGGTCGCTGCTCTCCACCTTCACCTCACCATTTAAGGAAGCTCCTCCCTCAACAAGGAGATTGACGGCCTCCACATTGCCGTCAATTCTGCACCCCTTGACCACATTGAGATTACGGGCCTTGATGTTGCCATCCACCCTCCCCTGACAGGTAAAGGAGTGGATATCCACATCGCCGGTAATGAGCCCTGCTTCCCCCAGGATAAGGTGTTCTCCCTTGATGTTGCCGATAATGGTGCCATCGAGGCGCAGTTTGCCGGTAAAACAGAGATCTCCGCTTACATTGAGGCCGGTGCCAATAATGCTCGTTATGGCAACATGACCACCGCCCAGATCATTCTTGAGGGTCTCGTCCTTTTTTTTCAGAAAACCCATGGAAACTCCTTGAGATTGTTTTTGATCATTAAAAAAACAGACCTATCCTGGAAATCACCTGTTGCGGCCAACCCTGACAAGCTTAAGGGGATTAACGCTTTTGTCCTTATGGAGGATTTCATAATGAAGATGCGAGCCGGTGCTGCGGCCGGTATTGCCGACGAGGCCTATCACCTCACCCCTTTTCAGCTGGGCCCCCTTCTCAACCAGGCTTTTTTGCATGTGAAAATAGCGGGTCTTAAATCCCTGGCCATGATACAGGACAACATAATTACCCAGACCTTCCGTGTATCCTTTTTCAATAACCTTGCCCGCTGCCGGGCAGATAATCTCAGCGCCAGCTTTTTTACTGATATCAATGCCGCTGTGAAAGGCGACTTTATTGTTAAGGGGATCAATTCGCCGACCATAGAGGGAAGTAATGTGGCCGAGAACAGGGGCACCGAGAGGAACGGATTTGATGATATCCAGGGAATGGTCAAACTTAAAGATGAGATCCTCGTAAGAATCCTCGGCCAGAGGGGTAAAGGGGCCACCGCTGTGCTGGGCATTTTCTTTAATGGCGGATTTAATGCCCACACTTTTCAGAATAGAGTCAAAGATAGCACTTCTTTTTTTCAGCTCATGGACAGCCGTATTAAAGAGCTTCTCCCTCTCACTATTCTTGGCCTTGAGATCATCAAGAATGCCCTGAAAGACCGCCTCTTTTTGGGCGATTTGGCTTACCAGGCGGTTTTCAATGCCCTGATTCCACGTCTGAGCGACCTGCAGATCCTGCTTAGTTTTGTCTAAAGAGGCCTCAAGACGTCCATTCTGGGCGGAGTGCTTGAGACCGAGAAAGGAAAAAAAGGCCAACAGGAGCACCAGGGCCAATGAGGAAAGCCCCCAGGTAAGGAGAGAAGATTTGGCTATGACATAGGATCTGGGGGCATCTCTTTCGCCAGTGATAACGATATGGAGTCTGTTTTTCATGGGGGTCCCTGATATGCTTTTTTATTTTTTTTGCAGCGCAGGCACATTTTTCCACGGAAAGAAATTTTCTGTACACAAAATTCCCAAAAAATTACTCGTTTTTTATCACTTTCTCATATAATTTGTCAATCTAAAGGGGATGTTAGTCCGTCCTGCCCTTCTTTGCAGACCATATATACATTATTCTTCACCCTATGCACTACAAAGGAAATAATATTATTCGCCCCCCCAGTGAGGCCCATTCCATCATCCTCCAGGTGACCGTGGGATGCTCCCATAATAAATGCACTTTCTGTGGGGCCTACAAAGATGTGCCCTTTGAAATAAAGGATGAAGCCTTAGTTGAGGAAGATATTGATTTTGCCTCCCGGTTCTGTCGTGGTCAAAAAAGGGTTTTCCTGGCAGACGGCGATGTCCTCATCCTCTCTCAACGCCGCCTGGTCTCCCTTTTCAAGAAGATAAAGGAGAAGATGCCCTGGGTCAATCGGATCAGCCTCTATGCCAATGCCAAGGCTATTCTTTCCAAATCTGCAGAGCAGTTGCAGGAGCTCAAAGAGCTTGGCCTCCATCGCGTTTACATGGGCCTGGAAAGTGGTGACAAGGATGTGTTGCAAAGAATCCGTAAAGGTGCGGACCCTGCTGCCATGATCAGGGCTGCCCAACGTCTACGCAAAAAGAATATTTTCCTCTCCGTGACGGTTCTACTCGGCATTGCCGGTGTCCAAGATTCCCTCGCCCATGCCAGGGCAACTGCCCAGGTGCTGGCCGCCATGGGCCCCAACCAGATTGCCGCCCTCACTCTCATGGTTATGAAGAATACCCCCTTAGGCAGCCAGGTTGAAACCGGGGCATTCAGGCTGCCTGAGAGTGGGGCAATCCTCCTGGAGCTCCGCGAACTTTTTTCCTCTCTCGAGGTGCAGCGTCCCTGTCAGTTTCAGGCTAATCATGCCTCCAATTATCTTGCCATAAATTGCCGGTTGCCAAGGGATAAGGAGCGCATCATCGCTGAAATCGACACAGCCCTGGCAGGAGGACACCCCCTCAGGCCTGAATACATGCGAGCCCTTTAATACAAAAAAAGCAGGGGCGCCCTGCTCCGCCAGGCGCCGGAAGAACCGGCCCGGCCCTACGACCAGTTACGGATGAGGTTGATCAGGGTGCGGGCACCTATACCTGATGGGCCTTTGGGGATATAGGATTTCTCCGTGAATTCCCAGGCGGTTCCGGCGATATCAAGATGGGCCCAGGGGGTATCACCCACAAATTCCTGCAAAAAGGCGGCCGCGGTAATGGTTCCAGCCGTCTTGCCGCCGACATTCTTCAGATCAGCCACCTCAGACTTGAGCTGTTTGGTATACTCCTTGCCAAGAGGCAGGCGCCAGGCCGGCTCGCCGCTCTGTTCACCAGCTGCGATAATTTTCTCCGCCAGGGCGTCATTGTTTGCAAGCAGGCCCGTATAATGATGGCCCAGACCGACAATCACCGCCCCGGTTAAGGTGGCCAGGTCAACAAGGGCTGCGGGCTTAAACTTTTCAACCCCGTAAGCCAGGGCATCCATCAGGATAAGACGCCCCTCTGCATCGGTATTGACCACCTCCACGGTTTTACCGCTGTAGGAGGTGATAATATCACCCGGTTTCAGGGCTGCCGGCCCCGGCATATTATCTGTCGTGGGGATAATGGCAATGACATTGACCCCCTCAGGTTTTTCCTCGCCGACCGCGGCCATGGCCGCCATAACCGCGGCCCCCCCGCACATGTCATATTTCATATCCTCCATGCCGGCGCCCGGCTTCAGGGAGATACCGCCAGAGTCAAAGGTGAGCCCCTTGCCCACCAGGAGCAGGGTTTCCGCCTCTTTCTGTGGACACTGGTACTCAAGAATGATCATTTTGGGCTCTCTTTCTGAGCCCTGATTTACCGCCAAAAGCCCCCCCATCTTCAGGCGACGCAGCTCCCGCAAGGAAAGGACCGTACATTTCAGGGGAAATTTTTTACTGAGACCTCTGGCAAAGACGGCAAACTCATCGGCCGTGAAGCGGCTCCCTGGTTCATTGGCCATGTCCCGGGCATTTTTGCCCGCCCGGGCCGCCACCTCAGCCAGACGTACTCCTTTACGGCATTCAGGCCCAGCGTGGGGAGGGAATAAGGTTGTCTTCTTCAAAAAAACAGCTTTTTCATCCTCATCCTGGCTGGTTTTATACTTCCTGAAACAATACTGGCCGAGTAGAATGCCTTCGGTCAGACATTCCCCCATCTCCTTCATGCCCAGATCAAGAGCAGACCAGACCACGGCCAGGGAAGCTGCCTTGAGATCCAAGGCCTTCTTGCCGATAAAGCCACCTGCCTTGCGTATCTCTTCACAGCCCTTATCCTCATCGCCGAGGCCCACAAAGAGAAGGCGTTTATAGGCCAGTTCCTGGCCCGGATAGATCACCAGGGTCTGGTCGGCCTTGCCGGTAAAATCGCCAGATTCAGCGGCCCGGGCCAGATAGGGCTGGAGTGCCGGCTCTGCAGACAAAAGAGTGGCGTCGGGTTGCGGGGCCACCAGGATGGCCAGGATGTCGCCGCTGAAATTAGCGAATTGCTTGTTGGATACGTTAATCATATATTCTCCGTCATATTGGTGGGGCAAAGGCGCCTTGAAAACAGGTGGTTGCTGATAAATAGTCTTGGATCATCTTCTCTCTTTTAGTAAACAGCTCAAGAGAGGTACTGTACATAACGTCTCCTTGCCAAAGAATCTCGTTACCCTTGGCAGGGTATTTTTTAAATTAAATATTACGTGGAGATCATTGTGGTAACCCAGCTTATTATTGCTGCTTGCTTGGCAATTTTTGTTTCAGCCCTCTGTTCCCTTTTTGAGGCGGTGCTCTATTCTGTTCCCATGAGTTACATCGAGGCTTTGACCAAAAAAGGCAGAGCCTCCGGGAAGATCCTCAAGGGCTTAAAAAAAGAGATAAACCAGCCCATCATCGCCATCCTCAGCCTCAATACGGTTGCCCATACCATGGGGGCAGCCATTGCCGGCGCCGGTGCTGCTGCGGTTTTTGGTGAAAAGAACATCACTCTTTTTTCCATTATCTTCACCTTCATTATCCTGATATTTTCTGAGATCCTGCCCAAAACGGCCGGTGTCACCTATGCAAAACCGCTGTCGGTATTTATCGCCCGTCCCCTTTCCTGGATGGTAACGCTCTTTAAACCTGTTGTCTTTATCTGTCATGTTTTCACCCGCCTTATTCCCGGGGCCAAAGAGAGCGATCTTGTTTCCACCGACGAGATTTTGGCGATCACCGGTTTAAGCCGCATATCCGGAGAGATAGACCGTGACCAGGAAGGGGTTATCAGAAATATTATTGAACTGCGCAAAAAAACCGTGCGCCAGGTCATGACTCCCCGGACTGTCGCCTTTACCCTGGACAAGAATCTCTCCATAAAAAAAGCCCGGCAGTTACGGGAGAGCTGGCATCTTCACAGTCGCGTCCCGGTCTATTCAGAATGTCCGGACGATATTATCGGCATTGTTTTACGAAAGGATGTCCTTCTTCACGCCGTAGAGGGGGATGAAGACCAGCAGCTCAAGCTCATCACCAGACCCGTCCATTTTGTCCCGGAAACAGCCCCTTTAAATATGGTTTTGCTCGATTTTTTTGAGCGACGTCAGCATCTCTTTTGCGTAGTCGATGAATATGGCGGTTTTACCGGCGTCATTTCCCTGGAGGATATTATTGAAGAGATCATGGGCATGGAAATCATGGATGAATCGGACCATGACCAGACCATGCGGCAACTGGCCAGGGATAAATCTCAGGAATATATGTCCGGCAAGAGAAAGATGGGGGAGCAAGAAGAGGATTCTCCAGCTGAAGAGCAATCATAAAAGAGGCCAGCGGGCCAGGAAAAGATTTTTCCGCCACCCTCTTTCACAACCGTCAAAGGTCTGGAGGCAGAAACGGCCAGGCCCTTGTGCAGCAATCTGCTAGAAGATAAACCAGAGATAGATAATGAGCAGCAGGGTGATGAGCAGATTTATCCCAAAAAAGCTCTTGATGGTGATGTACTCTTCAAATTCGACAATGGTAAAGCGCCAGAGGATATAGCCGCCGGCAATGGCGCCATTAAGCATGAAAAAGGCCGACAGGATATGGACCGGCAGAATCGGCACGGTAAAGGCCAGTTTCTCTAAAAACTCTATCCCGAATTGCCTGCCGATGGTGGGCAGAAAATCACCGAGTCCCTTGGCAAAAAATCGCATCCGATAGACCAGCTCGCCGGTAAAGGCCAGGGGGATAAGGATAGGTACCATGGGCGACAGGTGGCCGCAGATGGGATCCTTGGCCACCCCGAAAAGACTGGCCCCCCTCTTGATCACCCAGATAACCCCCAGAGAACAGATAATCAGCAGCAGACTGAAGGTCAGGGAATCCGGCAGATTGGACATCTCCTGCCAGTAGCGGTAGGAAGGCTTTTCCCGTAAGAAACGGGCAAGTTGCGATCCCATCAGAAAAGGCACGATATAGGTGCAGGTGATATACCTGCCCTGATTCTTGATGAGCTCACTGTAGGGGTTTCTCAGAAGCAGCTGAGGAGAATCGCGGTCGCAGAGGGGCAGGCAATGGCCGCATACCAGACAGTGGAGATTATGATTTACGGAAACCGCCCCCAGGTAAACAGGGCAGCCGCTCTTTTCTTCACTGCCTTTTTTACAGGCCAGGGTCTTGCAGCCTTTACATTTTTCATGGTCTGCCCTGAACTCGGTAATGGACATGGTGGCAGCAGCGCCGGTGATGCGTCCCAGGGGACAGAGATGACGGCACCAGGCCTGACCCGGGAACAAAATGGCCAGCAGCGCCGATCCGACCACAATGGAGAGGACAAGATAGGATGTGCCGGCTGGCCAGGTATTCAAGCCGGCGACAATTTCCACCCAGATAATAGAGGCCAGCAGGAAAACCGAGATATAGACGCCATATTTTTGCAAAAATCGCGGCACAGGCAGATTAAGGGTGAGTCCTTTTTTCTGTAAGAAAACGCCCAGGCCCGGAAAGGGACAAATTCCACACCACATTCTGCCCACAAAGAACCAGGAAAGCACAATGGAGGGCCAGAGTACTCCCCAGGTCAAAAAAACGGCAAAGTTGCGGTTTGCCTCCTGAGGCCCCCACAAACCGGAAATAACCACCAGAATGAAAAGGATATCACTCAAGGTACGGAGCTGGGCATAATGGTGGCGGGCCGCCAGAAACCGGCGGATACCGGGAAAAGCGCGAAAGAGATCAAGTCCCTTCATATCCTCAAAAGCCATGAGGCTTTTTATGGCTTTTTTCCACCAATTCATGGCTAACCCATGGGCTCCAGAATGAGGTTTACCTGAAATTCCTCGCCGTCTCTGATGATCTTCAGGGTGGCTTGTTCGCCGATCTGCAGTCCTTGCATAACCTTGGCCAGATCCCTTGATGACCTGATGGCCGTACCGTTTATGCCGATAATAATATCCCCCAGGACAAGCTCGCCGTCCTCCTGTTTGGTCCCCCGGAGTCCTGCCTTTTCGGCGGTGGAGCCGGGCTGAATTCTAATGAGCAGGACCCCTTCAATACCCAGGCGCTGGGCGAGTTGGTCATTGGCCACAGTGACACCCAGGCTGGGTTTGAGAAGTCTGCCATGTTTGATCAGATCCGGCACAACCATGTTGACCTGGTCAACCGGTACGGCAAAACCAATGCCCGAGCTTCCGCCGGTTGGGCTGTAAATTGCCGTATTAACACCAATAAGACGACCGGCACTGTCAAGAAGGGGCCCCCCTGAATTGCCGGGATTAATTGCCGCGTCAGTCTGAATCATGTCGGTGATGGTCTCGCCGGTAAGGGCGGTTATTTCCCGCCCCAGGGCGCTGACGATTCCCGAGGTCAGGGTATGATCAAGGCCAAAGGGATTACCTATGGCAAAGACATCCTGGCCCACCAGGAGTTTTCCTGATTCACCAAGAGGGATTGGCCTGAGGCTGAAAGCAGGTGCTGAAATCTGCAGTACAGCCAGGTCCCTGTCCGGTGAAGCCCCCACGAGAACCGCTTTCCAGGTCGTGTTATCGGCCAGGGTAACATGAACCCGGGAGGCATCTTCAATAACGTGAAAGTTCGTAACAATTCTGCCTTTTTCATCCCAGACAAAACCTGAACCTGTGCCCTTGGGAATCTCATAGACATTGAGGGTGAAGAAGTTGCGACGCAGGGCCACAGAGGTGATATTGACCACCGAGGGAGAGGCCTGCTGAAAGAGTTCAATGGCGTTAAGCTCTTTACCGCCCAGATCGCCGCGGAGAGTAATAGCCCGGGGGGTCGCATTCTCGTTAACAGGCACGCGAAAGGGCTGCTCAAAAAAAAGCCAGGCCAGGGCCAGCAAGGCCGTAAGCCACAAAAAGGATTTAAAGGGAGGTGCGGATCGCAAAGACATATAAAAGGTACCTTGAAAATCATGAAAAGCAGGATGTACCGCAGCCACCTGCTTACAGCCGCTGTCAGGCCGGGAAACCGACTTTTACGGCCCCACCCTCTCCGGGGGTGGCCCCTTGTTCAAAAAACTTCGCTAGATATTTAAGAAAAATTTGGCGATGAGAAAATAGGCGGAAACGCCGAGGATATCGATGGATGTGGCCACAAAAGGGCCGGTGGCAATGGCCGCATCAATATCCAGGCGCTTAAGGACCAGGGGCACAAAGGCGCCCACTGTGGCCGCCAGGGTCATGGCAAAGACAACAGAAAGCCCAACCACCAGACCAAGTTTGCCGCTGCCAGCAAAGCTGAAAAAGGCCACTCCGCCCAGCATTATACCATAGAGGGTGCCCAGCAAAACGCCAACCCGCACCTCTTTGAAAACAACCTTGGAAAGTTCATTGAGGTTAATGCGGCCCGTGGCCAGTCCACGCACCACGATGGTGCTTGATTGGGTGCCGATATTACCGCCCATGCCCACAATAATAGGGATGAATCCTGCCAGGGCAAGCACCTGCTGCAACTCGTCTTGAAAGAAATTAATAATAAATACAGCTAAGAGACCGCCGATCCAACTGGCAAAAAGCCAGGGCGCCCTGGTAACAGCATTATCCAGGGTGGATTTGAGGAGAATTTCACGATCCTTACCAGCACCGGCCAGCTGCAGAAAATCCTCTGTGGCCTCTTCCCGGATAACATCAATAATATCATCAACCGTAATGATACCCATCATCTTGTAGGCGGAATCAACAACAGGGACTGCCAGGATATTATAACGGGAAACAATATGGGCAACCTCCTCCTGATCCGTATCAGTGGTGACGGAGATCACATTGGTATTCATGATATTTTTCAACTGCCGGTAAGGCTTATGAGTGAGAAGCTCCCGCAACGAAAGAACACCGGCAAGCTGGCCTTCATCCCCGTGGGTGATGTAGAGGTAAAAGGCCATCTCCAGTTCTTCACTGTTTTCCTGCACCCATTTAATGGCCTCTTCGACACTGAGCTCTTCATCAAGAGCCAGGAAATCCGGGGACATCCGGCCGCCAGCAGTGTCCGAATCATACTGCAGCAGATCTTCAACCTCTTCCCGATCTTTTCGGCCCATGAGATTGCGAATCTGGGTGGCGAAATCGTCAGGAAGATGTTCAAGAAAGTCGGCAGCGTCATCAGGGGACATGTCCTCCACCACTCCAGCCAGATACAGTGGGGAGAGGTTGAGAACGAGATCCTGCATCAGGGTACGGTCAAGCTCACTGAGAAACTCGCCGACCTGGGAGGTGTGGGAAATAACGCCGAAGACACTGCTTCTTTCATGGGGGGTCAGATGACGAAAAATCCAGGCGATATCGGCAGGATGCGTCTTTTCGATAATTTTCAGAAGGCGATCTTTGGCGTTGCGCCTGTTAAGACGCCGAATGGTATCAAGAAGAACCATTCCCTCTTTGCCGATCATTTCTGATTTCTTTATGTTTTTCATCACTGACAGGATGTTGAGTTTACGATTAGGGAAAATCAGGTACTATAGCGATAAATATCTCAATACGTCAACGAAATCCCCATCTTATCAAGAAATTACTCACCTATCTTACTGGTCTGACGGGCTATTTTTCCGAATGGAGCCATTTCTTGACAAGATTTCCGCCGGACTCAGAATCTGGGACGCCGGGTTTGGCAATTTTCTGGTCATCGCTCATCAAGGGCGGGTTATCGCCATCCGATTTATGGGAAAGATTTTGGAAATCGACATTCTCATGAAGTTCCAAGGCCGCCGCATTCTTCTTCTTCTTCGCATCAATGATTTTTTTCCTGGCAAGTCGTTGCGGATCAAAGATATATGCAAAAAAGGGACGGACAAAGAGAAAGAAAAAGAGAAAGAGCAAGACTCCGTAGGCCAAAGGAGTGGCAAACCAGGCAACAAGACGGATTATTTGGGGGGTGATATTTTCAGTCATAAATCGCACATCGCAGTTTTTTGTTAGCCAGGCAATATGTGCCTATTTAGGGTATAAAGTGGGCTGTAAACGGCTCTGGGTCTTTCTGTGTAAACAGAAAGACAAACTCATACCTTATTTGACAGCAACTTAAGAGTATAAAATAATGAATACAAGTGACATCTTTAATTATTATGCACTGATCAGCGAGCATGTCTGGGCCCAGCTCCTGCTTGCTGTTGCCCTCTATATGGTTGTCACCATAGCCATAGAGTTCCTGCTCAACAAGGTGGTACGAAGAATCTGCGCCCATACCGAATCCACCCTTGACGATCTTATTATTGATATCCTGCACAGTCCTGTGTACCAGACGGTCATCCTGGTCGGCATCATGCATATCAGCATTATTGCTGACATCAGCCCGGGCTTTACGGCAATAATTGTTAATACAGGCAAGAGTCTCATCATTCTGGCCTGGCTGGTGGCCCTTATAAAAATTCGCAATTTACTGGGCCAGACGCAGACCTCCTGGCGCGAAAAATTAGGTCCTGATCTGCTGAGCCTGGTGAACAAAGGCATATTTCTTGTTCTCCTTTTTTCCGCAGTGGCAAACTGGTTTTGGATCTGGGATATCGATCTTACTCCTGTCTTTGCCTCTGCCGGGGTGGCTGGTATTGCCCTGGCCCTGGCCGCCAAAGACAGCCTGGCCAATTTCTTCGGCGGCATAAGTCTTTTCCTGGATAAGGCTTACCGGGTTGGCGACTATGTCATCGTAGACAACAGTGAACGGGGTGAGGTGGTGGAGATTGGCATCAGGTCCACCCGGATTATTACCAGGGATGATGTGCTGGTCAACATCCCCAATTCCATCATGGCCACCTCCAAAATCATTAACGAGAGTGCGCCCTACCCTCAATACCGCCTCAAGATCCCGGTGGGTGTCGCCTATGGCACTGATCTTGATCTTGTCGAAGGTGTCTTACTCGATATTGCCGGCCACAGTGACAAGATCGTCACCCAGCCCTTTCCCAGGGTTCGGTTCCGCAGCCTGGCTGATTCCTCGGTGAATTGTGAACTGCTTGTCTGGGTCACGGATCCCCGGGAACGAGGGATGCAGACCCATCTCTTCCTCAAAGAGATCCACAAGAGGTTCAGCGACGAAGGTATTCAGATTCCCTTCCCGCAACTTGATGTCCATCTCGAAAAATAAAAAATACCGTCTCATCTCGAAAAGTTGGCCATCTTTGGCAGGCGACCTGTAAAATAAACTTGTCTGCCCCCTTTTTTTGGCGCAAAATATCAATAATGGAGCAACTCCCTTTGTCTCCTGCTGCCGAAAATATGAAAAGGGATTCGCCTATGTCGCTTTCAGCCACCCGAGAAAGATGTCTGAGCTGTCTTACGCTTCTCCTCCTTGCCATCTGCTGCCCTGGCCAGAGGGCCATGGCGGCGGATGCCGCTTTTTTGGACCGCGTTTTCCCTCATATTTCTCTTCATAACAAGACTCCGTCCCAAGACCGGCAAGCACTCTCCAGGGGCGAAGATCCAGCCATGGACAGCTATCACCCCCTCCGCCAGAAGTATCTTCAGCAAAAAATGGGTGACCAAGATCTTTTCTCCCTGGCCCTGGGGGCACGTTTCCAGATCAGTGAATGGCTGGGCGTGGATGCCACCTGTGCCATGCCCCTGGCTGAAGAGGAAACGCTCTGGAAGCAGGATCTGGCCATTGAGGCCATGGTCACCATGCATTTTTAAAAAAGGCTTTTCCCGGCGCCACCTCACCAGAGGATTAACCAGGCCGGATGCCCCTGGTGGGTTTTTCCGGCCAGAAAAACGACCTCTGCTGTCTAAATCTTTTTTTTAATGTATACTCTCAAAGAGTTATCTGGAGCTGTTCAGCTCCCCTCTATATTTTTTTGCCTCTCCTGGATCAGCCCTATGCATATCAGAGAAGTTGTCAGCCATACCTACAGGCAAGCCCTGAATGTTTTCCGCAATACCGTTAAAGATCCTTTTTTCCCGCAGATACTGATTCACGCTGCTGCCCTCTCTTTTAAATCCGCCCTCTCCCTGGTCCCTATTCTGGCCTTGGTTTTTTCCGTGAGTAAAGGCTTTGGCGTCAAGGAGATTATTCAACCCTTTATCCTGAAAAATTTTGTGGGAGGAGATGTTGCCAATGATATGCTCCCTCAGCTTCTCACCTATGTGGAGAACACCGATGTCAAGGCCCTGGGAACCGTTGGTCTTGTCTTTGTTCTATATACAGCCATTTCCATGCTCAGCGTGGTGGAGAAGGCCTTTAATCTGATCTGGAACGTCAAGCGGGCCCGTTCTCTTTATCGAAAATTCACCGACTATCTCTCGGTACTTGTCATTGGCCCCTTATTCCTCAGCATTATGATCAGTGTTTACCCGCTGCTGAGCAGCCACTTTATCACCCAGAAAATACTGGAGTATGGTCTTTTTGCCGGGGCTTTCGGGGTCTTTCTCAAGACCATCCCCTGGCTGGCCTCCATAGTGGTTATCACCCTGCTCTATCTCTTTATCCCCAATACCAAGGTAAAAGTACAAGCAGCCCTGGTGGCCGGCATTCTTGCCGGACTCTGTTGGCAGCTCAACCAAATCCTCTTTATTCAATTTCAGATCGGGGTGACCCGCTACAATGCCATTTACGGCACCTTTGCCACGGTCCCCATCTTCCTGATCTGGCTCCAGGCGGGATGGACGATTATCCTTGGCGGGGCGATTCTCTCCAATGCCTGCCAAAACAGGGGGACCACGGAAAATTCCAGCATTGACAATATGTCTTATGAGGATAGGGAAAAACTGCTCCTGGTCATTTTAACCAAGATCTGCGCGAGGTATGAGAAAGGCGAGGGGGAAAGCGGCGTTGATCAGCTCGCTTCGGAGCTGATGCTGCCGGAGGAGATGGTCAGATCGGCCTGTGACATCCTTATTGAGATGGATTATCTGGCGAGCATGGAAGATGAAGAGGGTATGCTGTCCTTTATTCCGGCAAAGCCGCCCGGCAGCATGGGGCTGGCCGATTTTTTCATAAATATGAAAAAATCGGCGCAGAATATCCTTTTTCTGGACAAACAGATCCTGCCGCAAAATATAGGCGCCACCATGGCTGCCCGCAATGAGGCACTCGTCGATAAATTTGGCCAAGACTCCATTGAGACCCTCTGCAGAAGAGACGGGGAGCTCAGGGTCTAGTGCAGTGTGTCATTTAAAGTTTCGTATATTTATGCAACTCTGTCTTTGTGGTTCGAAGGCAATAACGAAATTCTACACGTACATTTAAGTTTTACGGAGTACTAGGCATTTCCATGCCGACAATGGCGGGCCGCCAGATTCCCTTGGCAGCCGGCTGCACTTCCTAGGCCTTCCATTTCCTCTTGCGGAGACGGATAGACTTAGGGGTCACTTCCACGAGCTCATCGTCATCAATATAGGCGATGCAGTCTTCCAGGGTCATCTCGATATGGGGGGTGAGGGTCACCGCCTCATCCGTACCTGAAGCACGGACATTGGAGAGTTTCTTGCCCTTGGCTGGATTAACCACCATATCAGCGGGCCGGGAATTCTCGCCGATGATCTGACCGGCATAGACATCCTCACCGGCACCCAGGAAGAGCTTGCCCCGTTCCTGCAGGTTGCACAGGGCATAGGCAACAGTGGTGGCCTTTTCTTTGGCCAGCAGCACGCCGTTGATCCTTTTGCCGATGTCACCGGCATAGGGGCCATATTCTGCAAAGACATAATTCATAATGCCCATGCCCTTGGTGTCGGTCATGAACTGGGAGCGGAACCCCAGAAGACCGCGGGTGGGAATCTTGTAGATCAATTTGACCATGCCGTTTTCGGATGCCATTTCAAGCATCTGGCCTTTGAGTTTGCCCAGTTTTTCGATGACCGCGCCCTGATAGCGCTCATCAACATTGACGGTAAGCTCTTCGTAGGGTTCCAGCTTCTGACCATCCACTTCCTTAAAGATAACCTGGGGTCTGGTGACCTGCAGCTCAAACCCTTCCCTCCTCATGTTTTCAATGAGGATGGAAAGATGCAGCTCGCCACGGCCGGAAACCCTGTAGCCAACGCCCTCGGTGAGGGGTTCGGCAACCAGGGCCACATCGGAAAGCATCTCCCGGCGCAACCGCTCCTCAATATGACGCGTGGTCACAAACTTGCCCTCAAGCCCGGCAAAAGGAGAATCATTGGGAATGAAATTCATGGAGATGGTGGGCGGATCAATTTCAACCAAGGGCAAAGGCCTGGGGTCCTTGAGGTCGGTAAAGGTAACCCCCACCGTGACATCTTCCATACCGGCCACTGCAACCACCTCGCCGACCCCGGCCTCTTCCACGCTGACCTTCTCGTTACATTCGAAACGGAAAATCTTGGAGATGCGGATGGGGTTGATGGAACCATCACGGCGGGCCACGGCAATATCCGTGTTGGTCCGCAAGGTGCCATTCACCACCTTACCGATACCGAGACGTCCCATATAGGGGGAATAGTCAATGGTATTGACCTGCATCTGCAGCGGGGCATCCGCAGAACCGGAAGGTGCGGGGATATGCCGGGTGATCATCTCGGAGATGGGCTCCATGGTCATGTTGTCATCATCAGGCTGATAACGGGCATATCCGGATTTGGCGGAGGCATAGACCACGGGAAAATCCAGTAACTCATCCGGGGCATCAAGCTTGACAAAGAGGTCAAAGACCTGATCAACAACCCACTCGCAACGGGAGGCAGGTTTGTCAATCTTGTTGATGCAGACGATGACCGGCAGCTTATTGGCCAGGGCCTTTTTCAAAACAAAGAAGGTCTGGGGCATGGGGCCTTCCTGGGCATCCACCAGCAGGAGGCAGCCATCGGCCATGCGCAGCACCCGTTCAACCTGGCCACCAAAATCAGCATGACCGGGGGTGTCGATAATATTGATAAGGAAATCCTTATACTCATACGAGCCGTTTTTGGAGGTAATGGTAATGCCGCGTTCCTTTTCAATATCGCCGGAATCCATAAGGCGTTCCGCCACTTGCTGGTTTTCGCGAAACATGCCGGACTGCGCAAAAAGCTGATCAACCAGGGTGGTTTTGCCATGGTCAACATGGGCAATAATAGCGACATTTTTAATCTTTTTCATGGTCATAGGATAGGGAGAGGAGAAGATGCAGCCGGACTATGCCGGCAGGGAAGTACTTAAGAAGAAAAGGGGGGGATTTTACTGGATCTGACCAGCAATGTCAATAATTCATTTACCGGCTTGTCCGTGGCAACCTCCAGGAAATGGGCCGGATCTATCTCGTGGGGATATTGAAAGCGCTCTTTCTGCTGGAGATAGATGTCCCAGCTACCGTCTGAGACGGCCTGGGGGTCTTGGCTGCGCAGGGCAAGGCGGCGACGGGTTTCCTCTTCTGAGGCCTGACAGAGGATAAAAAGGTAGCCGCACTTTCGGGCCTGGCAAAAATCAATGACGTGCTGCCGCTCCTCTTTTTTATGATAGGATGCATCAAGAATAACGGAGTGACCACGATCTTGTTCTTCAGCGGCAAGGCGCAGCAGTTCCTGATAGGTGCGTCGGCTGAACTCCGGGGTATAGATGCCGCCGCTAAACCGGGCACTGCTTTTCTGGCCGGCCTGCACACCGGCCAGTTTCTTGCGGACCACATCGGAGTTATAGACCGGCAGGCCCTGGCTGGCTCCAAAGGCCTGGGCCAGGGTGGACTTGCCGCTGGCAATAAGCCCCATAAAGACAAAGAGGGTGGGCTCAGGTACGGGCATATTTTTCGGCCAGGGTAAAATATTTCTTGGCAGCGGCCAGGGCCTGCCGGGCGGTCTCGGCATCTACCTCAGAGGCGTGGCCGGTGAACAGGCCGATCTTGCCGCGGACATAGGCCCGGTAACATTTGTAGAAGTTGAGCATCTTCAAGAGGCCGCTATCGCCTGATTCCGCCACAAAACGCTCTATAAAATAATCGGAAAGCTCCGAGAGGTTCTGGTAATCAAGGTCCATGGCCAGAAAGGCCACATCACTGGCCACATCACAGTAGCGGAAACGTTCGTTGAACTCGATACAGTCAAAGATGTAGACCTGGTCAGGGCCCAGACAGATGTTGGCGGAGTAGAGATCGCCGTGACAGTCCTTCACCCGTGCCTGGGCCCGCTCTTCAAAGAGTTCCTGCTGCTGCAGAAAAGGCACCGCATATGCCTTGATGGTCTCAAATTGTTTTTTGGTCAAGGCGCCCTGGTCAATAAAGGGGGCACTCTGTTCAAAATTCTCCAGGACATTCACACTCACCGCCTCAACACTCCCGAATTTCTGGATCTCAGGACCGCAGGCGGCCTTCTCATAAAAAGGCACCAGGACATCAACGATACGATCGATGGCTGCCCGGTCCACCTTCCCCGCCTCGATAAGATCCACCATCATGCCCTCCAGGGGCATTTTTTTCATCTTGACGGCGTACTCCACCACCGGCCCCGTACCGTTAAAGGCAAAGCCTGCCTCGGTGCGGGTAATGGCCACGGTGTCAAGATAAATATCAGGGCAGAGTCTGCGGTTGAGCAGGATCTCCTGCTTACAAAAATGGTGCCTCTTCTCCAGGGTGGAGAAGTTGAGGAAACCGAAATCAACAGGTTTTTTGATCTTGTAGACAAAGTCTCCGGCAATGAGCACATAGGAGATATGGGTCTGGATCAGGGAGACCTCGTCCACTCTATGTTCATAATGTCCTGGGTCTTGAAAATAGGTGATAAAGGCCGGAAGATTGTTTTCTGGCATGATAGGGTCCTTGCAAGATCATAAAAAAACAGGATGGGGTTCTCTGCGCCCCCCATCCTGTCGACTTAAAGCTCAATATGGCAATTTTTTAATAGCGGTAATAATCGGGCTTAAAAGGGCCCTCAGCCGGGAGTCCCAGATAATCGGACTGCTCTTGGCTCAGGGTGGTGAGATGGGCCCCCACCTTCTGGAGATGGAGACGGGCAACCTTTTCATCCAGGTGCTTGGGCAGGAAGAAGACATCCTTGGGCATGTTGTCGCCCTTTTCCCACAGCTCGATCTGGGCCATGACCTGATTGGTAAAGGAGTTGCTCATAACAAAGCTGGGGTGGCCGGTGGCGCAGCCGAGATTGACCAGGCGGCCTTCGGCCAGAACAATAAGCCGTTTGCCGTCCGGGAAGATGACATGGTCCACCTGGGGCTTTATATTCTCCCACTGCAGAGTGCGCAGGGAGGCGATATCGATCTCGCTGTCAAAATGACCGATATTACAGACAATGGCCTGATCAGGCATGAGATCCATATGGGCCCTGGTGATCACCTTCAGATTGCCGGTGCAGGTAACGAAGATCTCGCCCACGGGGGCAGCCTCCTCCATGGTGACAACACCATATCCTTCCATGGCGGCCTGCAGGGCGCAGATGGGATCAATCTCCGTGACCAGCACCTTGGCGCCCATGCCGCGCAGGGCCTGGGCGCACCCCTTGCCCACATCGCCATAACCGAGGATAACGCAGGTTTTGCCGGCGATCATCACATCCGTGGCGCGCTTGATGCCGTCAATAAGGGACTCCCGACAGCCGTAGAGATTGTCGAATTTGGACTTGGTCACCGAGTCATTGACGTTAAAGGCCGGGGCCATGAGTTTGCCGGTTCTGCTCATTTCATAGAGGCGATGGACACCGGTGGTGGTCTCCTCACTGATCCCCTTGATATCCTTCATCAATTTCGGATATTTTTCGTGCATAATCAGCGTCAGATCGCCGCCGTCATCGAGGATGAGGTTGGGCCGCCAGCCGTCTGGGCCGAAGATGGTCTGCTCAATGCACCACCAGAACTCCTCTTCACTCTCGCCCTTCCAGGCAAAGGTGGGGATACCGGCCTCTGCCATGGCAGCGGCGGCATGATCCTGGGTGGAAAAGATATTGCACGATGACCAGCGGATCTCAGCGCCGAGATCCACCAGGGCCTCCATGAGAACCGCGGTCTGGATGGTCATATGCAGACAACCGGCAATCCGGGCCCCGGCCAGGGGGGTCTGGCCGGCATATTCCTTGCGGACGGCCATCAGACCCGGCATTTCGGTTTCGGCAATGGCCACTTCTTTGCGGCCCCAGGGGGCCAGGCTCATATCAGCAACCTTGTAGTCCCCTGTTTCTAAAACTTTATTGGACATGATATTTTCCCTCTTTATATATGAATTCTGATTATTTAAGGCCGGCTGCGTCTCGCAGCTCTGTAGCCATATCAACCTTCTCCCACGTAAAGTCGGCGTGCTGCCGACCAAAATGGCCATAGGCTGCTGTTCTCTTGTAAATGGGACGCAGCAGATCGAGATATTGAATAATGGCCTTGGGGCGGAGATCAAAATGATTTTCCACCAGCACCTTTATCTTGCCGTCACTGATTTTACCGCTGCCAAAGGTGTTTATATTGATGGAGACGGGCTTGGAGACGCCGATGGCATAGGCGATCTGCACCTCCACCTCGGTGGCCAGTCCTGCTGCCACGATGTTTTTGGCAACATAGCGGCCCATATAGGCGGAAGAACGGTCCACCTTGGAGGGATCCTTGCCGGAGAAGGCACCGCCGCCATGGTGCCCCATGCCCCCATAGGTATCCACGATGATTTTGCGGCCGGTAACCCCGCAGTCGCCCACCGGGCCGCCGATAACAAAGCGGCCCGTGGGATTGATGAGATATTTGGTGTTGGCATCCACCATGTCAGGGGGCAGGACGGGCTTCATGATCTCCTCCATGATCCCCTCTTGCAGGTCGTCGTAATTGACGTCCGGGGAATGCTGGGTGGAAACGACCACCGCCTCAATACGGATGGGCCTGTTGTCCTCATACTGAATGGTTACCTGACTCTTGGCATCAGGGCGGAGCCAGGGCAGGCGCCCGGCCTTGCGGACATCTGACTGCCGCTTCATGAGCTTATGGGCCAGGTGAATGGGCATGGGCATCAAGACCTCGGTCTCATTGCGGGCATAGCCGAACATAAGCCCCTGGTCACCGGCCCCCTGATCAAGGTCAATGCCGCTCCCTTCATCAACACCCTGGGCGATGTCTGCGGATTGTTTGTCAATACTGGTTAAAACGGCACAGGATTGGGAGTCAAAACCCATATCAGAGGAATTATAGCCAATCTCTTTCACCGTATCGCGGACGATCTGGGGCATATCAACCCAGGCTGAGGTGGTGATCTCACCGGCGATAATAACCATACCGGTATTGACCAGGGTTTCGCAGGCCACCCGGGCCGTTGTATCCTGGGCAATAATGCCATCAAGGACGGCGTCGGATATCTGGTCGGCAACCTTGTCAGGATGACCTTCGGAAACGGATTCAGAGGTAAAAAGAAAGTTAGACATGAGATTCTCTTGGCAAAGGTAATAATAAGGAGATAGGCGCCGGCAGGTACCGACAAAAAAACAACAACATTACTACATAATTGGGCCGAAAAAAACAAGCTCTTCCATAGATAAAGGCGACTTTGGGGTTTTTTTGTCTTTTTTTGGGATCGAGGCCTCTGGGGCGGCAAGGGTCTTTATTCCCTGGATGAGCCCGGGCCAAGAGGGGGGATACATGCATCAGGCTTATCTGTATTTCGCGTGACAGGCCTTTTTCTGGTTGTTGACCAGGGCCAGGAGGCGGGACGCCTCCTGAAAATTTCCCTCCCGGGCCAGGGCCAGGAGCTCTTTCATGGTGGCCACCGACTCCTGCCACTGGGGGTGCCACTGGTCAGCCGCACTCCGGCCATACTCCTCACAGGTTTTCAGAAATTCTTGCTGCAAGAGAGGGCTGGGGCTTTCTAGCGTGGCAATGGCAGTGCTGATCTGCTTCCATTGCCGGCTCAGGTCCTTTTTCACTTTTTTAAGCGCATACGGCCTGGAGCCGCCGATGGTTTTGACGATTTCAGGGGAGACAGCCTTTCTGAGAGAGGGGGAAGCGGCCTGATCTGGCCGTTCTGGTCCCTGGGCAGCCAGACTTGCCGTCAGGCTGAGATCAAATTTCACCTCCCCTCTCACGAGCTTCTGTTTGACCTTGACGGAAACCGTATCGCACAGCGTGAGGGTCACCCCGCCCACCGTTATCTGGCCGGCCGCGATCTGATCGGCCAGGCGGCGCAGTTCACTGGCAACGCCTTGCAGATTTTCAGGGGAACAAGAATGTCTATCGGCGGCCATCCGCCCTCCTTTTTAAAAGTTCTTTGTGGGAAAAACATGGCGTCACCATCAGCGACCGACTGCTGACAATAACTATTACTACTTTTCCCGCCGAGACGAAAGACCAAAATGTGGGCCAGCCAAGGGCGGCAGAGGTCACTTATTTGAGATCTTTAATGATCTGGAAGAGCTCGGCTATTTCATCCTGCACCGCCTGATCCTCCGCCATCATGCCCTTGGCCTTTTCCAGATGATAGGTGGCCTGCTTGAACTGGCCTTTGAAATAAAAGCTGCGTCCCAGATTGAGATGAGAGAGGGCCTGATTTCCCTGGCGCGACTGAATACCGGCAATCTGGAAATAACCGCCGGCAAAATCGGGCATGGCGCCCACCAGTTGTTTGTAGAGGGCAAGGGCCCGCTGGTCATCACCACTGGTGGTGAGGGTGACCGCCAGATTGTAGGATGCATACCAGTCCCCCGGGTCAAGATTTCTGGCCTTGTCAAAAAGCTCCTGGGCCTCTTGAAGACGGCCGCCCTTAAAGGCGATAAGGCCCAGGTCACTGAGCAGAATCGTTTTGGAGGGAAAGGCCTCCATAACCTTTTTCAGTTCCTCTTCCGCCTTGCCATATTCACCCTGATCGGCATAGGCCAGAGAAAGGCCGTAGGTGGCCATCTGGCGCTCAAATTCATTGTCCGAGGTGCGGATCTTTTTCCGGTATGATGCCATGAGCTGTTGGGGTTGCCCGGTATAGGACTTGATGCGGCACTTGATGCGGTTGAACTCGAACTGATCCACCTCCGGGAAGGTGCCGAGCTCTTTGCCATGGATCAGATCTTCAACATAGCCCATGCGCAGTTGCGGCTTGGGATGGGTGAGCAGGTATTGCGGCACTTCACCCATATTGAGCTGATTGACCTTGTGCATCTTCTTGAGCATGGTGACCATGTCCTGCGGGTCACGCTGGGCCTCAAGCATATAGGCATAGGCCTTGCGGTCCGCCTCTTCTTCGTCCTGGCGGGTAAAGGCCATGCTCATGGCCGCCCCTGTGGCCATGCCGCCGGTAATGAGGGCCTGGGAAAGGGCCCCACCCCCCAGGGCAATACCGGCCAGAACCAGGGCCAGGGTGGCGGCATTTATTTTGGTGGAATTGTCAACCCTGCCGGCGATATGGCGGCTCACCACATGACCGATTTCATGGGCCAGGACACTATGGAGCTCTCCCTCATTTTCCATGGTCTCCAGCAGACCTGAATACATGAAGATCAGACCGGACGGGGAGGCAAAGGCGTTGAATTGCCGATTGTTGATTACGTAAAAATGGTAGTCAAAATACTGGTGGCCGGCGACGGCAAGGATCTCCTGGCCCAGCTTGTTAATATACTGATTGATATCGGGCTCGTCCAGGATGTCAAATTCACTCCTGATCACGGCCAGCATCTTCTGGCCGTATTCCCGTTCCTCCTTGACACTAAAGGCGTATCCCGGGGAGGTGGCAAGAAAATCCCAGCAAAGAAGAAGGGCTATGGAGATGACTATGGTCACTTTTTTGTAAATCATAAAATAAGGGGCCACCGGGGCAGGGAAAAGAGATCTTGAGGCAAAAAAGAACATATATAAAATAGGTATACCTTATCAGTTTTTGTTTGCCAGATAAAACGGGCCAAGAGGGCTTATGGACTTCTGTCCGTAAATCCTGTATAGATTTTATGAATCATTTTTTCCGGTCCTTTTATTAATCACCTGGTCGTCCCCCTTCTTATTTCTGCCATGCTTCGTGAACTGCACATAGAAAATCTGGCCATTATCAAAGAGCTCACCCTTGATTTCAGCCATGGTCTCACCGTGTTGACCGGTGAGACCGGGGCCGGGAAATCAATCATCCTCCAGGCCATCCATCTTCTTTCCGGCGGCAAGGCCACTGCCAAACTGGTACGCAGCGGCACCAAGCAGGCCGTGGTGGAAGCCCTCTTTGAGATCTCCCCCCAATCACCGGTGCGCAAGCTCTGCCGGGATAATGGTATTGAATGTGATGACACCCTCATCATTAAAAGGATCCTTTCAGATAGTGGCCGCAGCCGCTTTTATCTAAACGGCAGCATGACAACGGCCAAATTTGTCGGCTCCCTGAGCGAATTTCTCCTCAGCGTGGCCAGCCAGCACGAGCATCAGCAGCTCCTTGATCCCCAGGCCCATCTAGATTTTGTCGATACTGCCGGCGATCTCTTTGCCCAGAGGCATGCCGTTGGCGCCCTCCATGAAAAATGGACAGCAGCCAGGCAGCAGCTCCTTACCCTCCAGGGCAATGAACGGGACAAGGAACAGCGTAAAGATTTTCTGCACTACCAGATCAACGAAATCGAAGAGGCGGCCCTGGTCAGCGGCGAAGAGGAGAGTTTGCTGGAAGAAAAAAACCGGCTGCGCAGCTCCACGGAACTCTCCAAACTGGCAGCCGACGCCTATGACAGGCTCTACACCATTACGGATTCCCTGGCCGTGGTACGCAAAAAACTGGAACAGGCGGCGCTCCTTGACCCGCAGGCCGTGGCCATCAGTGAGATGGTTGCTGAGCAGAGTTATCTCCTGGAAGAGCAGCGCGCGGAAATCCGCAATTACATGGCGGCGATCCCCCACGATCCTGCCCGCCTGGATGAGGTTGCCGAGCGTATTGACACCCTAGCCCACCTGAAACGAAAATATGGGACGTCCATTGCCGAGATCCTCCACTTCCATGAGGAGGCCTGTGCAGAGCTTACCACTCTGGAATCACTGGATCAGGAGATTGCCGCCACCAGGCTCCTGGCGGAAAACTCGCTGCAGGAGCTACACACCCTCTGCCAGGAGCTGAGTCGCGCCAGGCAACAGGCCGCCCAGCAGCTTGCTGTTGCCATCAGCAACGAACTGCACTCCCTCTGCCTGGAGAACAGCCGCTTTGAGATCGGGTTGACCCCCAGGGAGCCATCGCGCACCGGCATGGATCATCTGGAATTTCTCTTTTCCGCCAATTTTGGTGAGGAGATCAAGCCCCTCAAACAGGTGGCCTCTGGCGGCGAGCTCTCCCGCCTGCTTCTCGGCCTCAAATGTGTGCTGGCCAAAAATGACCAGGTGGAAACGGTGATCTTTGACGAGGTGGACAGCGGCATCAGCGGCCAGGCAGCCGAATCGGTGGGTGCCAAGATCAGGGAACTGGCCGGCCACCACCAGGTCCTCTGCATCACCCACCTTGCCCACATCGCCTCCCTGGCTGATTGCCATTTTCAGGTGAGCAAATCCATTGAAGATGGCCGGACCATGACCACCATTCGCTCCTTGCAGGGGCCGGCCATCGTGGAGGCCCTGGCCGCCATGCTCGACGGCACCTCGGCCACGGCGAGCACCCTGGCCTATGTCCGGCAACTGGTGGAGAGAAAGACAAAATGACCACTGCCCTCGCCCTCTTCTCAGGCGGCCTCGACTCCCTGCTCGCCTGCCGGGTTATCCAGAATCAGGGGATCAAAGTCAAGGCCCTCAAGTTTGTCAGCCCTTTTTTCGACTATGACCTCCTAGCCCGTCAGGATGAATATTGTTCCGAAATCTTCACCAGATACGGCATAGACGTTGAGCTCATTGACATAAGTGCACCCTTTCTGCAGATGCTGGCTGCCCCTGCCCATGGTTACGGTAAAAACTTCAACCCTTGCGTTGATTGCAAGATCCTGCTGGTCTCTACCGCCAAAGGGCTTATGGCCAGATATGACGCCTCTTTTCTCATTACCGGCGAGGTGGTTGGTCAACGCCCCATGTCGCAACGCCAGGATACCCTGCGCATCATCGAAAGAGAGAGCGGCACAGACGGCCTTCTTCTGCGCCCCTTGTGCTGCCGGGCCCTGAAAAAAACAAAGGCAGAGGAGCAGGGTCTCATTGATCCGGACGCGCTGCCGCATTTTCACGGCCGCAACCGGACACCGCAGATAGAACTGGCTGCCCGACTGGGCATTACGGACTTCCCCTCCCCTGCCGGAGGCTGTATCCTCACCGAGCCCTTACGGGCCGCCCGCATGCGAGCCCTCTACAACCTGCACCAACCGCACCTGCTGACCCCTGACAATATCCGCTTTCTTCTCCAGGGCCGCCAATATCGTTTTCCTTCCGGCGCCTGGCTCAGCATGGGCCGCAACGAGGCGGAAAATGACCATATTGAGTCCCTCCAGCTGGAGAGAGACCTTATCATCAGGGCCGCTGCTGAGCGGCCGGGTCCCAGCGGCCTTCTCCGGTTCAGTCAGGACAGGGCTGATCATGAGCTGGCCGCCGCCATAGTCGGCCGTTACCTGAAAAAAAATGACGCCCGGATCCAGGAGATGCAGGTTATTGACCATGAGGGCCAGAGCCATATCCTCAAAGTGGAACCAGCCGGCCCTGAGGAGATCGAAGCGCTGCGCTGGTAGCAGCACCTTTCTTTTGCCTCGATGTGCGGGAATTCTTGACAGGAACAGACAATATATTCTATTGTTCCTCACCCTGCTGCTCAAGGGTATGGCCGGCAAATCTTAAAGCCGATGTAACTCAGTTGGTAGAGTAGCTGATTCGTAATCAGCAAGTCAGCGGTTCGACCCCGCTCATCGGCTCCAGTAATATCAAGGGCTTACAGACAAGCAAAACTGGGAGCCCTTTTTTCATATTTGCCCTTTGCAGTCAAAGAGGGTTTTCAAGGTGCCGTTGTCCGCCACTGGGTACTCTCCGCACTATCCAGATTTCCAGCCACGCCAGAGAGCGTCTTTTCAGTAAACACCGGCTCTTCACATCCTCCCTCTGAAACGTGCTTATAGGGCCTGAATATAGCCCTATCCCCTTTCAGGAATTGTTTCCAGGGCCCATCACATCAAAATTTTCTTCCTTTTTATCATTATTTTTTTTATAAAAAAGAGTATAGTCATGTTTCAAACCAAATCTGTTTTGAAACAGGGGCGGAAAACTACAGGTCTTACGTCTAGCTAGCCGAGTTACCAAGTAACTGTACATGGTGACCCGGTTTTTTTGTTATTACACAGGCCGGTCACGTTAATTTTTAGACAAGTTGTAAGGTTTATGAGAAATAAAGAAGTTTGTCCATGTCCTGCTCCAGATGCACGTCAGCCCATCACCTTAGATTCAGGTTCCATCTTTGGCCTGCCTGTCCCTAAAGCAAGCAAAACTGCTTCCCGGCCTGCACCCTCTGCCAGGAAAACAACCCCGAAACCTCCTAAAAAGACCGCAGCTCCGGCTTCACCTCCAAAGCGTCAACCCCTGGAAAACGGTGACTGGAACCTCTCCGACTTTGAGGTTGCCGAGGAGAAAGGACGCAAACGTTTTCATGATTTTGACCTGCCCCTTGAGGTGATGCATGCCATCAGTGATCTTTCTTTTCATTACTGCACACCTATTCAGGCCGCCATCCTTGGCCATACCTTAGGCGGCAAGGACGCCACCGGCAAGGCCCAGACCGGCACAGGTAAATCAGCGGCCTTTCTTGTCTCCATCCTGACCACCCTTCTGACCAAAAAAGCAGCCGTACCCGGTAAAGTGGCCACCCCCCGCAGCCTCATCATCGCCCCCACCCGGGAGCTTGTCATGCAGATTGCCGAGGATGCTGAAAAGCTTGCCGCCTATAGCGATCTGCATATCGTCCCTATTTATGGGGGCATGGATTACCAGAAACAGCTTGATGATGTCCAGGGCCGGCAGGTAGATATTGTTGTGGCTACCCCGGGACGACTTCTTGATTTTCAGCGCAAACGCCATCTCCACCTGGGTGATGTGGAGATTTTCGTCATTGATGAGGCGGATCGCATGCTTGATATGGGTTTTATCCCGGACGTCAAACAGATCGTCTACAGCATGCCCCCTAAAGATAAGAGACAGACCCTCTTTTTCAGCGCCACCATTACCCCGGCAGTCAATCACTTGGCCGAGCAATGGACCAAGGAGCCGGCCGTGGTTGAGATCAAGGCAGACCACGCCACTGTTGACACCATTGACCAGCTTGTCTACCTGGTCACCAGCGATCAAAAACCCACCCTCCTCTACAATCTTATTACGACCCGGGATCTGCACAAGGTGATTGTTTTTTGCAACCGCAAGTCGGAAACCAGACAGCTTCATGAATTATTACGGCGCTATAAGATCTCGTGCGGCATGCTCTCCGGTGACGTTGACCAGAAAAAAAGAGTCACCACCCTCAATGATTTCAAAGAGGGTAAAATCCGCGTTCTGGTGGCCACGGATGTTGCGGGCCGCGGCATCCATATTGACGGCATCAGCCATGTGGTGAATTTCAATCTGCCCTATGATCCGGAAGACTATGTGCACCGCATCGGCAGAACGGGCCGGGCCGGTGCCGAAGGGACTTCCGTCAGCTTTGCCTGTGAAGAGGACTCCTTCTACCTGCCTGACATCGAAACATTTATCAGTCGCAAGCTGGAATGCCTCTATCCGGCAGACGAACTGCTGGCGGCGCCGCCGGTACTGCCCCCTCTGCCGCCTCGCCCCAGACGACCAAGCCCTGCCAGGGGCAGAAAGCCCCACCGCAGATAGGAGGACGTTGTTCCGGTACGCCTTGAAGGGGGTTCAGTTTCCCCAGATGACCTTTATCTTATCCATCAATTCTGATGGCGTCGCAAAAAGTCGCCAGCTCCTGTGTTGCCGCAGGTAAGCGAGGTCACGAGACTCCGAATTGTCTCGTCATTGCAGCGTACCCAAGTACGCTGCATTCCTCGAAATTTGCGCGCCTTGGATCTGACGATTTTAGCTTAGCCATCTCAAATGGTACGATGGACTTTTTGCGAGTCCATCTATTCTAAAGGAGGAAGACATGGAAAATCGTCAGAGTGGTACGGTGAAATGGTTTAACGACAGAAAAGGTTTCGGCTTTATCATCCCGGAAGATGGCAATGATGTCTTTGTCCATTTCCGGGCAATCCGCGGCGAAGGGCATCGCTCTCTTGTTGAGGGGCAGACGGTGGAATTTGATGTGGTGGAAAGTCCGAAAGGGATGCAGGCCCAGGATGTTGCCGTTATTTAGCACATTTTCAAGCCTCATCTCCTGAAAGGGTGAGCCGCATGAGCAGATTGAGTGGGCACTGTTTCTCCAAAAGAGACAGTGCCCATTCTTGTTTTAAGGGCTATATAAAGGCATGACTCTTTTTGCCATCAGAAACCTGCACATTTTAACAATGGCGCCCCTGGATCTGGATCTGGCGGCCGGAGAATGCCTTGCTGTTACCGGTGATTCCGGATCCGGCAAGTCACTCTTCCTCAGGGCCCTTGCTGATCTTGACGCCAATCCCGGCGAACTCTTTCTGCGCGGCCAACCCTCCACTTCCTATCCGCCCTGGGAGTGGCGACGCCAAGTCAGCCTCCTGCCTGCGGAAAGCAGCTGGTGGCTGGCCAGGGTGGGCGATCATTTCCCCGGCCCAAAAAGCGACCTGCACCAGCGGCTGGCCGAGGTGGGCCTGCCTGCCGATATCCTGAAGACGCCGCCCCATGGCCTCTCCAGTGGGGAACGGCAGCGTCTATCCTTATTACGCGTGCTGCTCAATACCCCAACGGTCCTCCTCCTGGACGAACCCACGGCCAATCTTGACGAAAAGAACATCGTTCTGGTGGAAAGGATATTAAAGAGATACCAGCAGCTCCATGAGAGCGCCCTTATCTGGGTCACCCATGACCTGGCCCAGGCCAGACGGGTGGCCACCAGACATCTGCGCTTGGGGCCGGATGCGGGGCATGAACTGAAAGACGTTTGAGGGATATGTAATGGATATGGTCACTCTTTCCCCGGTGGATCTCGGCCTGGCCGCCACCCTGATTCTTCTTCTGGGCGTAGTGAGCCTCAAACTGCGCCTGCACCAGACACGCCAGCTCTACATCGCCGCCCTGCGCTGCACACTCCAGCTTCTGCTGATGGGCTACATCCTGAAGCTGCTCTTTGCCGCCTCTTCCCCTGGGGCCATCCTCATCATGGCCCTGGTGATGCTGCTCAGCGCCGGCCAGGCAGTGACAAGCAGGATGCACCGGCCTTTATCCGGCCGCTGGTCCTATTTCCTGGGGGTGGCTGCCATGTTTCTCTCCTCCTTCACGGTCACCCTCTTTGCCCTCTTTATGATTATTGACATCACGCCCTGGTACACCCCGCAGTATGCCATTCCCCTGTTTGGCATGATGCTCGGCAATACCATGACCGGGGTGGCGCTCAGCATGGACACCTTGACCACCACGGTATTTCAAAACAAACAGAGCATCGAAGGAAGGCTGATGCTTGGCGAAAAATGGCGGCAGGCCATCCAGGAGCAGATTACTACTGCCATCCGCACCGGCTTGACCCCCATCATCAACTCCATGGCCACCACCGGTCTTGTTTCCCTGCCCGGCATGATGACCGGCCAGATCCTGGCCGGTTCGCCTCCCATGACCGCCGTGAGCTACCAGATCCTGATCATGTTTCTCATCGCCACGGGTACCGGCTTCGGGGTTATTCTTGCTGTGCATGGCACCGCCCGCCATCTCTTTGACCATCGCCATCGTCTTCGTCTTGACCGACTGACCGGAGGCAATGGCTGACAGGAGAGGAAAAGAACAGACTCTTTTGCTTTTCTGCGGCAGATGGGGTAGATAGAAAAGTTGTTTTTTGGCGGCCAATATGATGGGCCGCTTTTCCCAGAGATAATTTATTACGACAAGAGGTGTTTCATGTCTGATCTAATTGCAGTTTTTGACACAACCAAGGGTGAAATCCGGGCTAAACTCTTTGCCGACAAGGTGCCCATGACCGTGGCCAGTTTTGTCAATCTGGCCCAGCGCGGCTTTTACAAAGGGCTCAATTTTCACCGCGTTATTAATGATTTCATGGTTCAGGCCGGCTGCCCCCTGGGTACCGGTACCGGCGAGCCGGGCTACCGTTTCGAAGATGAATTTGACAAGGACCTTGTCCATGACGCCCCAGGCAAATTATCCATGGCCAATGCCGGCCCCGGCACCAATGGCAGCCAGTTCTTCATCACCCATGGTCCCTGTTCCTGGCTCGACGGCAAGCATGCTGTTTTTGGCGAGGTCCTTTCCGCAGCAGATATGGATGTGGTAAATAAGATCGCCCAGGGCGATATCATCAACGATATTACCATTGAAGGAGATACCGCTCCCCTGCTCGCCTCTCAGCAGGAGAAAGTCGATCAGTGGAACAAGGCCCTTGATGCCCAATTCCCCCATCTGCAGAAGGTCTAGTACTCCGTAAAACGTAAATGTACGTGTAGAATTTCGTTATTGCATACGAACCACAAAGACACGAAGGCACAA
>JAVLBA010000119.1:0-5042 GCA_031581485.1 Desulfurivibrionaceae bacterium | reverse complement strand
GTATTAAAAAGAATGCCTTTGTGGTTAAAGGCAGAGTTGCATAAATATACGAAACTTTAAGTGATACACTGCACTAGGCGCATCTCTTTCTTCTTCCAATAAACAAAAAGGCCCTGATTCAGTTACTGAATCAGGGCCTTTTTGTTGGTGGAGGGCGCAACAGGGATTTTCAGGATTCCGCCGCAGACATGACCCCTATCTGCCCTTGGGCGATCCAGGTTTACGCCCTTGGCTGCTCTTCACCCTGCCCTTGCCTTTCCCGGGCCTGAGCGGGGAAGCGAGATTTTTCTGCAGGCACTCCCTCTGCAGTTGTCGTTCCCTGAAGTTTTTGGCCACATAGAGAGGCGCGCCGTTTCTGTCCAGCTCAGAGACATACATGGCCGTGGCCAGGGTGCCGGGGGTGGGGGTGAAATCCTGAAACTGGCGGACCGGCAGCTTGAGACCCTTGAGATCCTCGGCAAGCTGGTTCATGTCCGCCAGGGTGCAGCCCGGATGGGCAGAGATGAGATAGGCGGACAGGGCAATCCTGCTACCCTTTTCTCTTTTGATCTGCCCACATGCCGCCAGGAAATCCTGCAGGATATGATTGCCGGGCTTGTGCATCAAGGCCAGGACCTTGTCCACCGTATGCTCAGGGGCAATCTTCAGCATTCCCGGACAATGTTTGTTCAGCAGGGCGCGGAGGAGTTTGGGGGTCTGCAGGAGGAGTTCCATCCGCAGACCAGACGAAATAAAGAGATGCTTCACCCCCTTCACCTTGCCCACCTGGCGCAGCAAGTCCAGAAAGATCTCCTCATCAATGACGAGCTGGGGACAGATTTTGGGAAAGAGGCACTCCCTTTTCTTACAGCCCCCTTTTCGGCAGCTCACCCCAAAGAGGTTGGCAGTGGGGCCGCCCAGATCGGAAATGGTCCCATTAAAATCCCTGGCTGCTGCCACTCTTGCCACTTCCGCAACCACGGATTCAAGAGAGCGGCTGACCAGGGCAGGGCCTTGATGGCGGGTAATGGCACAGAAAGAGCAGTTGCCGCAACAGCCGCGCACAATGGTGATTGAGTTTCTGATCATCTCCAGGGCAGGAACATGGCCGCTCTCGGCAGGGGCCTGCCTGGTAAAGGGCAAGGCATAGACGGCGTCCAGCTCAGGGCTGGTGAGCGGTGGTGCCGCCGGCATCTGCACCACATAATGGCTCTGCTGTTGCTGGACAAGGATCTTCTGGCCGGCGGCCCGGGCTTCTTGATCAACCAGGAGCTCGGCTGCCATAAATTTCTGGCGGTCCCTGCCGATATCCTGAAAGGAAGGAAGGAGAAGCTGCTCCTGCCCGAAATCACGGCCCGCAAACTCTTGAGGACTCAGGCGCACGCAGGTGCCGGCAATACCTAAGAGATCCTCCTGATGGCTGAGCCGCCGGGCAACCTCGATAACGGCGCGCTCCCCCATGCCGTAGACCAGGAGATCCGCCTTGGAGTCGGTGAGCACCGAGGCCCGGATCTTCTGCTGCTGATAGTCATAATGGCAGAAGCGGCGCAGGGAGGCCTCCACGCCGCCGATGATGGTGGCCACCTCTTTATAGGCCTGCTTGGCCAGATTGACATAGATTGCCGTGGCCCGGTCCGGCCGGCGGCGATTGGTCTTGAGCCGCGGCCCGGGGAAATAGGGATCACCGCCGGGGGAATACTGGTCCTCATCGCGGACCTTGGCGTTGCCCGTGTAGTTGGAGACAATGGAGTCAAGATTGCCGGCGCTGATCCCGAAAAAAAGCCGGGGCCGGCCAAAACGTTTGAAATCGTGGGGAGAGTCGTAGCGGGGTTGGGCCAGAATGGCCACCCGATACCCCTCATTGGCCAGGACGCGGCCGATGAGGGCGATACCAAAGGAGGGATGGTCCACATAGGCATCCCCGCTGACCAGGACAATATCAACCCAGTTCCAGCCCCTTTCTTTAAGGTCCTGGCTGCTGGTTGCCAAAAAGGATTTCCTGTTGTCTGCCATGGGGTCCTTTAGAAGGTCAGCCATTTTTCATATTGTTCCTGCAGAACCGGCCAGCTGCCTTGCGCGGTGAGCGCCCGCCGTTGGCTGGGGCTCAAAGGGGGGTGATTCTCCAACAGCACCTGGCGCAGTCTCTCTTTAAAGACCTGATCATTCTCATAGAGATAGGCCGGCGCAAAGAGTTCGGGATAGGAGAGACGGTTGGGCAAGAAGGGACGGCACCCGGCCCGCACCGCCTCCAGGACGCTGAGCCCGTAAAACTCGTGGCCGGCCGTAGAGATGATCAGGGTCCCCTGCTTTAACAGTTGCAGATAGGCGGTGCGATCGGCAACATAGCCGAAATGGATCAGTCTGCTGGCAAGCCTCCCGGGAATCTCCGCAAAAAGGGCTGGAGAGCGCTGGAAAGATTGACCCACCACAATGAGCTTAAAGGGCACCCCCTCGTCGGCCAGTTCAAAAAGGGTGTGGAAAAAGAGCTCCGGATTTTTATCATGCTCCCAGCGATGGTTCCAAACAATCACCGGACAGGAGGGGGGCTGCGGATCAGGCAGCAGGTCAAGTTCACTGAAGTTGAGACCAGGAGGGAGTATGGTTGATTTCTGGGAAATCCGGTCTGTGGTGTCCAGCCTGACATCAGGGGCCTTCTTCTCCATGGCCCGGCAACCGGTCAGAAAGGTGTCGAGATTAAAGCGGCTGTTAAAGCCCAGACGGTCAGAGGCCAGGGCTGTCAGATAATTGGTGAGACCAAAATGAAAATCACGCTCATCCTGGACCTGGACGGGATAGGCGAATTGATTCTCATGGAAATAGGTGAGCAGGGGCAGGCGGTTGAACCAGGCGGGCGCCAGACCGCGAAGGGCAGCGACATCGACAAAGGTAGAGCAGAGCACCGCCTCCACATCCAGCTTGTGGCCAAGCTGGCCGGCAATCCAGGGCGCTGCGAAACGCATGCGCCATTTCCACTTGCGGGCCGGCAGGGTTATCAGGATGAAGTTGAGATCAAGATGCTCTGCCAGCTGCTGCAGAAAGAATTTATGGGAGCCCCCGAAATAGGGCTCAAGGACCAAAATGTTACGGCAATAGCCCATTAATATTTCTGGGCGGCATAGTTCAGCCAGCCGCCGGCCAGAACCAGCTCCTTGTCAAAGGAGTTCAAGTGAAAGGGGAAGCTGGCCTCTGTGCTGCCCGTGGCCTGGACAATCTCCTTATCAATATCAACGGAAATCTCCACCTCTGGACCCATCTTGAAAAGCGCCTCAATGTCTGCAGGGGGCAGTTCAATGGCCAGCATGCCGCAGTTGAACATGTTCTGGCGGAAGATACGGGCAAAGCTTTCAGCAATAACGACGTTGATCTCATTCACCTCAAAAACCCAGACCGCGTGCTCACGGGAGGAGCCGCAGCCGAAATTGCCCCGGGTGACAATGACCCCTGCTTTTTGAGGATCAGTGCCGGGATCAAAGCCGGGAAGGGTCAGATCTTCGAGGATAAAGGGCTTTAAGGCCAGTTTCGAGTTCTCGGTGAGATATCTGGCCGGGATAATTTCGTCGGTATTGATATCTGATCTGTCAAGAAAGAGCACAGAACCGCTGAATTTTTTCATGCTGAAGTACCTGGTGACTTGTATTTATGTAAACTGCCTCTGCCTTCTGCCTGCAAAGGCAGAGAGGATAAGGAGACGAGGCGTATGGCTAAAGGGTGCGGTGATCGGTGATCACACCCTTCACCGCTGCCGCTGCTGCCGAACGGGGGCTCATCAGGTGGACCATGCCGCCTTTGCCCATGCGGCCGTTGAAATTACGATTGGTGGTGGAGGCGCACACCTCGCCCGCAGCCAGCACACCATTGCTCATGCCCAGACAGGCGCCGCAGGTGGGGTTGGTGACGCAGAAGCCCGCCGCCAAGAAGATCTGGATGATCCCTTCGTCCAAGGCGGTGGAGTACACCAGGGGAGTGGCCGGCGCCAGAATGCCGCGCACTCCAGGGGCCAGTGTGCGGCCTTTTAAGACCTGAGCCGCCTCCCTGAGATCTTCAATACGGCCATTGGTGCAGGAGCCGATATAGACCTGGTCCACCGGGGTCCCTTCCAGTTCGGTGACATCCTTCACCTCATCCGGTTTAAAACCATAGGTGACCTGGGGCACGATCTGCGAGATATCAAAGGTCAGTTCGGAACTGTAGCGAGCATCACTGTCACTGTGCCATTTCTTGAAATCCTCAACCGCCGCATCCTCAGAGGGGTAGGCATCCTTGATAAAGGGCCACAGATAGCGGGCAGTCACTTGGTCCGGCATGCAGACACCACAGGTGCCGCCCGCCTCGATGGCCATATTGCAGAGGGTCATCCGCGCCTCCATGCTCATGGCATCAACAACCGGCCCAACGAACTCAATGACCTTGTCCGTGGCGCCGTTTACCGTCAGCTCCTTGATGATATAGAGGATGACGTCCTTGGCATAGACCCCCTCGGGGAGGGTGCCCTCAATATGGATCTTCATGGTTTCCGGCAGCCGGAAGGAGCAGACCCCTTTCAATATGCCGACCTCCAGGTCCGTGGTTCCCACCCCGGCGGCAAAGGCGCCAAAGGCACCATGGGTGCAGGTATGGGAATCGCCCATGATGATGGTGTAGCCCGGCCTGACAAAACCCTTTTCAGGAAAGAGGGCATGACAGACACCGTTGCTGCCCACATCAAAAAAATCGATGATTTTATGGCGACGGGCCCACTCTCGCAAGATCTTGGCCTGGGTTGCTGTCTTTGAATCTTTGGAGGGGGTTACATGGTCAATAACCGCCTTGATCTTGGCAGGATCAAACACCTTGTCCAGACCGCGCTCAACAAGATCATTAATGGCAATGGGCGTGGTGATCTCGTGACACATGACCACATCAAGATCAAGAACGACGTTTTCGCCGGATGGGTTATCACGGCGGTGAGCTGCAAAGATTTTTTCAGCAATGGTTTTTCCCATGAACGGAAACTCCTTTTTCCAGGCAATATTTGCGTTTAATCAAAAAAAAGGGCATCTGCAAAAGAGGGCAAGCCCGTGGTT
>JAVLBA010000118.1:0-5149 GCA_031581485.1 Desulfurivibrionaceae bacterium | reverse complement strand
TATATTGGAGGACATGGGCCACACTGCGGGAAAGGGCGAGGGCCACCAGGGCGGCACTGAGCCAGAAGATATAGGTCCAGAGCACATTGCCCTTGTCCAGCCGCACCAGCCGTCGGGCATACCCCAGGGCGATCAGGGCCAGGACAATCATCAGCAGGGCGCCGCAGAAATCAACCAGATAGACGGGCCACAGAGGCAGGCCTTTACTCATCATGGCCCTCCCCTGCCCCGGCCTTCTGGGTCATCTCCAGACAAAAGTTCTTGAGGCTCAGCAGCAGAAACCAGATTCCCGGCAGGCAGAGGAGGTGGTCGAATCTGGTTATGTAATAAAGGAGGGAGGGGAGAGATAAATGGGCGTGGAAACGATGGGTCCAGAGGCGCCCCTCGGCGGCAAAGGCATCCGGGGGCAAATGATGGGCCAGGAGGTGGGCGCTGAAGGTCCAGATATTCCAGAGCAGAAAGAAGAGGAGGGAAAGCTTGAAATAATGCCAGGCCTTGCCCCTGCCCACCGGCCGGGCCTGCAGAATAGAGAGCATAAAGAGCAGGGCAACGGTGAAAAAGAGATGGGCCATCTGGTGGACATAATAGCCTTCCGGCGGACCATGGACCTGAACCGCCATGGCTGGAGCCGCCCCCAGAAGGAGAAGGACAAAAAAAGCAGCGCCGGCTGCCGGCGGTGCACAGAGGCCCTTAAAGAACAGGGCCCCCACCACCAGCTGCGGCCTGAACCGCGCTTTTGTAAAAAAACCTCCTCCCTTGTCTCGAAGCATCCCTTGTGATATCATCTGCTTATTTTGAATTCAAGGCCCATCTTTTCCGGTCTTGAAAAGGTTTTCCCCTCCTCTCCACCTGAGGCCTCTGCCGCTTAACTTCATGATTGTTGCCCGCCACCAGGCCCATCCGGAAAAAAAGCCAGCCCTGCCCCGGCTTCTCATTGTCGATGATGACCGCGACATGCTGCAGATGCTGCGCACCGTCATCACCAAGAAATGTCCCTGCGAGGTGGAGATCGCCGACTCCGGGGACAAGGCCTGGAGCCTGCTGGATAACTGGCGGCCCGATGTCATCCTCACCGATATCAAGATGCCCGGCCTGGACGGCCTGGCCCTTCTTCACCATGTCAAGCAGAAAGACCCCACCGTCTCCGTCCTTGTCATGACCGGCCACGGCACCATGGAGATCGCCGTGCGCGCCCTCAGGGAGGGGGCCTATGATTTCTTTGAAAAGCCCTTTGACAACGATCATATCTGCCACGCCCTGCAAAGGTCCCTGGAACGTACCGACCTGCTCCGCGAAAATATCAGCCTCCAGAAAAAACTGGCGGCCAAAAACAGCCCTCCCCGCTTTATCGGCACCTCGCCGAAGATGGGCCTCATCTTTGATCTCATCGACAAGGTGGCTGACACCGATGTCACCGTCCTGATCCGCGGAGAATCTGGGACCGGCAAAGAGCTGGCTGCCCAGGCCCTCCATAACCTAAGCAGCAGAAGGGCCAGGCCCATGGTGGCGGTGAACTGCCCGACCCTGCCGGAGCAGATTCTGGAAAGCGAGCTCTTTGGCTATGCCAAGGGTTCTTTCACCGGGGCCCTCCAGGACAAAAAAGGGCTCTTTTTTGAGGCGGACGGCTCCACCATCCTCCTTGATGAGATCGGCGATCTCCCCATTAATCTCCAGACCAAGCTCCTGCGCGTTCTCCAGGAGAAAGAGGTCATGCCCCTGGGCCATACCAAGCCGATCAAGGTGGATGTGCGGGTCCTGGCATCCACCAACCAGGACCTGGAGGCAAAAATCCGCCAGGGCCTGTTCCGGGAGGATCTTTTTTACCGCCTCAATGTGGTGACCATCACCATGCCCTCTTTGAAGGAAATCCCCGAGGACATCCCCCTCCTGGCTGACCATTTCCTCCACACCTTTCTCAAGGAGTATAACAAGCCGGAGCTCGCCTTGACGCCTGGCGCCCTGCAGCACCTCATGGCCCAACCGTGGAAGGGCAATGTCCGCGAGTTGCAGAGCCGTCCTGCTGGCAGCCGGCGGCCAGATCAGCGCCTCCGACCTTATCAACCCCGGCCAAACCAGGGCAACGCCCTCCCCCTCTCCTGATTTCAGCGCCCTCCCTTACAATCAGGCCAAAGAAGAGGCCCTGATCCTCTTCTCCCAACAATACCTGAGCCGAGCCCTGGAACAGGCCGCCGGCAACATAAGTGTTGCCGCCCGCCAAACAGGCCTGGGCAGGCAATCCCTGCAACGATTGCTCAAACGCTACGCCCTGGAGGCCGCCGCCTTCCGCAAAGAGCCGGGCAGCGGCGCTTAACACATCTTGCCCCCCATCCCCATCCCGGCAAGTGCCTCAACAAAGAGGCACTGCATCAAAAAAGATGCGCATTGTCGACCAGCCCAGAAATATCCCCTTGCCGCCCCCTGGCCATCCTGCAACTAACAACCCATTTTCATTCAGAAAAATATCGACATCCCCTTCATCCTCAATCTGGCACCATTATTGCTTTTCCTCCTGCCAGACATTTCCGGCGCGACCAAACCACTCCTCTGCCGTGACTGAGGAGGCCTCAAGACAACGGGAGGAGCCTCTACACAAGTTTTACCTCACTGAAGGAGACGCACCACGCACCTTGCCTTACAAAAAATGGAGGAAAAAGCGGATGAATCGAAAAAATCTATTTTTATTTCTGGCCTGCCTATCTTTTACCCTGATCGGCATGAACACTTCCCAGGCCCTGGCGGTTACGGTTCCCAGTTCCATTACGGCCGGCACCCCCATAACCGTGGAAGGAAGTATCGCGCCAGGACAAGATCTCTATGTGGCAATCGGTTCCCGGGAGCTGTTCAGATCAGCAGAGGCCCCCGGTGCCACTGAAAAAGCGAAGCTGACCAAAATATTCGGCGACACCGCCATTCCCCAGACCTACTACATAGTCACCAATGTCCCCCAGCAGCTGGCCCAGCCTGTGGTTTCCGCCAAGGGCCAGACGCAGGGTCTCTTTGCCTTCCCCCCCTTCAAATATGATGTCCGGGTTAATAAAATCCTGGAGTGGTCGGCCATTCCCACCCAGGCCAGGGCCATGCTCGGCATGGTCTCCACCGAAAGCCAGTGGGACTATCTGACCTATACCCATGAGGAGAAGTTCGGCATCAACACCATTGCCAAAGAGCGTCCCATCGGCGGCGGCAATACCCGGATGGTGCTCTCTGACTATACGGCTACCCAAGAGGCGTGGAACAAGGGGGTCAGCGTCACCCTGGACAAGGCCACCGGCAATTTTTCAGTGACCATGACCCCCTACAAACATATTGCTCCCGACTCCAAGCTGGCCATCTATGTCAATGGCGAGGAGGCGGGAACCACCACTATTGCCAAGTCGGGCTTCTTCTTCAAGACCGGCGGCATCTACATGAACCCTCTGGTGCTGATCGGCGCCTTTTTCATCGGTGTCCTTTTTGTCATCATGGGAGCGGCCGGCGGCCTTTTCACTGCGGCCTTTCAGGTTACGGTCCTGGGCACCAAGGGCCCACTCGGCATCAACGCCGCCAACACCATCAAGCCCACCAACCTCTTTTTGACCCTCTGTTCTCCCATCACCGGCCTGATATCCTACTTCAAGGAAAAACGTTTTGCCTGGCCCGTGGCCATCTTTTTCGCCATGGGCATCATCATCGGCGCCTTTTTCCTCGGCCCCAACTTCTCCGCCAAATACCTGCCCCTCAAGGCATACAAGTTCTATCTCGGCATCATCTGTCTGGTGATCGGCATCAAGCTCTTTGTGGAGAGTCTGCCCTCCTCCATTGAGAAGAAGAAGGCCATGAAGGCCATTGTTCAGAAATTCAACGCCGCCGTCAAAGAGGCCAAGTCATCGGGCAAGGCCATGGAACTGGGCAAGGTTGAATTTGAGAAATTCAACCTGGTAAAATTTGACATGCGGTTCTGGGGAGAGACCTTTGTGGCCCGGCCGCTGCTGATGCTCTTCGGCGGTATCCTCTTGGGCATGATCGCCTCTTCCTTCGGGGTGGGCGGCGGCTTCATGTTCATGCCCTTTATGACCACGGTGCTCGGCTATCCCATGTATCTGGCCGTGCCCATCGCCCTGGCCGGCGCCTTTGCCACCTCCATCGGCGGTATCGGCAAGTATATCCTCATGGGCTACCAACCCGACTGGATCATGGCGGTATGTCTTGCCGCCGGCGCCATGCTGGGGGGCATGGTGGGGCCGAAGATCCAGAAGCACCTGCCCGAGGTCTTCCTGAAGAGACTGCTGGCCGCCGCCCTTGTCATCGTCTTCATGAACTACACCCAGATCCTCTGGTTCATGCGATAGGCGGCCACAGACCATGTTCACCATTCTGGAGAAAATAACAGGGGGACTTGACTGGCTCTTTGCCGCTCTTGTCTCCCCTCTCTTTACCGGCATGGCGCAGGGGCTTGAGTTGCTGTTGCTCAGGCCCCTCACCCTTCTCCATATCCCCATTGCCCTGCAGACGGTTATTATCGCGGCGCTCACCGCCTGCCTCTCCCTGGCGATCCGGGCCCTGATCCAGGTGGAGAAGGAGGAGGGCCTCTTCCGGAAAAAGTTTGTCGCCAAGCGTACCAGCCAGAAAAACATTGATCTCATCCCTGACTGGAAGACCAGGGATTCCTTTTACCGCACCACAGACAGCGATATTGATGATGATTTCAACACCTATCTGGCCCAGCGCTTTGCCCGCCATACCGCGACCTATCTGCTCCCCATTTTCCTGGCCCTCTACTGGCTGGAAACCGCCCTGCCCACAGAAAAACTTGAGCAGATGGTGGGAGTCCCCTATGCCCTGGCCCTCCCGGCAAACGGCTACGGCATCGAGGGCCTCTCCGTACCTTTTATATTTCTTCTGACCTATGCCGCCAGCCTGATCTCTCTCTTTACCGGTCGCAGGTATTGGTCACCCCGGAAAAGCTCGTCAACATCCATCCCCGCATGAAAACCGGCAGGAGGCGGCTCCATCATGGCAAGAATTCTGGTTTTAGATGATGTGTTCGATGCCGGCATTATGATCAAAAAAATCTTGGGGAAAAAAGGCCATGAGGTCATCCCCTTCACGGAGGAGGAAGAGGCCCTCCACTATGCCCGCCACCATGAGCTTGATCTGGCCATTCTGGATA
>JAVLBA010000117.1:0-5153 GCA_031581485.1 Desulfurivibrionaceae bacterium | reverse complement strand
CGTAGACCGTGTCCCTCTCCAGGATCAGCACTATCCCTTTTTCAGCGCCTTAATTGAGCGTCCATCAACAGAGCAGGTCGTTTTTGCTTTCTTAATACTGATTGTTTCTTGGTATTTAGTTGCCATGGCACCCTTCCGCAAAAATGTTGCACTTTTGTTGCACTTTTTTAAAAAAAAATTGCCGAAACCTAACAAAAGAACACTATATAAGCAAGAACAAAACCACCAACAAAAAAGCCCGAAATGCCTCAGGGAGAGGCCATTTCGGGCTAATTCGTGGTGCCTGGAGCGAGAATCGAACTCGCACGAGCGCAAGGCTCACGAGATTTTAAGTCTCGGGTGTCTACCTATTCCACCATCCAGGCAACAGCAGGTTTTTAGCACATTGTCATCGCCATATCAAGAACCAAAACCAGGGGTTGCCCTCTTCTTCTCAGGTTGGGCGATGATCATCTCTTTGAGCCCCTTGCCGTGTGACTCAGCGGATCTTGAAGGAGGCGGTCTTTTCGCTGATGCCGCGCTTTAAGACCTCGCGGTTATAGGCGGCAATCACCTCACGCCTCTTGACCATACCAACCACCCACATCTCCTCCTTTGACTCCACCACGGGAATCTCTTCAATACCCTTCATCACGAAATAGCTCATGGCATCATAAAGAGTATCGCTGGGGGTCAAGGTCATCACCTTGCGGGCGCAGATATTGCCCACCGTGGCACTGAGGCGCAGTTCTTCGTCATGGAGGATGGTCTTGACATCCTGCAGAGAGATGATGCCTATCATCCGGCCCGCCTTGGGCCCTGTTTCCGCCAGAACCGGGAAATAGAAGCTGTCCTCGGCCATGGAAAAAATCTTCAGGAGTTGATTGACATTGGCCCGCTCACTAATAAAATGCACATCCTCACTCATGGCGATCCCCACCTTCAGGGATTTCATGATCGCGGTCTCCCGTCCCTCATGGATGTCGATACCCTCGCGGCTGAAATCCACGGTATCAATGGAATCCTCATAGAGATGCTTGGCCACTACGGTGCCGATAATACTGGCCAGCATCACGGGAATAATAATCTCGTAATTGCCGGTCATCTCAAAGAGCAGGAATATGGCGGTGAGCGGTGAATGGGTGGTGGCGCCGAGAAAGGCCCCGATACCCACCGCTGCATAGGCCCCGGGCCCAGCCACCATGCCCGGAAAGAGCAGATGGCAGATGCCGCCAAAGGCGCCGCCGATCATGGCGCCGATAAAGAGGGCCGGTGCAAATACCCCCCCGGCACCACCGCTGCCCAGGGTAATGGCGGTGGCCGCGATCTTCACAAAGACCAGCACCATCATTACCCAGAGCACCCCTTCGCCGTGGAGAACCTTTTCAATATAAGAATAGCCGTCCCCCATGATCTGGGGAAAGAAGATACCGATGACACCAATAATGGCGGCACCTATGATCGGCTTCACATAGGGATTAACCTTGATCCCCTGGCAGCGGTCCCGCACCTGGTAGAAAAACTTGATATGAATGACCGCGATAATACCGATAATAATCCCCATCAGCACATAGAGGGGGATCTCCATCATGGGGTTGACGAGTTGATAGTCAGGAATGGGAAAGGCCGGGGATTCGCCGTAAACGGCACGGGCCACCACCGTGGCAATGGCCGAGGAGATAACCAGGGCCGAGAATGAGGACATCTCGTAGGTGCCCAGCAGGACAATCTCTGAGGCGAAAAAAACCCCGGCCATGGGGGCATTAAACATGGCGCCGATACCACCGGCACAGCCGGCGGCGATATAGACCTTCATCCGGTCGCCGGAAACCCGGAAAAACTGCCCCACCTGGGAACCCACGGCACCGCCCACCTGGGCGATAGGCCCCTCCACCCCGGCTGAACCACCGGTACCAATGGTGAGCGAGGTGGAAAAGGTCTTCAGGAGAATGGTCCGGAACTTGATAAGGCCCCCTTCCAGATTCACCTTGCGCAGGAATTTGGTAAAGCCGTAGCCATTCACCTCGCCGGGAAAGAAATAGGAGAGCGGAATGAGCAATACCATGCCGATGATGGGGATGAGGGGCAAAAGAAGAACAGCCAGACCAAAGTCCTTGAAGAGAAAAACATCCCCGGAATGAAAGGCCTCCAGGCCGCCCTCGCCAAAGATCTGGGTGAGACCGCCCTCAAAGATAAGGTGGCGGACAAACTCCTCGGTGGTGCGGAAGAGGATGTTGGCCAAGCCGGCGGCCAACCCGATAAAAGAGGCGATCACCACCATCATGGTGCCCTCGCCGGGCATATATTTATGCAGATCCCAGGCCTTCATATGATCTTGGGGATCCGGCAGCCAAGGCGGCCTGCTTCCCGCAGGAAATAATCGTCTGTCATGCCGGCTATGAAATCAACGGCAACGGCAGCAGCAGGGGTATCAAGCATATATCCTTTATCCATAAACTTCAGCATACGGTTATAGACAACCGAACCCGCCTCTTCTCTGTTGACTTCATCAATGTATTTTTCCAGCAGACCACTGAAACAATGTTCCATCATGGTCATATCTGGTTTAATAGCGTCATTCAAGTAAATATATCGGTAATTGAAGGCCTTGAGCTCCTGGAGGGCCGCGGAAATCTCCGGGGAAAACCCGATCTCGTTGTCACAGCCGTTGGCAATGAGGTCCGCAACCAAGCGGTGCACAATGGTGCCGTTGGTTCTGCCCAGCACCTGCTGGCAGGATTTTGGGATCTGATCCCGACGCACCAGCCGTAACTCTATGGCATCTTCTATATCCCGGCCGACATAGCTGAGGGTATCGGCAAATCGAACCAGGCAGCCCTCCATGGTCATGGGCCGCAACTCCGCCTTCTTGTCGCTGCTTTTCAGGGCGATTCTGCCATCCAGCTCCGCAAAGGAGACCGGGCCCCGGGGAGCAAGCATACGGTTATGGACTTCGCCGTCATGACAGAGGATACCGTCCAGGACCTGGACCGTGAGATTACACCCCTCACCGTGATTTTCCAGATGATCCAGGAAGCGGACGGATTGGAGATTATGCTGAAAGGAGGCAAGGCCGTGGGCCCGGCCCACCTTGTCCAGAATGGCCTCGCCATCATGGCCAAAGGGCGGATGGCCGATATCATGGCCCAGGGCAATGGCTTCGGTGAGATCTTCGTTGAGGGCAAAGACCCGGGCCAGGGTACGGGCTATCTTGGAAACGAGCTGCACATGAAGGACCCGGTGGGTAATGTGATCATTTTCCACCAGGTAAAAGACCTGGGTCTTGTCAATATAACGCGTATAGGCCCGGGAATGCAGAATCCTGTCGGCATCCAGGGCAAAGGAGGTGCGGTGCCCCTCCCTGCTTTCCCCATGGCGGCGCCTGCCTCTGCTGCTCAGAGTGGCAGGGGGAGCAAAAAACATCTCCTCCCTCTTTTCAAGGGCCATTTTTATGGCAACAAGCTGCTCTTCCAACATGATTCCCCATCCATAACATGACAAAGACGTTCTTGTACCATAAGGCCAAGGGGAGAAAAAGCCTTTTATGGCCCGGCAGCCACGACCTCTGCCCCGGCGAGAAACTCTTTTTTTTACTGACGGAGTGCAGCAATGTATTGTATTCTTTTCTCAATCAATTTTATCGTAAGGGAAGCTTTTTATTTATTCTAATCCATACATTAAGGCATTTTCAGATTCCCCAGCCCCTTCCGCCCCTGAGGCGACAAACGATTTTCCCTGACCAGGAGAGAGAAATCATGACAGCCAACTCCGACTTCGACAAAACCCTGGCCGTAGGACGGCCACCCAATATCTGCAAACTCTTCCCCAACTCCCGGGCCCTGATCGTCAGCGGCAAATATATCGACCTTGGCCTGCAGGCCAAGGGCAAGGCCATGACCATTGCCGCCAACGGCCGCAACAACTTCATTATCCGCGGCGCCCTCATGGCAGCGCAAAGGGCCAATGCCGCCATCATCATCGAAATTGCCCGTTCCGAGGGCGGCGCCAAGGCCTATTGCCCCACAAGTTACTGGAACATAGCCCGCCAGGTGGATCAGGCCATGAACGAAATGGGGATTACCATACCCGTGGCCGTCCATGCCGATCATTACGGCATTAAGAGTGAGACAGACCTTCCCTTTGCCAGACAGGAGATCCCTACCCTTTTTGAGGCAGGCATCACCTCCATCGCCATTGATGCCTCCCACATGACGGATGACAAGAACCTGCTTGCCAACCTGGACCTCAACCAGTTCATTCCCGACTGGGCCGGACTGGAGACGGAAATCGGCGAGATCAAGGGGTCAGAAGGCCTCTCCGCCACCCCGGAGGCGGTTTTCCTCATTGCCGGACTCAATGCCCACAACATTTTCCCCAACTGGATCGCCCTCAACAACGGCACCAGCCACGGCTTTGAAGCCAGCGGCCAGGGCATCCAGGTGGAGCTTACCGCTGAAATCCACCAGGCCCTTCGCAAATATCATGTCAACGGTGCCCAGCACGGCACCTCAGGCAACAGCTCGGACCGTCTCCGCGAAATTGCCGAAAAGACCACCACCACCAAGGCCAATGTGGCCACCGCCCTGCAGATGCTCTCTTGGGGGGTTGAGGTCAATGATTACGGCAATGCCATCATGAATGAAGATGGCAGCTTCAAAAAGGTGCGGGGCGAAGGGGTCAGTGCCGAGATGTGGCAGGAGATGGTGCGTTATGCCGAGGCCAAGGGCTGGAGAAACGGCGATTACAAAAACCTCAACCTGATCTTTGAAAACAGATTCCTGGGACAACCCAGGGCCATCCGGGAACGGATGTGCAAACGGGTGGAGGATTTTGTCTTCAACCTGCTCACCACCGTCTTTAATGCCCAGGACAGTGCCGACTTTTGCCTGGAGTTGATCCGCAAGGCCGGTTCTTATGATCCAGGCCCCAAGGCCAGCCGCATTGAAGATGCCTCGGAATGGACCCCGGAAAAAATCATCACCAGGTCAGCCCTCATCGACACGGACAAAGGCCCGGCCGGTGATTTTGACGATTAACAGTCCTTTGAAAAAAGTAGCGAGCGCAGCTGAGGCAAGGCGTAAGTACCCCTTGAGGGTGAAAAATGAGGCGAAAAAGCGCGCCCGGAGGAAGTGCCCTTGGGGTGCAGTTTACATGTGGTAAATGAGCATTTCGGA
>JAVLBA010000116.1:0-5201 GCA_031581485.1 Desulfurivibrionaceae bacterium | reverse complement strand
TCTAGGAGCCTGTCGGACTTAGACATAAATCTACTGCAAATTCGAGAAATCGGCCCATACTCCCATGGCTTTTCGTTAAATAGCCCTGCTATTTGCCTCAAATCCATGCAAATCTGGCCTCAATTTCTCAAATTTTCGCTACGATTCTCTAAGCCCGACAGGCTCCTAGCTGCCCATAAATTCCACAAAAAAAGCCGCACAGAACTGTGCGGCTTTTTTTGTGGAATTACTGACCTCAGAGGCTCTTAATGCTCCCTCTTTTCAGCAATCCGGACACGGGCCAGGGCGCGCTGCAGGGCAGCCTGGGCCCGGGCCTCATTGATTTTTTCCTGTTTGCCCGTCATCTGGGCAAGACGTTTCTCAGCCCTTTCCTTGGCAAGCAGGGCTCGATCAATATCGATATCAGAACCCTTTTCACAACTTTCAACGATAAAGGTAATCTTATTATTAGATACCTCACAGAAACCGCCGCTCACCATCAGGTAATGCTCTTTGCCCTGCTGCTTATAGGACAACTCGCCAACCTTGATAGTGGAAAGAAAAGGGGCATGGTTAGCAAGAACACCGAAAACACCGCCGGAACCAGGGGCAGTGACGATATCAACATCTTCACTCACCACCGGACCTGAGGGGGTTACGACCTCAAGTTCAATTGTTTCTGCCATAACACATCACCTCGAATAATGGCACCAGGGCAGACCATCGCCCTGGTGCGTGTTCAACCCGCTTAAGCTGCCTTGGACGTGGCCTTGGCATTTTTCTCAACAGCCTCATCAATGGAACCAACCATATAGAAGGCGGTCTCAGGCAGGTCATCGTGCTTGCCTTCAAGGATCTCTTTGAAACCGCGAACCGTCTCAGCCACCTTGACGAATTTACCTTCCATGCCGGTAAAGACCTCGGCAACAGTAAAGGGCTGAGAAAGGAAACGCTGAACCTTACGGGCCCGGCCGACCAGCAGCTGATCTTCTTCGGAAAGCTCATCCATACCGAGAATAGCAATGATGTCCTGAAGATCTTTATATTTCTGCAGGGAGTTCTGGACATTGCGCGCCACCAGATAATGCTCTTCACCCAGAACATTGGGATCAAGGATCCGCGAGGTGGAGTCAAGGGGATCAACCGCAGGGTAGATACCAAGCTCAGCAATCTGACGGGAAAGAACAACCGTACCGTCGAGATGGGCAAAGGTGGTGGCAGGGGCAGGATCCGTCAAGTCATCCGCAGGCACGTATACACACTGAACAGCGGTAATGGAACCTTTGTTGGTGGAGGTAATACGCTCCTGCAGAGCACCAAGGTCCGTGGCCAGAGTGGGCTGATAACCAACCGCTGAAGGAATACGACCAAGAAGGGCGGAAACCTCGGCACCGGCCTGGGTAAAACGGAAGATATTATCAACGAAGAAGAGCACGTCCTGGCCCTCTTCATCACGGAAATACTCAGCAGCGGAGAGGCCGGTAAGGGCCACCCGGGAGCGGGCTCCTGGAGGCTCGGTCATCTGGCCATACACAAGCGCTGCCTTGGGCAGAACGCCTGATTCCTTCATCTCCTGGTACAGATCATTACCCTCACGGGTACGCTCGCCAACCCCGCAGAATACGGAGATACCACCATGATGCATGGCGATGTTGTTAACCATCTCCATCATGATAACGGTCTTACCACAGCCGGCACCGCCGAACAGACCCATCTTACCACCCTGGGGAAAGGGAACCAGGAGGTCGATAACCTTAATGCCGGTCTCAAGAACATGTACATCAGTGGACTGATCAACAAAGGCAGGGGCCGGTTTATGGATAACACCTGTTTTTTCTGATGAGATCTCACCTTTACCATCCACGGGATGACCAACAACATTCATGATCCGTCCCAGGGTGGCTGGGCCAACCGGAATGGTGATGGGTTCACCGGTGTTCTTCACTTCCATGCCCCGAACCAGACCATCGGTCTGACCCATGGCAACGGCGCGCACCACGTTATCACCCAGATGCTGGGCAACCTCAACAACCAGGTTGTCAGGATCGCTATTGATACCGGGGTTGGTAGCGGTAAGGGCCGTCAAAATCTCCGGCAGGGTGCCAGCCTCAAACTCAACGTCAATTACCGGTCCTACAACCGAAACTATTTTACCACTTTTTAACTCACTCATGGGCTTTATGCCTCCTTAAGCATCTATGCAGACAGCCATCAGATTGATGGTGTGCGTAATCTTGAATCTGTTATCCTTTCAGGGCCTCAGCGCCACCGACGATATCCATCAGGTCACCGGTAATGGCAGCCTGCCGGGCCTTATTGAAGACCATGGTCAAATCTTTAACAATGTCATTACAGGCATTGGTGGCATTGTCCATGGCGGTCATGCGGGCCGCGTGTTCACTGGCGCCGATATGGAGCATGGAATTAAAGACCATGACATTCATATAGAGAGGCAGAAGCACCTCCATGATCTGATCGGAACTCGGCTCGTAGATATAGTCACTGGATTGACCAGCGGCGGCAGCACCCTCTTCACCTTCTATCGGCTTAACCGGCAACAGGTGTTTGGTGGTGGGGACCTGCCTGGCTACACTGCGGAAATGGCCATAGACCACCTTGACTTCATCGGCCTCACCGGCCTCGAAGTTGGCGGCTATATCTTGGGCAATCTGCCGGGCATTGAACATCTGGAAGGTGCCCATGATATCACGGTAGGCGGTTCGCACCAGCCCTCTTTTCCGAAAATAGTTGGACCCCTTCTTCCCGACACAGACAAAGGAAACCTTTTTCCCTTCCGCTTCATACTGGGCAGCAAGCTTTTCAGCCATCCTGATAATATTGGAATTAAAGCTGCCGCAGAGTCCGCGGTCAGAGGTAACCACCAGAATCTCGACGGTTTTGACATCGCGCACCTCCATAAGAGGATACTCACCAGTGGCGCCACTGCTCAGATTCGCCATGGCGGCATTGAACTTCTCAGCATAGGGATGGAAATTTTCCATCTTCAGCTGGGCGCCGCGGAGCTTTGACGCCGAAACCATGTTCATGGCCTTGGTGATCTGCGATGTCTTTTTCACACCACTGATTTTTGTTGAAATTTCCTTTAAACTCGCCATTACCTCCCCCCTTAGTTGATACCTTTAGAAGCCTTGAACGTCTCGGTGAAGGCTTTCATGGTAGCGTGCATCTTCTCTTCCAGGGCCGTATCGATCTCTTTCTTCTCTTTCAAGGTGTCGAAGATCTCCGGGGCAGAGGCAGTGATATGGGAATAGAGATCCTGCTCATATTCAGCAAGGGACTCAATGGGCAGGGTATCCAGATAGCCCTTGGTGCCGGCGAAAATAATACTCACCTGCTTCTCCATGGGCAGCGGCTGATACTGGGGCTGCTTGAGAATCTCCACCAGACGCGCACCACGGGTCAACTGGGCCTGGGTGGCGGCATCAAGGTCAGATCCAAAACCGGCAAAGGCGGCCAGCTCACGGTACTGGGCAAGATCAAGACGCAGGCTGCCTGCAACCTGCTTCATGGCCTTAACCTGGGCCGCACCACCAACGCGGGATACGGAGAGACCAACGTTAATGGCCGGACGTACACCGGAGAAGAAAAGGTTGGGCTCCAGGTATACCTGGCCATCGGTAATGGAAATAACGTTGGTGGGAATAAAGGCGGAAACATCACCGGCCTGGGTCTCAATAATGGGCAGGGCGGTGAGGGAACCGGCGCCGAGATCATCGGAAAGCTTTGAGGAGCGCTCCAGGAGACGACTATGGTTGAAGAAAATATCACCGGGATACGCCTCACGTCCTGGTGGACGACGCAGGAGCAGAGAAAGCTCACGATAGGCAACCGCCTGCTTGGAAAGATCATCATAGATGATCAGGGCATGCTGACCACGATCACGGAAATACTCACCCATGGAGGTGCCGGCGAAGGCGGAGACATACTGCATGGGCGCCGGATCAGAAGCACAGGCGGCTACAACAGTGGTGTATTCCATGGCGTTGTTCTTACGCAGCGCCTCAACAACCAGGGCAACGGTGGACTTTTTCTGACCGATGGCCACATAGACACAATGAACGTCGGTGTCGCGCTGGGCAATGATGGCGTCAACACAGACTGCGGTCTTGCCGATCTGGCGATCACCAATAACCAGCTCACGCTGACCACGGCCAACCGGGGTCATGGCGTCAATGGCCTTGGCACCGGTGTAGCAGGGCTCATGCACACCCTTACGGGCAATAACGCCGGGGGCCAGAACCTCGATCTTGGAGGAGTGCTTGGCGTTGATGGGTCCTTGTCCGTCAAGGGGGAAACCAACACCATCAACAACACGGCCTTCCATCTCAGGACCAACCGGGACCTCAGCAATCTTGCCGGTACGTTTGACGATGTCACCTTCTTTAATACCGGAAACACTACCCAGCACCGCACAACCTACGTTATCGGCCTCAAGATTGAGGGCAAGGCCCAGAATGCCGCCAGGAAACTCAAGAAGCTCCATGGCCATGCAATTCTCAACACCACTGACCCGGGCGATACCATCACCAACAGAGATAACGGTTCCGGTTTCACTCAGATCCGCCTTGGTCTCGAAATCCTTGATCTGGCCTTTGATAATTTGACTGATTTCTTCAGCTTTAATCTGCATTGCTTTATTCACTCCCCTTAATAGACTCTTTTAGAACTGCGAGCTGCGTTTTAATACTGCCATCCATGACCAAGTCGCCAACCTTGGCGATCATCCCGCCAATGATGGCCGGATCAACCTTGCTGGTTACAGTTACACGCTTCCCGGTTATTTTCTCTAAAGTTTCCTGGATCTTGGCCTGAAGGCCTGCTGACATCTCGGTGGCAGAGGTGACCACACCCTGACAGGTGTTGTTTTCCTGATCAACGAGAACCTGAAACATCTCCGTAATATCGGTAAGAACTTCTGCCCGCCGCTTCTGGACAAGAAGCCGCAGGAAATTGCCGATAATGGTTGAAACGCCGGCGGCCTTGACCAGCTCCTCCATGATCCCTTCCCGTGCATCCAGGGGATACAGGGGATTGGACAGAGCATCGACAAGTTCCGGGCTGCCTGCAACCATGGCTGCAAACTCGCTGAGACTTGCGGCATACTCATCAAGGGCGTTTTCTTCCTTACCAACGGCAAAAAGGGCCTTGGCATAACGTTTTGCAAGGACTGCGTTCTTCATTATGCGGCACCTCCCACCTTG
>JAVLBA010000115.1:0-5356 GCA_031581485.1 Desulfurivibrionaceae bacterium | reverse complement strand
AAAAGAGGCGGGATTGTGGCGGCAAGGGAGGCCGGGGTTGCGGACCCCCTTTGCCGCCAGGGAAAAACTAGTTGAGGGGGGAGATGGTATCGCCGGCCCGGGCAGTGCCGCCCTCGATGACCTTGGCAAAGAGACCTTCCTTGGGCATGATGCAGTCGCCGGTGGCCTTTTTGATGGCACAGCCGTCATTATGGCATTTTTTGCCGATCTGGGTGATCTCAAGAATGATGGTGGCGCCGATCTGCAGCTGGTCGCCCACCTTGACCTTGGTGATATCAAGACCCTTGGTGATGAGGTTCTCGGCAAAGGCGCCGTCCTTTAAGGTGGGCAGCTTTTTTTTGACGTTGTCGATACTCTCGGCGGCCAGCAGCGAGACCTGGCGATGCCATTTGCCGGCATGGGCATCGTCGATAATGCCGAAATCTTTTTCAAAGAGGGCCTGGCTAACCGCCTTTTTGACAATACCCTTCTTGGCGCTGGTGCAGATTGCTTCAACAGTAGCCATAATATATTCCTCACTTGCACGTTGCAGTTGCGACGTTGCCGGCCTTAAAAGCTAGCGGGCCATGGCCGGTAACGTATCATTAATTTAAGAATGTTTAATTTCACCACAGAGACACAAAGACATTCTTGTCAATACCCCCTTGAGGGGTACAAAAAAAATTCTCTGTGTCTTTGTGTCTCTGTGGTGAAAAAAATAGTCAGCTTGACTGATCGAAAGAATAATTAAAACTTAAACAGTCTCTGCCTGCATCTCGGCAAGCTGGCGGGCGGCAAAGTCAATGGAGGCGTCCAGGGAGAGGGCAAGTTCAAGAAACTTCACTGCCTCCTGCTGCTTGCCGATTTTACGGTAATTAACCCCCAGGTTGGCGTAGTCAATGGCTGAGGAGGGATGGAGGTGGACAGCGCGGTGGAAGCGGGCGATGGCCTCTTCGTAGCGGCCCAGCTTGAAATAGCAGACCCCGAGAATATTGTGGAAATCGGGTCTCTCGTCGTCATGTTCCCGTCCTTTGTCAATGATTGCAATGGCCTCCTCATAGCGGCCCAGATTCTTGAGGGTGTCCCCCAGAAAGGAGTAGATGTAGGGGATGTCTTCTTCCTCCGGGCTCAGGGTCAGGGCCCGTTCCAGGTGGGTCAGGGCCGCCTCAAGAAGGCCCAGGTCGATCATGTTCTTGGCCAGATAAAATTCCAGATAATAGGCATCCGGCAGGATCTCCTGCATGGCCATGAGCTGCCGGGTGCAGGCCTCGGGATCAACGATCCGTTCGCTCACCAGTTTGGCGGCAAAGAGCCCGACGTTGCTGATCCGGGAGCGCTCCCGGAAATGGCAGCCCGGAATAATGGTGTAGATGGCCGGAATCTTGAGACCGGGATGGGCCACGTCAACCACAAAGACATCCAGGTCAAGGCGTTGTAAGGCCTCCATGCAGCTTTCCAGCTCCACCTTCATATTGTCGTCAGCCAGGTCAGCCATTTCCGCAATGGTGATGGTGAGATCTGGCTCGGTGATATAGGGCACCTCAGCCATGGCCAGGGGCTTGGGCAGGCCGGAGGCGACATAGTTGGAGCCGGAGTTGAAATCGCCGGCCAGCTGGGCCACCTCGGTGAGGGCCCGGATCAGGGCCTTCTCCGGGTTGGGGGTGGTGCCTGCCGTGTAGACAATCTCGCTTGTCTCCGGAAAGGTGGCCGGGTCGATGCAGAGGGCGGCCACCGTGGGGATGCCGGTATCTAACGTGAAATCGTTGAGATAGATCTGGATGCCGTTTCTGGTGAATTTGTCGATGAGCTCCCGGGCCACCGGCTCTTTTACCGAGGCCAGATCAATGGCAGGGGTGCTCTTCTGGTCGTAGCTCACCACGGCACAGACGTGGCGTTCGACAATCTCGGCCAGGCCCTGGCTTATTGCCTCTTCATAGGTGTTGCCGGCCGAGGGGCCGTTGAACTCGTTAATGGCATAGAACCAGCTGAAGGGCATCAGGGTCTCTTCATTCTTGGTGAGATTGTTGGCCCATACCCACTGGATGGGGATGTCGCGGATCAGCTTTTCCAGGGTCTCTTCGCTGGTGGTCTCGTCATGGACCGAGGAGAGCCATCTCTTGAGGGGCAATACCGGGTAGCCGGCCGCCTTGACGCCGGCGTAGGTGTCATGGATGAAATTAGCCGGATCCTTCATAAAGGAGAAGAAGCTGAAACGTTCAGCCAGTTCCATGCAGGCCGAGGCCCGGGACTGTTCCGGGGTGGAGCCTTTGCCCATCTGTTTTTTATTGCCGATGATCTCCAGGGCATCCTTGCCGCAGACGCTGAAGTAGACCGGGATGTCCAGGCGACCGTTGTCGATGCGCGTCACCTCTTTTAAGACATCAAGCTTTTGTTCCTTGAGGCGGGCCTTGAAACGTTCCACTGTTTCCTGCGGCGAACACACCTTGTCCTGGTCATAGGTGTACTGTTTAAAACAATCTTGCAGAGTGATGATTTTCTTTTTCATGGGAGAAGATCTTGTCTTGGGGGCCATGATCTTGATAATGACCCGTAATTAACGTAAGGCAGGGTTGAAATAGCCGAATTTGAGGTCTGGAAAGCGTCTTTTTACCTCATGAAGCCACTTTTGTATACCCATGGGTTTTTCCCGGGCCGGGTGCTGGACCACCTCAAAATACCAGTCTGGATCCATGTTCAGATTGCGAAGTTGAATCAGATCAGGGCGATAGAGATCAACAAGATCGCAGAAGGCGCGGAACTCATCAGGGTCATCGGTGAAGCCGGGCAGCAGAAAATAATTGAGGGAGACGAATCTGCCGGCCTTTTTCATGACCAGAATGGATTCCAGGACGTTTTTGAAGCTGAAGCCCTCTGGCCGGTAATAGAGGGTGTGGCAGCCCTTGCGCGCCGAATTCATGCTGACCCTGATGGAATCAAGGCCGGCCGCTGCCAGCCGTTCCACCGCCTCGGGCAGGCTGGAGTTGGAGTTGAGGTTGATGGTGCCGGTGGCCGTTTTTTTACGGATCAGGCGGATGGCCTCTTCGATGGTTTTGGCCTGGAGCAGGGGCTCTCCCTCACAGCCCTGGCCGAAGCTGACCACGCCGTGCGGCGCTGCGGCCAGATGGTTGAGGGCCACCTCGGCAATCTCCTGAGGTGAGGGCACAAAATTGAGCCTCTCCTGGGTGGAGGGACAGCAGCCTGAGGCCTGCAGTGAAATACAACCAACGCAACGGGCATTGCACGACGGAGAGCAGGGCAGGGGGGCCTCATAACGGCCGAGAAAGAGATTCTTGGCCGCCGGACAGCCATAGGTCAGCGAACATTTCCCCAGATGCTGGATCAGTCGGTTGTTCTTGTATTTCTGGAGGCTTTTATTGGTCCTGGAGCGGATGGTTTCCGGGGGGATGTGGCCAAAATCCTGGCGTCTATCCGTATCGCTGCGAAAGCCGCAGACCCAGAACTGGTCGTCAAGCCAGCCCACTGCCGTATAGGCGAAAAGGGGCAGGGCCGCTGGATTGGTATGATCCTTTTCAAAGGCCGCCGTGTAGATGGCGGTATGGGCCGGGGCCATGAAGGCGGCCACTGCCTGGATGCCCGCCCCGGGGTCTTCCGGGTTTTCCGGGAGGAGAACAGGTTCAGCCGTCTCCGGGTCAAAGCCCACCGGCAGCCGGTGGGGCAGGACAAAAATATCGCTGTTGTCCGGCAGGGGGATAATGTCGGTGAGTTCAGGCCTGAAAAACCAGCTGCCGGCCCGGCCGGCCATGTCAAGATCGGCCAGGTCAAGAATCTCTCCTTTGGCGTTGGCATAGAGGAGGTGGGGCATGCGGGTGGGGTGGATGGCAATGGGAGAATCAGGCATGGTCAGGGATAATCAGATAGGGAGGCTGTAAACACGAAGGGCACCAGGGCCACAACGTCAGTATGAAGAACTTCGTGGCCCTGGTGCCCTTTGGTGGTTGAGTGGGGCGGGAATTATTCTTCCGGGGGCCGTAACTTGTCCATGATGGAATCAACGGCCAGAAAGATCTCTTGATCGTCACCAAAGATATCAACAATATGGGGATGATCAATAAGATCCTCAATAATATGCTGGGTGATGTAGAGGCTGAGAAAATTGGGGTCGGCAGCAAGCTGTCTGAGTGGGGCAATTTTGTATTGCAGGTCAAATTCATCCATGTCGCGCATCTTCTGGAACAGGGAATTGAAATGATCGCGGATGGCATCCACATTGTTTGTTTCGATAATGTGGCTGTCCAGGAGGCGTTGGACAAGTCTGGTTGCCAATTCGTCAGCATGCTTTTGGGCCAGCTTGAGCATGACCCGCCGTTCCTTTTCCCGGTTGCGATCAATGGAACGGACGGCGCGGTCACCGGAACCGTATGGGTTATGGGCGTAGGGCATGATGGACTCCTTATATATCCCCGCGGCCAGCGAGGAGATTTCTGGTAAGAGTTTGATTGAAATTAAGTCCACTTTGTACTCCTTGAGGACAATTTCATCCATAGATATTTTATGATAGCGCCAAAAATTCATCTCCAGCTTGTGGCCTGGGCCGGGGGACTGAAAAAACATCATGTCTTTTGGCCGCTGGAAGTGATAGTGATGAAAAAGTAGTGTCAGGATCTGGCTGAGCAGAGGCGCAATCATTATGAATCAGGGGACATGATGACAAAAGCAGGGCACAACAGGAACGGCCTTTGGGGGCAGGGTGTCCACCTGGTTGTTGAGAGGAGTTGGGATGGGGAGGTTGTGGCTGGTGTTGAGGAGACACGGCTCTTTTTTCGCCTGAGTCAGCAGGGCCTTGAGATTGAGGTGACGGCTCCCTTTTATAATGATCCGGCCCCTGTGGCGCCAAGCGGTGAGCTTGATGCCCTCTGGGAGTATGAGGTTGTGGAGCTTTTTCTGCTGGGTGACAAGGGCCATTATCTTGAGGTGGAGCTTGGTCCCCACGGCCATTATCTCATCCTGCTGCTGGCGGGTATTCGTCAGGTCAAAAAGAGGCTCTGCCCCTGTCGTTGTCAGGTCCGCATCATTGGCTCGCGCTGGCAGGCCTCCCTCACCGTGGCTAAAGAGCAGCTGCCCCTGCCCTTCAGCCACGCCAATGCCTACGCCTTGCATGGTCAGGGCGCCGGGCGCCGCTATCTGGCCGCCTTCCCTGTGCCAGGGGAAAGGCCTGATTTTCACCAGCCCTCTTTTTTTGGTGCCCTGCCGCACCGCTAAAAGGGCAGGCCGCTCTTGGTGGGGGCAGGCCCGAGGGGCGCCTAGTGCAGTGTATCACTTAAAGTTTCGTATACTTATGCAACTCTGCCTTTAACCACAAAGGCATTCTTTTTAATACCCCCTTGAGGGGTACAAAAACACGAAGATCTTCTTGTTT
>JAVLBA010000114.1:0-5431 GCA_031581485.1 Desulfurivibrionaceae bacterium | reverse complement strand
ATATAATTCCACGCGCACCGCATCCGGGGCAAGCTCGCCCAGAAAGACCTCCACCTGAAAGAGGTTGCCCGCTGAAAATTCCTGCACCGTGCATTCCCCGAAACGGATCTGCGGCCAGTGGCGGGTGAGGGAGCGGTGCCATTCTGCCAGGGCAGCGGCCCCCTGCGCCTGCTCGGCTGCCCGCCGTCCATAGGAGAGGGCGGCCGGCAGGTAGTATTCGTCGGTATATTCCCGGGCCATCCGATTAGCGGAAAACCTGGCCGTCAACTGGGCCATGCTCTGCCGCATCATGGCCACCCAGGCCGTGGGGATGCCCCGCTCGTCACGCCTGTAAAAGGCCGGCACCACTTCCTGTTCCAGGAGGGTATATAATTCCTCGGCTTCCGCGGCATCCCAGGCAGGATCATCATCATGCTCCTGGCCGTCGCCAATGGCCCAGCCCACTCCGGGTTGATAGGCCTCGGCCCACCAGCCGTCCAGTTCGGAGAGATTGAGACCACCATTAACCAGTATCTTCATGCCGCTGGTGCCGCTGGCTTCCCAGGGGCGGCGCGGCGTGTTGAGCCAGAGATCCACGCCCTGGACCAGTTCAGCGCCGAGCCCCATGTCATAATCTTCCAGAAAGACCCCGTGTGCACGGAGCCCTGGTTGACGCAGGTAATCATTCCACTCCCGCACCAGGAGCCTGCCTTCTTCATCCTGGGGATGGGCCTTGCCCGCGATGACAAGCTGCACCGGACATTGCAGGTTGGTGAGCAGGCGCGTCAGACGCTGGGGGTCGGCAAGGAGCAGACCAGGCCGCTTATAGGTGGCGAAACGCCGCGCAAAGCCGATGGTCAGGGCGTGAGGATCAAGGACCTGCAGACATTGGTCATGATTTTCTTGTGTCCCGCCGCAGGCCGCCTTCTGATGGGCCAACCGCTGCCGCACCGCCTTGATAAGGGGCAGTCTGGCCTGGTTCCGCATGGACCACAATTTTTCATCCTCCACGTTTTCCCAGGTCTGCTCCATGTTTTCCAGGGTGCTGAGCCACCTCTCCTGGCCGCATTGTGCGGTCCACAGCGCATCCGCTGCCGCTGAATCCCACGACGGCACGTGGACGCCGTTGGTGACATGACTGATGGGAACTTCCGCCCGTGGCCACCGGGGAAACTGGGACCCAAAAATGCGGCGGCTGACCTCTCCGTGCAGGCGGCTGACGCCATTCACCCTGCCGCAACCGCGCAGGGCCAGATAGGCCATGTTGAAGAAGTCGCGGTCATGGCCGTTGTGGGGACGCCCCAGGGCCAGCAGGGCGTCCAAAGAGATGCCCAGGTCACCGGCATAAGCGGAAAAATATTGCCGCATCAGCTCCGGCGAAAAACGGTCAAAACCCGCGGCAACCGGGGTATGGGTGGTGAAGAGATTGCCGGCCCTGGTGCCATGCAAAGAGGTGGCGAATGACTGGCCCTTCTCTGCCATGAAGCGCCGGGCGCGTTCCAGCACCACAAAGGCGGCATGCCCTTCATTGAGATGACAGACCGGCGGCGCTATCTGCAGCGCCTCCAACAGACGCCAGCCGCCGATGCCCAAAACCATCTCCTGGCGCAACCGCATTTCCGTGCCGCCGCCGTAAAGCTCGCCCGTGATACCCCGGTCACCCGGGGCATTGAGGAGATCGTTACTGTCCAGGAGATAGAGAGGAACGCGCCCCACCTGGGCCAGCCAGCCCCGCAACTGCAGAGTGCGGCCCGGCAGTTCAACGCTGACCCGCAGCCATTCCCCGTCAGGGCCCTGTAAGGGCAGCACAGGCAGCATGGTGGGATTGTTGTACGGGAAAAAGGCCAACTGGTCGCCACTAACGTCAAAGGCCTGGTGGAAATAGCCCTGCTGATAAAGAAGCCCCACCCCCACCAGGGGAATACCCAGGTCACTGGTGGTCTTCAGGAAATCGCCGGCCAGAACCCCCAGACCACCTGAATAAATGGGCAGGGCCTCACTCAAGCCGAATTCCATACTAAAGTAGGCCACCTTTCCCACCTCCGCATGGCCATGCCTCTCCTGGAACCAGGACGATTGGCTGAGATATGCCTGGCGATGGGCCAACTGGCGCTGCAACTCCTGGAGAAAAGGAGGATCAGCGGCCAGGGCCTCCAGCCGCTTCCTGGAGATACTCTCCAGAATACGCCAGGGATCTTCCGTGGCCTGCCAGAGCTCAGGATCCACGGTGCGCCAGAGGAGATCAGCGCTATGGTTCCAGTTCCAGCGCATATCAAGGGCCAGTTCTGTCAGGCCGGTAAGGGCCTGTGGCAAAGTTCGCGGCAGATAACGTTCCGGGTTCATATCCCATCTCCCCTGCACTTTTTAGATCCCCTGGGGGGATTTTTCATGATTACCATCCTGGGTTTCTCCTGCCTGAAGCCTCACCCCTGTTTTTTTTTGGCGCCCCATCCTCCAGGGCCGCCTGCCCTTTCAGCCACCTCTTTTCTGCCGCGCTTCTCTGGCGCGGAGGAAGACTTTTTCCAGCTCCACCAGGACAAAGACCGAAAAGGCCACCCCAATGATCCTCGCCCAGTCGGCCGGGGCCAGAGACGTTGAATGGAAAAGAAGTTGCAGGGGTGGGGCATAGGTGAAGAGGAGCTGGGCGGCCACAACCAGGACAATGGCAATGAGTACGGAACGGTTGCCCAGCAGGCCTTGCCGGTTAAGCACGGAATCTGTCAGATATCTGGTGTTCAAGAGATAAAAAACCTCGAACATGACCAGGGTATTCACCGCCACGGTCCTGGCCATGGCAATGGGCATTTCATGGAAGCGGTTCCAGAGGAAAAGACCGAAGGTCCCCAGGATGAGAATAAGGGAGACAAAGCATATCCGCCAGATCAGGAAGGAGGAAAGCAGCCGCTCGTCAGGGTGACGCGGTGACCGTTTCATCACCCCCTGCTCTGCCGGCTCAAAGGCCAGGGCCAGAGCCAGGGTGACGGCGGTGATCATATTGATCCAGAGGATCTGGACCGGGGTAATGGGCATCATTTTACCCATTAACAGGGCGGCGATAATGATGCCGGCCTCGCCGCCATTGGTGGGCAGGATAAACATGATGGACTTCTTGATATTGTCATAAACGGTTCGTCCCTGTTCAACGGCCTGGGCGATGGAGGCGAAATTATCATCCGCCAGCACCATTTCAGCGGCCTCTTTGGCAACCTCGGTTCCCTTAATGCCCATGGCAACACCGACATCGGCCATTTTCAGGGCCGGGGCATCATTCACCCCATCTCCGGTCATGGCTACAACCTCGCCATGGGCCTGCAGGGCCCGAACCAGCCGCAGCTTATGTTCCGGGCTGACCCGGGCAAAGACATCGACATCCTGGGCCCGCTGCCGCAACTGCTCATCATCAGCAGCATCAACTTCGGCGCCGGTAACCACGCGGCCACCGTCGCCGATGCCCATTCTGCTGCCAATGGAACGGGCGGTTAAGGCGTGATCGCCGGTAATCATCTTGACCCGGATACCAGCGGCCCGGCAGGCCGTAATGGCTACGATCGCCTCGGGACGAGGTGGGTCGATGATTCCGAATAATCCCAAGAGGGTGAGACCGGACTCGACATGGGAAAAATGCAGCTGGTGCTGCTCCGGTTCTGCCGGCTTGCTGGCTACGGCCAGCAGGCGCTGGCCGTCGTCGGCGATCTCGTCGATCCGGGTCAGCCAATAGTCGCTGTCCAGGGGCTGGTCTTCCCCATGGCTCCGCTGACGTACACACATCTCCAAGATGCGCTCAGGGGCACCCTTGACATAAATAAAACCATGACCGGCATGATCATGATGGAGCGTGGCCATAAAGCGATGTTCCGACTCAAAGGGAATAACGTCCGTGCGCGGAAAGCGGTTGTTTTCAGAAAGGGGATCAATCCCCGCCTTCCGGGCCAGGACAATGAGCGCCCCTTCGGTGGGATCACCCTGAATTTCCCAGCGGCCATCCTGATCCAGGAGCTGGGAGTCATTGCATAATAATCCTGCCCGGGCGATTTCCGTCAAGATGGGATAATCCCTGGCCGGCGCATCAAGATCAACCCCCTCCAGAGCGAAGCCGCCATGGGGGTCATAGCCGGTGCCGCTCACCTGGAAAACCAGATCAGCAGAGGCCACGGTCTGGGTCGTCATTTCGTTACGGGTCAGGGTCCCGGTCTTGTCAGAGCAGATCACGGTTACCGAGCCCAGGGTCTCCACCGCCGGCAGTCGCCGGATAATGGCGTTCCGGCCGGCCATACGCTGCACCCCGATGGCCAGGGTGATGGTGATAATGGCGGGCAAGCCTTCCGGAATAGCGGCCACGGCCAGCCCTACCACCACCAGAAACATCTCACTGAGGGCGTAATCTCTGACAAAAATGCCAAAGAAAAAGGTGAGAGCGGCAAGGGCCAAAATCGCCATGGTCAGCATCTTGCCGAAGGCAGCGATCTGGACAAGAAGTCTGGTGGTCAAAGGGGTGACTTTTGTCAAGAGCATATTGATGCGGCCGATTTCGGTATGGTCGCCGGTTTCCACCACCAGCCCCTCCCCCTGACCAAAGGTGACCAGCGTGCCTGAATAGGCCATGCATGTCCGATCACCAACCCCTGCCTTTTCCTTGACGGGCAAGGGTTTTTTTTCCACTGACAAGGATTCACCGGTGAGGGGCGCCTCATCAATGCGCAGTTCTTTAGTCTTTATAAGCCGAAGATCAGCAGGAACCTTATCACCTGACTGCAGAAGGACCAGGTCGCCGGGCACCAGGGCCTGGCTGGGCAGATTCACTCTTTTACTATCACGCAGAACCAGGGCGGATTGGGAGAGCATGGTCCGTATTGCCTCCAGAGCGCTCTCTGCCTTGCCTTCCTGAATAAAGCCGATCAGGGCGTTGATGATCACCACCCCGAAGATCACTCCTGCATCCAGCCAGTGACCTATGAGGGCGGTTGTAAGACCGGCACCCAGCAGGACATAAATGAGAACATTATGAAACTGCATCATGAAACGAGCAAAGGGGGAGCGTTTCTTGGGCGGACTTAATATGTTGGGTCCGAAGCGCGCCAGGCGGCGGGCCCCTTCTTCACTGGTGAGGCCCTGGGAGTCGCTGCTGACGGCAGCCATGACCTGGTCAATCTCCAGGGCGTGCCATGCTTTTTCCATACTCTGCGGGATGGTTCTTTTAGCCATTGAGGTTCTCACGTTTAATTTTTCAGGACCTGCCATTCCGTCCTGACCATTTTTTTTACCTTGCTGCATGCGTGCTGGCGGCCATCATCCGAAAGGCCGGCCTGCGAAGAAGGCCTCTTGTCATAGTTAATAACAATTCTCTACAACACGGCCGCCCTGGTCAAGAGAAAGCGGGGCATCACGACAAATGTATTTGGCTGGAGATGTTTTTTGGAATCACTGCAGATTGGCTCAGAGAGAGAAAAATCTT
>JAVLBA010000113.1:0-5467 GCA_031581485.1 Desulfurivibrionaceae bacterium | reverse complement strand
TTACCTGAGCCGAATTTTGACGCCGCATCAGCAGATAGCGAACGAAGAGAGACCTTCGAGCGCAGTAGTTTTTCAACAGGCTGTTAGGGCCTTGGCTGCACCCGGCATCGCCAGGGCAAGGAAGGTCCTGGCGCAGCTCATCTTCGGCGCGGCAAGGACGGCAGGGAAAGCCGCCCTTCTTGTCTTTTCAGGCAGAGATGCGTATCATCATGCAGCAAGATTATTTTCTCGACATTGAGGTCGCCATGAAGATCAAATACAGCACCCCCGTCAACAGCAAAGATGAATGCACCGACGAACGGGCCGCAACCTGTGAGTTCCGGGCCCGACTTCCTCAAATTGTTGAGGAACTGGTACATAGCTGCTTTACAAGAGACAGCTTCGAGCATATCAATGCCGATCCTCTGCCCTCCAGGGAGAAGGCCATTGATCTGCTGGAGCGCTGCCAGGACCTTCTTTTCCCCGGTTACTTCAGGCACCAGGACACCGATCAAATCAACCTTGAATACCGAATAGGCCTGGAGGTCTCCGGCCTCTATGACCGGCTGACCACAGAGATCACCCATGCCATCCGTCATGAATGCGTCCGGCACCAGAAGTCGTGCCAGCATTGTGAGAAACAGGGCAAAGAAAAGGCCTTCGCCTTTGTCAAGTCCCTGGCCACTCTCCGGCAGGTCCTGGCCACAGACGTGCGGGCCGCCTATGCCGGGGATCCTGCTGTCAGCAGTTATGATGAGATCATCTTCTGCTATCCCGGCATCATGGCCATCATGGTCTACCGTATCGCCCACCGTCTCTATGAACTGGAGGTCCCCATCCTGCCCAGGATCATGACGGAACATGCCCACTCCTTAACCGGCATCGATATCCACCCGGGGGCCGAGATCGGCAACTCCTTTTTCATTGATCACGGCACCGGCGTCGTTATCGGCCAGACCTGTCATATCGGCAACCAGGTGAAAATATACCAGGGCGTCACCCTGGGCGCCCTCTCCTTGAAGCATGATGAAGCCGGCAATCTGGACCGCCAGAGCAAACGCCATCCCACCCTGGAGGATAACGTCACCGTCTATGCCGGCACCACCATCCTGGGCGGCGCCACCGTCATTGGCAAAAATTCCGTGGTGGGCGGCAATGTCTGGCTTACCAAGGCCATCCCCCCCGACTCCAAGGTCCTGCTCAACCCGCCGGAACTGATCATTAAATAAAAACCCATAGAAAACGCCCCTCTATCAGGGATAAAAATGACCCTTTCAGCCAAAAAAGCCACGAAAGAGTAGCGCAATTTCCAAAACTAGGTTATTTTTTCAAGGTTTCACGTCAACAACTGGCCTTTCCGCTGGTTTTTTTATGCCAAGACTCCGTAAATACCCGTGGGGTTCTTTACGGCTTAAGAATTTCTTTATATCCATTAACCCGTTATCCAAACACAACAAAAGGAGTAGCTATGTCCAGGAAAATGGTAACCATCGATGGTAATCAGGCATGTACCCATGTTGCCTATGCGACCAGCGAGGTCATTACAATTTATCCCATTACCCCCTCTTCTTCCATGGCTGCCGAGGCTGACGCCAAGGCCACCGGCCTGCAGGAGAATATCTGGGGATCCATCCCTGCGGTTACCCAGATGCAGTCAGAAGGCGGCGTTGCCGGTTCCCTGCACGGCTCTCTGGCCACCGGCTCACTCTGTACCACCTTCACCGCGTCCCAGGGTCTGTTGTTGATGATCCCCAATATGTACAAGATCGCCGGTGAGCTCACCCCCACTGTATTCCATGTTACGGCACGTTCCATTGCCTGCCAGGGTCTCTCCATTTTTGGCGATCACAGTGATGTCATGGCCGCCCGCCAGACCGGCTGGGGCATGCTCTGCTCCAAGAATGTTCAGGAATGCCAGGACATGGCCCTGATCTCCACCCAGGCCTCTCTGGCCTCCCGCGTCCCCTTCATGCATTTCTTTGACGGCTTCCGCACCTCCCATGAGATCCAGAAGGTCGAGCAGCTCAATAACGATGATATGGCGGCCATGATTGATGAGGATATGGTCATTGCCCATCGCCGGCGCGCCCTGACCCCGGATCGCCCTTCCATCCGGGGCACGGCCCAGAACCCGGACGTCTACTTCACGGGTCGCGAGACCGTGAACAAGTATTACAACGCCATCCCCGCTCTTATGCAGGATACCATGGATAAGTTTGCCGACCTCACCGGTCGCAAATACAACCTCTTTGACTACCATGGTTCCCCAGATGCCACCGACGTCATTGTCATGATGGGTTCCGGTTGTGAGACCGTAGCCGCCACCATCGACTACCTGGCCGGCCAGGGTGCCAAGCTTGGTCTGGTTATTGTCCGCCTGTTCCGTCCCTTTGACAGCAAGGCCATGGTTAATGCTCTGCCTTCCACAGTCAAGCGTCTCACCGTTCTCGACCGGACCAAAGAGCCGGGAAGTGCCGGCGAGCCCCTCTACCTGGACATCCGCTGCGCAGTGGGCGAGGCCAATGAGGCCAATGCCTCTGCTGCCAGACCCATTATCCTTTCCGGCCGCTACGGCCTCGGTTCTGCCGAGTTCACCCCTGCCATGGTCAAGGCCATTTTTGACAATATGGCGGGCATGGCTCCCAAAAACCATTTCTGCGTTGGTCCCAACGACGATGTCACCTTCTCAAGCCTCAACTACGACGAGAACTTCAACATCGAAGGCAAGGATGTCTACCGGGCCATGTTCTACGGTCTCGGCTCAGACGGTACTGTCGGCGCCAACAAGAACACCATCAAGATCATCGGTACCGAGACAGACAACGCGGCCCAGGGCTACTTTGTCTACGACTCCAAGAAATCAGGTTCCATGACCACCTCGCATCTGCGTTTTGGCAAGAACCCCGTGGTCGCTCCCTACCTGATCAAAAAGGCCAACTTTATTGCCTGCCATAATCCCACCTTCCTGGATCAGTATGACATGATCAGCAACCTGGAAGAAGGGGGCACCTTTCTGCTCACCACCACCCATGACGCCAAAAGCATCTGGAAACATCTGCCCAACACGGTACAGGCCGGCCTGATCGCCAAGAATGCCAAATTCTATATTATTGATGCCATCGCCCTGGGCCAGGCCCTTGGTCTTGGTGCCCGCATCAACATGATCATGCAGACCGCCTTCTTCCTGATCTCCGGCATCCTCACCCAGCAGGAGGCCATTGACGCCATCAAGAACGCCATCAAGAAGACCTACGGCAAGAAGGGCGACAAGGTTGTGGAGATGAACTATGCCGCCGTGGACGGCGCCATCAAGAACATCGTTGAGGTCAAGATCGGCAAGACAGCCAAAGGCCACAGCCTGCCCGAGACGGTGCCTGTCGATGCCCCTGAGTTCGTACGCAGCGTCACCGCCAAGATGATCCAAGGCAAAGGCGATTCCATCAAGGTCTCCCAGATGCCTGCCGACGGCAGCTGGCCCACCGGCACCACCCAGTACGAGAAGCGCAATATCGGGGTCAATGTCCCTGAGTGGCTGCCTGAAAACTGCATCCAGTGCGGCCGTTGCTCTTTGGTCTGTCCCCATGCCGCCATCCGCCTGAAAGTGGTAAAAAGCCTCAAGGGCGCCGCTCCCAAGACCTTCAAGACCAAGGATGCCGTGGGTAAGGATTTCAAGGGCCGCCAGTTCGCCATCCAGGTATTTACCGAAGATTGCTGCGGCTGCAACCTCTGCGCGGACACCTGTCCCGGCACCAAGGGCAACAAGGCCCTGCAGATGATTCCCAACAATGAAGAGCTCCGCAAGACCCAGCAGAAGAACGTCAAGTACTTCCTGAGCCTGCCGGAGATCGATCCCACCGAGATCAATCCCGCCACAGTCAAGGGCAGCCAGCTCCTGCGTCCCCTCTTTGAGTTCTCCGGGGCCTGTGCCGGTTGCGGTGAGACCCCGTACATCAAACTGGTCACCCAGATGTTTGGCGACCGCATGCTCATCGCCAACGCCACCGGTTGTTCCTCCATCTACGGCGGCAACCTGCCCACCACCCCTTACTGCAAGCGTGAGGATGGTCGTGGACCGGCCTGGGCCAACTCCCTGTTCGAAGATAACGCTGAGTTTGGTCTCGGTATGCGGGCGTCGGTAAGCAAGCTTTCCTCCCAGGCCCTCGAGCTGCTTCCCAAGGCTGTTGAGGCCAGGCTGCTCACCCAGAAGATGGTGGACGAGATCGTCAACGCCCCCCAGAAGAGCCAGCAGGAAATCGAGGATCAGCGCGGCCGGGTGGCCAAGCTCAAGGAGAAACTTGAGGGCAAGGACAACGTCATTGCCAAGCGTCTGCTCGGGGTTGCCGATTACCTGGTTAAGAAATCCGTATGGATCTTCGGCGGTGACGGCTGGGCCTATGATATCGGCTACGGTGGTCTTGACCACGTTCTGGCCTCCGGCGAGAACGTCAACGTCATGATCCTGGATACCGAGGTCTACTCCAACACCGGCGGCCAGATGTCCAAATCCACCCCCCGTGCTGCCACGGCCCAGTTTGCGGCCGGCGGCAAGAAGATGCCCAAGAAGGATATCGGCATGATCTTCTCCACCTACGGCAACGTCTATGTGGCCAAGGTGAACATGGGTGCCAACCCGGCTCAGGTGGTCAAGGCCATTGCCGAGGCAGAGGCCTATGACGGACCTTCCCTGATCATCGCCTATTCCCACTGCATCAACCACGGCATCAACATGACCAAGGGTCTGCAGCAGCAGAAGATGGCGGTTGACTGTGGTCACTGGCCGCTCTACCGCTACAACCCGGAGCTGGAAGATGCAGGCCAGAACCCCCTGCTTATCGACTCCAAAGAGCCCACCATCAAATTCGAGGAATACGCCCTGACGGAGAATCGTTACCGTATGCTGAAGATGATGAATCCCGCCCATGCCGATGAGCTCATGGCGCTGTCCCAGAAAGACGTGGACAAGTCGTGGAAGTTCCTCAAGGGTCGGGCTGCCGCCCTTGAGCCGGAGAAGTAAGAAGTAAAGTAGTTACTCGTTAAACCAAAAAAAGGGGCGCTGTGGAAATTTCCACAGCGCCCCTTTTTTTTTATGCTTCATCAAGAAACTGCCAAGGTTCAAGGTTCAAGTTGCAAGGTTCAAGGTTCAAGGGGGGGGTAAAGAGTGAGGCGTGAGGCGTGAGGGAGCAAGGTTCAGAGCCAAGGGACAAGGTTCAAGGGAAAAGCAAAGGGTGATGGGATTTTTCTTGCACCTTGCACCTTGAACCTTGAACCTGCTTTAAGCCGTCATTGCGAGCGAAGCGCGGCAATCCAGGAAATAGCGGTAGCCCCTGAGTCAAAAACCTCTGGACTGCCGCGTCGCTCCGCTCCTCGCAGTGACGTAAAGGGACAAAGTTCAGGTCCAAGGGGCAAGGTCCAAGGGGCAAGGAAAACCTTGAACCTTGCATCTTGCACCTTGAACCTGCTTTAATCCGTCATTGCGAGCGAAGCGCGG
>JAVLBA010000112.1:0-5561 GCA_031581485.1 Desulfurivibrionaceae bacterium | reverse complement strand
CCGCGCACGGGGGGCAGGGAAGGGGCGGCCAGGCGGATCAGTTTGGCCGGCAGCGGCCATTTGTCTACCTGGAGTTGCAGGGCCAGGGCAGAGGCGCCGCCCTCGGCCGTCAAGTCAATACCCCCCTGTTCCAGGTCAAATCGGCCGCTGATGCCGATGGTGTTGGCTTGGGTGTTGAAATCTGCCCTGGCCGCACCGGCAACAGGGATGTGGTTCACCTCAAGCTCTGTCAGCACAAGGCTTTGCGGCGAATAGCGCAGCCGCAGCCCCAGGGAGGAGAGGGGCAGGCTCTGTCGGGCTATTGTGCTCTCCAGATCAGGAAAGGTGAGCTGCAGGGCTTGGCTGCCTTTTTCTTTGGCGCCGATAAAGAGGGATGTCTTTGCGGAGGAGAAGGCGAAATCCTCTGCCTGCACATGGATCAGGGCATCCTCTATCTGCAGCCGGGGCAGGCTGGCCGGCAGGTATTGGGCCAGCTCAAAAGGCGCCTCGGGGCTCTCCTTGCCGCTGGCGGGGGGGATATTGAGCCGGGCCACCACTCCGTCCACGGAAATGACCAGGGTGTCGAGAAAAGGTTCAAGGCCGCGGACCAGGGCCGGCAGAAAGTAGCGGACCTTGAGCTTGCGGATGGCCACGGAGAGCTGGAGATCCTCCGGTGGCCCCTGGGTGAAGAGGACATCTTCAAAGAGAAAGGTGCGGAAAAGGTCACCGCCATAGGAGCCTATGGTGGTCTGCAGGTCATACTCCTTGGCCAGATAGGTGGCGATGGCCTGCTGCAGATAGGGCCCGGCCAGAAAAGTGCGCAGCCCCACCACAGCCAGCACTGCCAGGGCAGCCAGGACGAGGAGGATGGAATTGCGACGGGAGAATATTTTCATAAACCTTGGCGCTGGAAGAGGAGAGCCGCTGATCGGGTCTGGGCCGGGGAGGAGATCAGGAGGGCTGAGGGGCCATCTCTTGGGCCCTTTTGCCGCGGGGTGGCGCGGTAAGCGCCTGTTTGACCAGTCCGGCAATCACCCCCTTAGGATTTCTCTTCTCCATTGTACACTAAAACCAGTTTTTGATTGGCCAGTCAATTTTTACCCATGCAGAAAAAGACCCTTGCCCTCTCCCTGTGCCACTGTTTCTTGCACTCCCCATCCCGGCCAAGTATTATACATTTTAATGGTGTCAAAGCTGTCTGATTTCAGGTTGCTGCCGCTCTTTTTTGTGGAGGGGTGATTTGGCCTGCCTGTGAATCGCCGCCGTTCTAGTCCCCTACCGGTCATTGCCATGCAAGATCAAGCCGATCAGAGAAAACAGCCTCCCCCCCTGCAGAGCACAGGGGAGGGGCATCTTTTGTGTCAGGGTGAGTGGACCCTTGCCTTTGCAACGGCCATTGAAAATGATCTTGAAAAATTTGTCTGGCCATCTGCCCCGGCCATCATTATTGACGCAAGCGGCCTCGTGCGGCTGGATACGGCAGGGGCCTGGCTCCTCTTCCGGCTCGCGGAAAGAGGACGCCGCGCCGGTAGAGAGGTTACGCTCTCCGGACTGGCGGCAAAGCACGCCTCCCTCTTTGAGCTGGTCTCAGCCCATCCCCCTGCCCAGGCGGTCAGACCCCCTTATCACAACCCCCTGGAAAGACTGGGGATGAGGGCCGTGGAGGAAGGGCGTACTGCCCTGCAGTTCCTCTCTTTCACCGGCGAGACAGCACTGGCCTTGGTGAGGATGATCACCAGCGCCCGACGTTTCCGCTGGCAGGATATGGCCGCCAACATCGAATCAGCAGGCTTTCAGGCCCTGCCCATCATTGGTCTGCTCACCTTCTTGATCGGTGTGGTCATTTCCTACCAGGGCGGGGTGCAACTCCAGCAGTACGGGGCCTCCATCTACATAACCGACCTGGTGGCCCTTTCCATGACCCGGGAATTCGCGCCCCTGATTACCGCGATCCTGGTGGCCGGCCGCACCGGTTCCGCCTACACGGCCCAAATCGCCACCATGCAGGTGACCGAGGAAATTGATGCCATCAGGGTCCTGGGCCTTGATCCGGTGGAGCTTCTGGTCCTGCCCAAACTGGCGGCCATGCTCATTGTCATGCCGCTCCTCACCCTCTATGCCGATTTCCTGGGGATTCTCGGCGGCATGCTCATGGCAGGTCTGATGCTTGACGTCAGCAGTACCGCCTTTCTGGAGCGGCTGCCTGATGCCCTGACCATGGAGTCGTATCTGATCGGCATCAGCAAGGCCCCTGTCTTTGCCGTCATCATTGTCATGGTGGGCTGCTATCAGGGCTTTATGGCCAAAGGGAGTGCAGAGAATGTCGGGGAAAGAACAACCTCAAGTGTGGTGCTGGCCATCTTTCTGGTGATCATTGCCGATGCCCTTTTTTCCGTCGTCTTCAGCTGGCTCGGCATATGAAAGTGAGCGCCTCCTCCCCAAACGTCATTGAGCTGCGCCGGGTCCATACCCGTTTGGGGGCGACCCAGATCCATGAGGATATCAACATGGTGATCAGGGCCAATGAGATAACCGCCCTGGTGGGGGGCAGCGGCACCGGCAAGTCCACCCTGTTGCGGGCCATGCTGAAGTTGCTGCGCCCTACCTCGGGCTCCATAAAGGTATTGGGCCAGGAACTGGCTGCAATTGACGATCAGGGGCTTCATCTTCTGCGCCGCCGCATCGGCATGCTCTTTCAATACAGCGCCCTGTTCAGCGGCATGACCATCCTTGAAAATATTTCCTTTCCCTTCAGGGAACATACCGACCTGAGCCCCGAAATGATCAGGGAGCTCTCCTGCCTGAAGCTGGGACTGGTGGGATTATCCGCCGAGGTGGGCGCCAAATATCCCAGTGAGCTGAGCGGCGGCATGCGGAAAAGGGCGGGCCTGGCCCGGGCCCTGGCCCTTGATCCGGAGCTGCTCTTTCTTGACGAGCCCACCTCCGGCCTTGATCCGGTGAGTGCCAGCGCCTTGGATGATCTTATTCTGGAGTTGCAGCACTCCCTGGCTTTGACGGTGCTCATGGTCACTCATGATCTGGATTCAATATGGAAAATGGCTGACCGGGTAGCCATGCTCGGCCGGGGCACCCTGGTGGCTTTTGGCGGCCTCAAAGAAGTGGCGGCAAGCCCTGACCCCCTTGTCCGTTCCTTCTTTCATGGTGACCGGGGTCCAAAAAACGGATAGGGAGAAGGTATGGAAACACGCATAAATTATCTGTTGGTCGGTATCTTTGTCCTCTTCCTGGGGCTCGCCTTTCTGGCCAGCATCATCTGGTTCACCTTGCGGCCCACCACCCAGGATTACAATACCTATGTTGTCTATACCAAGTACTCTGTTTCAGGACTCTCCCAGGAAGCGCCGGTAAAGTACAATGGTGTTGACGTTGGCCGGGTGGCCCGGCTTCGCCTTGACCCGGCAAACCCTGATCAGGTGAAAATTTTGCTGGAAATCAGACCGGACACCCCTGTCCGCCAAAACACCCTGGCCACCATTGAGATGCAGGGACTCACCGGCATTGCCTATCTTAACCTGACCAGCCCCAGTCAAGACGCCCCGCTCTTAAAGCCGAGCCCGGATGAGCCCTATCCGGAGATCCAAAGCGGTCCCTCTCTCCTTACCCGCATGGATGAGGGTATTACCGCGCTGCTTACCAGTCTCACCCAAACATCTGACAGCGTCCATGAATTCATCAGCGGCCCCAACAAGGTGGCCATAAACAAAAGCCTGCGCCGCCTGGAGGAATTGCTGGATTCACTCAGCGGCCAAACCGATTCCATGGGAGAGATGTTTAAGGAAGCGGCCTATATTATGGAAAAAGGGGCCGCAGCCAGTGACAACATTCCCGGACTGCTGGAGAGCCTGGGCCAGGCCGGCACAGCCCTGGAGCAGATGGCCAATGAGGTCCGGCAGCAAAGCGTGGGGATTGGCAGCGCCACCACCACCAGCACCCAGGGCATAGCGCAGTTTATGGAAGAGGGGGGCCGCCAGGTGCGCATCCTCTCCACGGATCTGCAGCGTCTTATCCAGCGCCTGGAGAATCTCACCGCAACGCTTGAAGACAATCCGGAAAGTCTCCTCTGGGGACGTCCCCAATCACCTCCAGGTCCTGGAGAACACCCGCAAAAGGGGGAATAATGCGACCATTACCGAAGCAGGGCAGACCCTTTTTTGGGGCCCAGATCCTTTTTCTAGCCATCATGCTCCTGCAGGCCTCCTGTATTTCTCTGGGCCAGCAGGATAGAATTGCCCCGGCCACCTATATATTTGAGGCGGCTTTACCCTTGGAGACCGGGGGCACACACCCTGCGGCCACGGCGGTTCTTCTGGTCAGCATGCCCCGGGCGGTTGCCGGCTATGATACCGCCCGCATGGCCTATATGCGGGAAAGCGGCAAACTCGAATATTACCGGGATCACCGCTGGGCCGACAGACCCGGCCGCATGCTGCACCCCCTTCTGGTCAAAGCCCTGGAGGAAAGCGGGGCCTACCAGGCCGTGGTTATGGCGCCCACAATGGCCACAACGGATCTGCGCCTGGAGACGGAAGTGCTCCGGTTGCGCCAGGTCTTTGCCGGGCCAGGCAGCAGCCAGATTCAGCTTGCGCTGCGTCTGCAGCTCATTGTTGCTGACCGGGTTGTGGCCACAAAAATCTTTGCCAAAACCATGGCCGCAGAAAGTGCTGATCCCCAGGGAGGGGCGGCGGCGACCAACAAGGCCCTGAACCAGCTGCTGCCGGAGATCGCCCGGTTTGTTGGCGCGGCACTGCTGCACGACTCCTCCGCTGGTCCCTGAGAAAATGTTTATAAAATCAGAGTGCTACTGGTAGGGTGGATGAAGAACAGCATCCAGCCTGGTACGTTGTTCATATTTTCTTAAAAGAGGAGCGCTCATGGATAAGGAAAAAAAAGAGGACAAGGCCGTTGAAGAGGAATTGGCCGCCTATGAAAAACTGCGGCAGCGGCTCAGCAAAACCTTGGGGGAACTCAATGAGAAGATCAACACCGAGTCGGTGAGCTCTGCCATGGAAAAGGCCATGGCAGAGCTGAAAGAAATGGGGGAGTACTCAAAAGAGGGTATCTCCCGGGCCGGAGCTGCTCTGAAAAAAGATATTGCCTCCACCGTCAGCCAGATCAAACCCAAGGTGGACGAGGATATCAAGGAGACGCGCCAAGATTTTAGCCGGTGGCGGAACAAGGGCGGGGCCCTCTGGCGGGAGATTTCCAATGAGGCGGAATATCTCAAAGAATTCTCTGTTGATAAGGGTGGCTCTTTTCTGCTCAACGTCACCAGGGGCCTGAGTGAATGGACCACAAGCCTGAGTGACAGGCTCGACAGCTCACTCTCTTACAAGACAGGAGAGGTCACCCACGGCGGGGCCTTCACCTGTACAAACTGCGGGGCAGAGCTTCACCTGAAAAAACCGGGCCGCATTCCGCCCTGCCCGAAATGTTCCAAAACGGCATTCAGGCGCTCTTGAACCCGGATGGGCTGCTGCTGGGCAGTTAGCAGCCCGTTGAAAAAGGTAGCGAGCGCAGCTGAGGCAAGGCGTAAGTACCCCTTGAGGGTGAAAAATGAGGCG
>JAVLBA010000111.1:0-5730 GCA_031581485.1 Desulfurivibrionaceae bacterium | reverse complement strand
GAGATGCTCCACAAGGAAGATGCTGAGGCAGTAGGGGAAACAGAAATACCTGCAGCCGACGCGACCCCTGCTGCTCCGGAAAGGGAATCCAGAGCAGCAGAAGAAGCTGCTGAGCCGACCTCAGAAGTTGCCCAGCCGGAAGGATCTTCTGCCTCAGATCAAGAAGCCACCACTGAGACCGCCACAGAAAATGCTGTGGTTGTATCCCCTGGAGAGAGTGCCTTTGATGTGGAGGAGGAAGAAGCGGTTGAGGAAATTGAAAGGAGCGAAGAAATCATCAGCGTGCCTCTGCCCCCTCAGGAAGAACCTGCCACCAGCAGCGCAGAAAAGGATTCCCGGAAATCCACCACGCAAGAAGATTCCTTGCTTTAATATTCTCCGGCCCTACGCCTTACCATAAAAAAAGGCCTTCTGCTTTGCAAAGCAGAAGGCCTTTTTTTATGGCTTTTGACACCATGCCCCGGTTTCAGGCCTGGGCGGCATGATCCACAATGGCCTCAACCATGGCGGCAATGGTATAGGTGACGGGTTGCACATCAACACAAAGACCATATTCAGCCACCGTTTGAGCGGTGATGGGGCCGATGGCAGCAATCTTCACCCCGGCCAGCAGTCCAGCCAGCTCTTTGTTGTCTCCACAGGCGAGCATGGTCACAAAATTATGGACGGTGGAGGAACTGGTAAAGGTCACCATATCAATGGTGCCGGTCTCAATTTCTTGCCGCAGCTCCCTGCCCTCAGCAAGGGGCACTAAATTCTGATAGACAGGGGCGATGGTCACCTGGGCGCCGCCTACGGCCAGCCCTTTCTCCAGGACATTCCTGGCCTCCAGGGCGCGGGGAATCAGGATCTTCTTTGCGGATACCCCTTGGGCCACCAAGGCCTCAACAAGACCTTCGCCGGTGAATTTCTCGGGCAGCAGATCCGCCTTCAAGCCATAATGCCACAGAGCATCAGCCGTCACCCGGCCCACGGCCGCAATCCGGCAGCCATGCATTTGGCGGGCATCCATTCCTTTATCGAACAGACGCTGAAAAAAAGAGTGGATGGCATTAATGGAGGTGAAAACAATCCAGTCAAAATCAGCAAGATGCTCGATGGCCGTATCTGCCTCCTGCCAGGAATCAGGAGGTAATATGGCAATAGTGGCATGCTCAAGACAGGAAGCGCCGTTTTCGGTAAGGAGGGCAACGAGCTCGCTGGCCTGCTCTCTGGTCCTGGTCACCACAATTCTTTTGCCGAAAAGGGGCCGGGCCTCATACCAGTTCAGGGAGTCACGGTATTTGACAACGTCGCCAACAATGGTCAGGGCCGGCGGTTTAATGCCCTGCTCCAGCACCCGCTCGGCAATATTTTCCAGAGTGCCCACCACAGATTGCTGGTAAGGCATGGAGGCCCAGCGGACCACAGCCACCGGAGTCTGGGGATCACGGCCATGGTTGATGAGATTGGCCGTGATGGAGGGGAGATTCTTGATCCCCATATAAAAGACCAAGGTGCCGACCCCGGTGGAAATCTTGTCCCAGGCGATGCGGCTCTCCGTCCTGTTGGGGTCCTCGTGGCCGGTGATAAAGGCCACGGATGAAGTGCAATTCCTGTGGGTAATAGGCACCCCGGCAAAGGTGGCTGCGGCGGAGGCGGAGGTGACACCAGGTACAGCCTCAAATTCAAGACCCGCCTTGACCAGCTCTTCGAGCTCTTCACCGCCCCGGCCGAAAATAAAGGGGTCACCCCCTTTGAGCCGGACCACCCTTTTGCCGGCACGAACACGATCCACCAGCATCTGGTTGATCTCTTCCTGGGTATGGGTGTGCTTTACCCCCCCTTTCTTGCCGGCATAGATAAACTCGGCATCCACGGGCACATAGTCGAGAAGTTTTTTCCCAGCCAGATAGTCATAGATAATGACCTCAGCTCTTTGCAGGATTTCCCGGCCGCGCACGGTGATAAGACCGGGATCGCCCGGTCCGGCCCCGACAAGATATGCCTTTCCTTTTTGTACGGTTTTAGTTGTCACGATGATATATTGATTATCTTTTTTATGAGTAATAAGGGGACGCGGGACTACATCTCTTTTTGCGCTTTCTGGCTCAGGGCATCAAGAAGTGCCGCTGCCAACAGCGGAATCATGAGTTCATGGTGACCGATGAAATTATAGCCCCTGCCCCCGCTGGCTGTGGGTCTGTTTACCACATTGGTCATGGTCCGGTAATGTCGAATAAAATCAAAATTTGCCGTGGTGAACCTGTTTACCGTAAAGCCGAGATTACGCGTCACGGTGAGGGCCTTGAGAAATACCTCCGGCAACAGGACGGCAGAACCTATATTGAGGTATGCCCCCTCCTCCAGGTCGGAGACCAGGCGACAGAATATCTTGAAATCATGATGGCTGGTCTGGCCGATATCGGCACCTGATGCTGAGGGATGGATATGGACAATATCCGTACCCAGGGCCACATGCACGGTTACCGGCACCCCCAGACGATGGGCCGAGGCCAGCAGGCTCATATCGTTAAAGGGAAACTCCTGCTCAACAAGGTACTGGCCCATGGCCTGGCCCAGACCGAGATTATTCCTGGCCCCTTGGCTGATGGCACCATTGACCACCTCACCGGTTTCCCTGGCCGCGCCAAAGGCGCCTGCCCCCAGGACCTGGCCGACATCCTCTGAGGTGCGGCCGAGCATGGCTATTTCCGTATCATGGATAATACCGGCGCCGTTCAAGGCCAGGGCGGTGATCACCCCTTTTTCCATGAGATCAATAATGATGGGATTAAGACCCACCTTGATGACATGGGCCCCCATGCCGCAGATGATGGGCCTTTGTCTCTGGTGACACAGGGCCAGGGCCTCGACAAGTTCGGGAAAATCAACGCCGGCAAACTGCTGAGGAAGGTGGCGGATAAAGTCCCCTATGGTGGCGCCCGGCGCCAGGGGCCTGGCAAAATTATCCACGGTGACCTTGCTGAAGCGGTCGTGAACGGAATAGGTCTTAAGCTCTGTGAAGCTGAGGGGCTCTGGATAGATCATGCCAGGCTGCCGAACATTTTTTCATCTGTGAGCTGACAGATCATGTGTTCAATCCAGAGGTGGGTCTCCTGGATATGGGGGGTATGGGTGGAGGGAACATTGAGGAGCAGATCGACATGGCCCCTTATCCGGCCGCCATTGCACCCGGTCAGGGCCATGGTTTTCATGCCGATTTTTTTGGCCTCGGCAAAGGCGGCAATGACATTTGCCGAATTACCGCTGGTGGAGATCCCCAGGGCCAGATCCTCTTTCTTACCCAGGGCCCTGATCTGTTTGGCAAAGATGTCATCATAGGAGAAATCATTGCCGACACTGGTTAAAATAGAGGTGTCGGTGGTAAGGGCCAGGGCCGGCAGAGGCCGCCGGTCAATAAGGAAGCGATTGACGAATTCCGCGGCAAGATGCTGGGCGTCAGCGGCACTGCCGCCATTGCCAAAGAGGAGAAGCTTGCCGCCGCCCTCAAAACAGGAGACCACCCACTCCACGGCCGTCACCAGGGTCTCACGGCTTTGAGCCACGAAATTTTCCTGGGCCGCCAGGGAGCCGGCCAGGCTTTCTTTGATCATTGTGTCCATATATGTAGGTGACCCCAGATGCTGATGATAAATGGCTTATTTTACAAACTGTGCACCATAAAACAGCAGGGCTCCTTTGTCAACGCGGGAATACGCCGGCTGGCCCCTTCAAGATTGCTGAAAATCCACAGCTAATAGCTTTGACAGAGAAAATAGAACCGGGTAAGTTTGCCTCATTTTTGACTGCTGCTCGCAGGTATTGCTTTTTTCTGCAGAACAACAAGAGTCCCCACCTGCCCACCCGACATCCCCGTAAACTGCCAGCTCCCCAAGGCCGCCAGGAAAAGCGCCGGCAGTGCCTGCTCCTGGTGGTGAATGATTTATAATTATTGTTGTAATATGCGTATATCAGCGACAGCCGGCTGGTGAGGGCGGCGCCATCATTTGATTCTACGACCTATTTTTCCCGGAGAGAACCATGAAAAAGATCCTTCTTGAAGAAAGCGAGATGCCGACCCAATGGTATAATGTCATGCCCGACATCCCCAACGGCATTGCCCCTCCCCTTGATCCCTTCACCAAAGAGCCCATGGGACCGGAAAAGCTGGCCCAGATTTTCCCCATGGGTCTGCTGGAACAGGAAATGAGCGATCAGCGCTGGATTGATATTCCTCAGGAGGTACAGGAGGTCTATCGTATCTGGCGGCCCTCCCCCCTGATCCGGGCCGACAACCTGGAAAAGGCCCTGGGCACCAAGGCCAAAATATACTTTAAGAATGAGGGTGTCTCGCCCTCAGGCAGCCACAAGACCAACAGTGCCGTACCCCAGGCCTATTACAACAAAAGGGAAGGGGTCAAAAGAATGTCCACGGAGACCGGTGCCGGCCAGTGGGGTTCGGCACTCGCCTTTGCCACCCATAAATTCGGCCTGGAATGCAAGGTGTACATGGTCAGGGTCTCTTTTGACCAGAAACCTTACCGCAAATCCATGATGAACACCTATGGGGCCGAAATCGTGTCCAGCCCCAGCATGGACACGGCAATCGGCCGGCAGATCCTCAAAGAGCACCCTGATACGGTGGGCTCCCTGGGTATCGCCATCAGTGAGGCCATTGAAGATGCCATGGGCCGTGAAGACACCAAGTACGGCCTGGGCTCCGTGCTTAACCATGTCATCCTGCATCAATCCATCATTGGCCTGGAGGCCAAAAAGCAGCTGGAAAAAATCGGCGCCTATCCAGATGTGGTTATCGGCTGTTGCGGCGGCGGCTCCAATGCGGCCGGCATCATGTCTCCCTTTGTTGCCGACCGCCTCAACGGCAAAAATATCCGCTTTGTGGGCGTTGAACCCGCCTCCTGCCCCACCCTGACCCGGGGCACCTATGCCTATGATTTCGGCGATGTGGCCAAGCAGACCCCCCTGCTCTACATGTACACCCTGGGTCATGATTTTATCCCGGCAGGCATCCATGCCGGTGGTCTGCGCTACCATGGCATGTCGCCGATTCTTTCGGCCATGGTTCGCGAGAAACTGATTGAACCCATTTCCGTCCACCAGCTTGAATGCTTTGAAGCGGGACGTCTTTTTGCCCAGACCGAGGGGATTATCCCTGCCCCTGAGACCTGTCATGCCATCAGGGCTGCCATTATCGAGGCCACCCAGGACCTTAATGATCCCAAGACCATTCTCTTCAACTTTTCCGGTCACGGCATGCTCGATCTGGCCAGTTATGACAAGTTCTATGCCGGTGATCTCCACAATTATGAGTACCCTGAGGAAGATATTGCCAGTGCCATCAAGAATCTTCCCAAGGTGTGAGGGCATGCCTTTCTCTTTGCCTTAACCAAAAAAGGATGGTGTCCTGTGGACACCATCCTTTTTCAGCTACCTCTTTATGAGAATATTTTTTTCCATCTTCCTCAGCCTGCACCTGCTCTTGCCGGCACTCCCTGCCAGGGCGGAGACAATGGCCGCCTTGCTTGAGCATGGCTCCTATCTGTCGGCCCGCCCTGGCGGCCAGATCATAACCCAGCTGCGACCAAACCAGCTCTATACCCCGGCCTCCATCTTTAAGATCATCACCGCCCTGGCCAGCCTGGAGATCCTTGGTGAAGGGTACCGCTTTCCCACCTCTTTCCACCTCACTCCGGCATTGGATCTGTGGATCAAGGGAGGAGGCGACCC
>JAVLBA010000110.1:0-5775 GCA_031581485.1 Desulfurivibrionaceae bacterium | reverse complement strand
ACCCATCTCGGCAAGCAGCCCATCATCTACTATGTCAAGGAATTCCTGGCCATCGTACCCATGGTTCTGATTATTTGGCCGGCCCTTTTTACGGGTTTCCATCTCCTGGCAACGAGAAAGGATGCGCAAAAGAATGAAGAGAGCGAAAGCTAGGAGGATATCTTAATGAAAACATTTACCGCACAGGGCTTTCAGCCTGTTGATCAACTTATGAAGCCAGGATCCAGGACAGAATGGACCCTGAAGGAAAAATTGCTCCTGGGGCTCAGCCCCGGCGATTATCTGAAGCAGCTTGTCCGCAACCCCCTGAACTGGGTTTTTGCGATCATTTATGCCGTTGGCCTGCCCATTCTGGTCGGCCGCTTTTATTATGGACTGGGCTGGGCCACCCACAGTAGTTATGATTATCCCTGGGGGCTTTTTCTGGGCTGGGGACTTTTCTGTATGGTACCTCTTTCCGCCTCAGGCTTTTTGATGGGTACCACAGTGGAGCTTTTTGGCCGCAAAGATTTCAAGCCCATTGAAAGACTGGGGCTCCTCAATGGTCTGCTCGGCTATCTGTTTGCCGTTATCTTTCTGCAGGTGGATCTGGGACAGCCCTGGCGTCTGGTTTATCCCATGTTTGTTTCCCTGGGACCGGCAGCAGTCCTTTTTCTGGTGGCCTGGCATGTCGCCACCTATCTCACTGTCCAGGTTGCCGAGCTTGTGCCTGCCGCCAGTGAGATGATGGGCTGGCAGAAGCCCAAGAAATTTGTCAAATCCATTGTTCTGGGCCTGACTGTGGCCGGTATCATCCTCTCCACGCTGCATCAGGGGGCCTTGGGGGCGCTCTTTACCTATGCGCCCGGCAAGGTGCATCCCCTCTGGTATAATTATAGCTTTCAGTGGTTCCATTTTTTCTGTTCATCTATTTTTGCCGGGCTTTCCATGCTGATCGTTGTCTCCACCCTGTCAAAATGGTTTCTGGGGTGGCGCTGTGACGCCAACTTCCTCAAAAATCTTGACCGCATCACCTTGGGGCTTGCCAAGGGGGCCTCGCTGGCACTTATTACCTATCTCGTGATCAAGTTGACGGCCATTGCCCATGATAATGAATGGGCCCTGCTGTTCACCGGCTGGGGGCAATGGTATATCTTCGAGATTTGCTTCGGCGTTCTTTTGCCGCTCTTTCTCTATACCAGCGCCATCAGAAATCAGAGTGCCAAGATTGCCCGTTTTGCCGCCTTGTTCGCCGTGCTCGGTATTGTGCTCAATCGTCTCAATACGGCCCTGATTACCTTTAACTGGCAGCTGTATCAGGAAATCCCACATTGGCGTGAGATTGTCATTACCATTACAGTGTACGCCACCTATATCCTGGTCTATCGTGCCTGTCTGTGTCGTCTGCCCATCCTCTTTACCTGGAAGTCTGATGCCAGATAGGAGAGGCCGTTCCCCTGTGATTTCGGAATGCTCTCCGGAATCACAGGGGCTCTTTGGCGGCGATCAGCGGACCACCCTTTTCAGGATGTCCCTCTGGATTGCTTCCAGAAAAATCTCCTGCAGGAGGGCCTGCGGCCTTGTGTAAAGTGGCTAGAGTTGAGGTGTTTTGAATGACTGAGACGTTCCCCTTGAAAAAGATTCTTTACACCTTTTATCTGGTGATCAGTATAGGGCTCGTGCTCCTGCTCTTTATGGGCGTACGGCAGTCGCAGCTCTATCATGCTCAGGTGGGAGTGGTTGAGCAGACAGAAAAGCTTCTCTTTCAGTTTTCCATTATTCGCGAGCACATTTCAGGCGCCCTCATGGAGAGAGATAAGATCTCCTTTGCCGGGCTCAGTGAGGAGATGGAAACCCTCAACTATAACCTGACCAAGGTTCTTGATACCCGCCATATAAGTGAGGAATTCAAGCTGACTTTCCTCAATTCCATTGATCTGCACGGAATTGTCCTTCTTTTGAGGTCCATTGAGGCGGGAGAGGCGAATCAGGAGGATCATCGGCGCCTAAGCCGGGAAATCCGCACCCTGGGGGAGCGGCTCATTCTTTTTGATCGTGTTTTGGTCAACTCTTCCCGACAACGGCTCATCGGTTTTCAGAATATGGTGATCGGCGCCACGGCGCTGGCCCTCTCCATGCTGGTGGCAATTCTTGTCCTGTTCCACCGCCGCCTCTTATTGCCTTTGTGGAGTCTGGTGGATGATGCGGACAGGCTCTTGGCCGGCGAGATCCGCGAGGTGCAGGTGTCTGGCAAATGCAAGGAGGCGGCGGTATTAGCTGATATCATCAATGAACAACAGGATCTCAAGGAGGCCGTGGCCATCCGTCTCCAGAAATGCCGCCAGATAAGTGGGGAAATGGTCGCCTCTCTGGGGGGGATATGGGTGGAGATAGATGAAGGGGGGCGTCTGTGTCAGGTGAACAAGGAGATGGAGCTTGCCTGTGGCTATCCGGAGGGAGGCCTGGCAGGCAAGAGGTGGAATGCGTTTTTTCAGCCACCGCCGGAATACAGGGAAGTCTCTGATATCCGCAGGCTTGCGGAGGCAGGAACCCTTGAGTTCACCCTGCTCGGTGCTGAGCCGGCACAAGATCGGGTGGTGCGGGCGGTCTTTATGATGAGTCAATGCGGCGAAAATGGCTGTCTGGTCCGCTGTTTCGGTTACGACATTACTGCAGATAAAAGCAATATTCAGGCCCTGCAGAATGATCTCAGAAACGAGAAAAACAGGAAGAAGGAGCTGATGCGTGTTTCTCAGCTCACGGCCATCGGAGAGCTGGCCTGCGGCCTTGCCCATGAGGTGAGTAACGTGGGCAATGTCATCATCAATTTCAGTCAGCTTCTTGCGGATGTGGAAGAGGATGGCCACAGCCGTGACATTCTGGAGAAGATAATCGACCAGGGGGAGAGGGTCACCGGGCTCGCCTCAAACCTCCTGGCCTTTGGGCAGGGGGACAGAGCGGCGCTGGAAATGGTCGATATCAGCAAGGTGATTGCTAATTCCCTGGCCCTGATGGCACCTCTGTGTAAACAGGATGGTATATATGTGCGGCTTGATGTCGAGGATCTGCCGGCCTGGCATTGCCCGGCCGGTCAGGTGCAGCAGCTTCTTTTGGCGATTCTCATTAATTGCCGACATGCCTTGAATATCCGCTACCCCGGCCAGGATGCCCTGAAACGTATTGAGGTGACAGGCCAGGGTGCTGTTGTTGGAGGCCAGAGAGGCGTTGCCATCAATATCAAAGACCATGGAGTCGGGGTGGCGGCAGAAGATCTGCCCCGGGTCATGGAGCCGGGGTTTGCTAAGTGGCCCGGGGTGACCAGTGCGGGCATGGGCCTCTCCATTGCCCGGGATATCGCCGCCGGGCTTGGCGGCTCGCTCTGTCTGGAGAGCGAGCAAGGCGAATACGCTGTCGTGCATATTCTCTTTCCCTTGAAAAGGGGGTGACCGGGACGCTGGATTGGCTGGGGGGCTTCTCCCTGCCTTTATCAGCTTATGGGTGGATTGATAATGGCCTGCATGTCGCGATTGTTGATGGTCTCTTTTTCCAGGAGCAGCAGGGTTATGGCCTCCATGATTTCATGGTTATCAGTCAGGATCTTGCGCGCTGTATCATGGGCGGTGTCAATAAGGGCCCTGATCTCGGCATTGATTACCTGGATCGTCTCTTCACTGACCAGCGGCCTTGATGTGCCTGGTTGCTCGGAGGCCTTGAAGACCAGGGCACCGATATTCTTACTCATGCCCCATTCGCATACCATTTTGCGGGCCAGGTCATTCACCCGTTCAATGTCATTGCCTGAGCCGGTGGTTATTTCATCAAAGATGAGTTCTTCTGCAACACGGCCGCCCAGAAGGATGCAGAGGTTGTTGAAGAGGTAGGTGTATGAATGGGAGTGTTTTTCCGTTTCCGGCAACTGCATGGTGAGGCCCAGTGCCTTGCCCCTGGGTACAATGGAAACCTTGTGCACCGGGTCAGCGCCGGGAAGCATCCAGGCCACCAGGGCATGGCCCACTTCGTGGTAGGCGGTGATTCTTTTCTCCTCCACGGTGATGATCATGGAACGGCGTTCCGCCCCCATCATCACCTTGTCCTTGGCGATCTCGAGATCACTGATGGTGACCTCGCCGCCGCGGCGGGCCACCATCAGGGCGGCTTCATTAATCATGTTGGCAAGCTCCGCCCCTGAGAAACCGGGAGTGGATTTTGCCACCATCTTCCAGTCAATGTCGCTGGCGGCCTTGATCTTCTGGGCATGAACCTTGAGGATATGCTCACGGCCCAAGACATCGGGCAGGGGCACAAGTACTTGGCGGTCAAAGCGCCCAGGTCTGAGCAGGGCCTGGTCAAGGATGTCAAGGCGGTTTGTGGCGGCCACAATAATAACCTGATCGTTCACCTCAAAGCCGTCCATTTCCACAAGAAGCTGGTTCAAGGTCTGTTCTCGTTCATCATTGCCACCGGTGGCCCCTGAGCTGCGGTGGCGTCCCACTGCGTCAATCTCATCAATAAAGATGATACAGGGCGCCTTTTTTTTGCCTTCGGCAAAGAGATCCCGGACGCGACTGGCGCCAATCCCCACATACATCTCAACAAAATTAGAGCCACTGATGGAAAAGAAGGTGACGCCTGCCTCACCCGCTATGGCCTTGGCCAGCAGGGTCTTGCCTGTTCCTGGCTCACCGTAGAGGAGGACGCCCGTGGGAATACGGGCACCTGCTTCGGTGAATTTTGTCGGATCCTTGAGGAAGTCGACGATTTCGACTAGCTCTTCTTTGGCCTCGTCTATGCCGGCAACATCTTTAAAGCGCACTGTGGACTGCTGGCAATCAAAGAGCTGAGCCTTGCTCTTGCCGAAGGCCATGGCCTTGCCATCCTGGTTACGGCCTTTGCGTATGAAGAAGAACCAGATTGCCGCCAATATAAGAAGGGGGGACCAGGAGAGGACGATGCGCAAAAACCAGTGGGGTTCAGAGCTGGGAATAATCTCGAATTTGGCGCCGGCATCAATAAAAGGCTGAACCGCAGCAGGGTCTTCAGGGATTGCGGCGCGAAAGCGTTCGCCATTGGAGTTCGTCCAGGTGGCGCTGGTTTTATGCAGTGAGAAGTTCGTCACCACGCCATTTTTTACCTTGTCGACAAAATCAGAGTAGGTGAGAACATTGACCGTCTCAGGCTGACCTTTGAAAAGATTGAGAACAAGGATGGCGGTGAGACCGATGATGAGCCAGATGGTGAGATTCTTGTAGAAAAGATTCAAGGGCGTACTCCAGGCAGTGGGCGGAAATGGGCGTGTTTTACGCCGGTCATAGTGGCGGGCCCATTGGCAACAGGTTTGTTGATCGCTACATAAGAATAAGAACAAAGAGATCCGTCAAGGCGCACAATACAATATAAAAGCCTGATAGGGTAAGGAAAATGAGGATTTGGAGCTGAAAAAAAAGAACCCCCGGGCCGCCACCCAGGGGTTCACTACAAGGAATCGCTTTCTCGTTTTTGGAAAATGAGTAAAAACTTAATTGTTAATGGTAGCAATTTATGTGCCTGGAATTAATGGAATATTTATTTGGCAAAAAAAGAACGCAATATCAAAATGTTAAATTGGCAGATGGCTTTTGTGTCCGGCATGGTTGTGGAGAGAGAGTGTGGCTTGTGGGATTATTTTGCGCCCACATGATTATCTTTGGCGCAATATTCGTCCTTTTTTCTGCACTACTGCGGTATTCTTCATCAGTAGGAAATAGTTGCAGAAGAGGTGTATGTGGATTATTAAATCTTTGTTGTTTCGATATAAAT
>JAVLBA010000010.1:45289-51104 GCA_031581485.1 Desulfurivibrionaceae bacterium | reverse complement strand
TTTGTGCCTTCGTGTCTTTGTGGTTCGTATGCAATAACGAAATTCTACACATACATTTAAGTTTTACGGAGTACTAGCCTTTGCGGATAAAAAACCTGAAAAAGCCATCCCCCTCTTTATCGCCAAGAAAGAGATGACCGGAACGATCACACCAGTTTGGCAGATCGTTCTTGGAACCTGGATCCGTACCCAACACCTCTAAAATTTGCCCTGAAGTGAGATCATTGATTGCTTTTTTGGTTTTGAGCAGCGGCATCGGGCAGCTCAAGCCTTTTGTGTCCAAGATTTGATCCGGTGTAATGCTTTCTACATCCATTCGCGGCCTCCCATGATTTTAATCGAATTTTGTCAAGAAAACATCCTTGAGCCTTTTGCTAGCAAGATCTGGGCCATAACAGAAAGAAAGAGTCGTTCCTACTGTTATGGCCGGAAATTCAAGGGAGGCGTCCTTCTTTTTTGCAAACAGGGGCATGGCGGATTGGGGGTCTGTTAGGGATTTCACCATTATTTTATTGGTAAAATCCCCACCAGGGAGGAGGACGTCAAAAAAGATAAAAAAAAAACGGGAACCCTTTGGCCAGAGGGAACTCTTTATTTTAAGACTGCAATAAAATGCATTCACTCCTTTCTTCTTTTTCTCTCCTCTTCACCTTCTGCAAGGAAGGTGGAAAAGACCGATGCTCCTCCCAAGCATTGGTCTTTTTTTGTGCCCATCATCCATCCCCACAATAGAAACCTGTGCCCTTCCCGAAAAACGCCCGCGGAGTGAAGGAAAAGAGCCTGCAGGGGACTCTTTTTTTGCCACTTTTCATTTTTTCTGGTATATTCTCCGCCTTCTCTGGTCCGTCCAGAAAAATCGTGCAACTTCAGGCAATATCAATATAATTCGGAGGACACCCCCCATGAAAATCATTCTCTTAGGCGCCCCAGGTGCCGGCAAAGGCACTGTGGCCAAACAACTCACCCAACTCGACGGCTCCGTCCAGATCTCCACCGGCGACATCCTGCGCGGCGCTGTTCAGGCCGGCAGTGAACTCGGCAAAGAGGCCAAAGGCTACATGGACCGCGGCGATCTGGTCCCAGACAGCCTGATCATGGGGATCATGGAAGCACGCCTGCAGGAGGATGACTGTAAAAAAGGTTTTCTGCTCGACGGTTTCCCCCGCACCATTCCCCAGGCCGAGGCCCTCACAGAACTCCTTGCCAAGCTGGGCATCAGCCTGGACATGGTGGTCAACATCGATGTGCCCCGCGACGTCATCTTTGACCGTCTCTGCACCCGCCGCACCTGCGAGAACCCCAAGTGCCAGGCCATCTACAACGTCAAGAGCATGCCCCCCAAGAAAGAGGGTATCTGCGACAAGTGCGGCAGCCCCATTGTGCAGCGGGCCGATGAGACCCAAGAGGCCATTGCCCATCGTCTGGACACCTATAATGAGAAAACCGCACCCGTGGCCGGCTTCTACGAGAAGAAAGGCCTGCTGAAGACCATCACCGGCACCTCCAGCGACGCCGTGGTTGACGGCATCAAGAAAGAGCTGGGGATTTAAAGGCTGAAGGCTGAAGGCTGACGCTATTAGGCTCACCGTTTTTTCTCAACACAAAGGCACAAAGGCACAGAGTTTTTTCTTTGTGTCTTTGTGCCTTTGTGGTTTTAAAGCAGGGTACCCATGATCAATTCACCTATCACCATCATCGGCGGCGGCCTGGCCGGTTGCGAGGCCGCCTGGCAGGCGGCAAATCACGGCGCCCAGGTCACCCTCTACGACATGAAGCCGGACGTCTTCAGCCCGGCCCATGAATCAGTTGACCTGGGTGAACTGGTCTGCTCCAATTCCTTCCGCTCCAATGATCCCGCCTCTGCGGTGGGCCTTCTCAAGGAAGAGATGCGCCTCCTCGACTCCCTGCTCATGGCCGTGGCCGAAGAGACCAAGGTGCCGGCCGGCCAGGCCCTGGCAGTGGACCGCCAGAAATTTGCCGCCGCCATCACGAGAGCCATTACCACGCATCCCCTGATCACTGTCATCCGTGAGGAGATAAAGGAACTGCCTGCTGACGGCATCACCATCCTGGCCACAGGCCCCCTAACCGCCACTGATCTGGCCGCGGATCTGGCCCGCCACACCGGCGCCGAACACCTGGCCTTCTACGATGCCATTGCTCCCATTGTCACCGCCGACTCCCTGGACCGCACCGTCATCTATCAGGCCTCTCGCTACGATGATGGGCCCGGGGATTACCTCAACTGCCCCTTCACCCCGGCAGAGTACCAGCGCTTCATCGAGGCCTTGGCCGCCGCTGACAAGGTGCCTTTAAAGAGCTTTGAGGCTCAGAAATATTTTGAAGGTTGCCTGCCCATTGAGGTGATGCTTGAACGCGGGGTGGACACCCTGCGCTTTGGGCCCATGAAACCAGTGGGCCTGCCTGACCCCCGGACCGGGCGTGATCCCTACGCCGTGGTCCAGCTGCGCCTGGAAAACAAGGAGGGCAGTCATTATAATATGGTCGGGTTCCAGACCAAGCTCAGCTACCCGGCCCAGAAGGAGGTCTTTCGCCTCATTCCCGGCATGGAAGAGGCCGAATTTGTCCGCCTCGGCTCCATCCACCGCAACACCTTTGTCTCTGCTCCGGAGGTACTGCTGCCCTCCCTGCAGCTCAAAAAACATCCCCACATCCTGCTGGCCGGCCAGATCAGCGGCGTGGAGGGGTATGTGGAATCCACGGCCATGGGCCTGGTGGCCGGCCGTAACGCCGCCCGCCTCCTCCAGGGCTTAGCGCCCCTGCTGCCGCCCCCAGACACGGCCCACGGCGCCCTGATCCGCCACCTTACCGAGCCGCCGGCCAAGCATTTCCAGCCCTCAAACGTCAACTACAGCCTCTTTCCCCCCTTTGATAAAGAGGCCTTCCGGGCCAGCCAGCCGCAACAGCCGCCGCTCTCCCAAAAGGGCAGGCGCCGCTCCCGCATCTCCAAAAGGGACAAGGCCGCCTTCCGCAGCCACCTGGCCCTCCAGAGCCTCAGGCGCTGGCTGGCCTCTCTCTAGCAGTCCGCTTACAAAAGGGCCCTGTTCCGGGAGCAGAACAAGGCATATCTTGACAACTCTGCGTATTTATACAAAGAGTACAAGTTCTTTTCTCAGTTAACAGGGACGCACCGCTAGCTGAGTCTCATTGTCAAGGCGAAGTGCGGAGCCCTATGAACGAAAAGCAGAAAGCGACTCTCATCGTCAGTCTGATCATTACCCTTCTGGCGATCTCCCTGGTGTGGCAAGGGACACGCCAACACGCCCGGATCCTGGAAAACCAGATCGAGGCGGCCCGGGCTGAGCTGCAATCCTCCATCTCCACCATGGAGACCTTTTCCTTTGCCCCCTATCGCAACCGCATCAAAAATGTGCTGGAGACCAACCCGGAGATCAGTGCGGCCTTTGCGGCCCGGGACCGGCAACTCCTCCTGAAAACAGTCTTACCCAAATATGAGGCCCTGCAGCTTGAGAACAGGTTTTTCAAGATCATGCATTTTCATCTCCCCAACGGCAGAACCTTCCTCCGCGCCCACAAACCTGATTTCCACGGCGACGACCTTACCCTGATCCGGCCCATGATCGCCTGGGTCAATGAACACCACAAACCCGCTTCCGGCTTTGAAGTGGGCCGCTTCGGCCCCTTTTACCGCGTGGTGGAGCCCATCTTCCATAACGGCATCTATGTGGGGGCCCTTGAGTTCGGCATTGTCGCCAACCAGATTCTGGACCTGCTGGAAAGGGAAGAAGAGCTGCATGTAACCACCTATTTTGACCAGAATGTCTTGGCAAAGGCCTTTCTCTTTGACCAGGAAGGCCTGCCCCAGCTTGGCCGTTTCCAGTTGCTTACCTCCAACCAGGAGGATCTCTTCCACCACCTCCCTGCCACCATCAATTTCAGCGAACCTTCCCAGCGCCTCACCCTGGCAGGGCGCAGCTATATTCTTTATTGCCGCTCTATCTTTAAAAATTTTCAGGAGCAGGATATCGGCGGCATTCTGGTGCTGCAGGACATCACCGAGACCCTGGCCGCCAAAAAGATCTTTCTGCTGCAATCGATTTTTTTCAGCGCCTTGCTGCTGGGCATGACCCTTTTTGTGGTCTCTTTTTATTTCAGCAAGGTGATGGGCGCTCTGCTTCAAGAAATCAAGGAGAGAAAGAAGAGTGAAGAGGCCCTGCGCACCAGCGAATCCCGTTTCCGCCTTCTGGTCCACGACCTGCCCAATATAGCCGTGCGCGGCTATGACCAGCAGAGGCGGGTTGTCCTCTGGAACAAAGGCAGTGAACTGCTCTACGGCTACAGCCAGGAGGAGGCCCTGGGCCGCAACCTTGAGGAGCTGATCGTCCCCGAAGAAAAGAGATTTGATATGGTGGCCGCTATCAGCGGCTGGCTGGACTTGGGCCTGGCCATTCCCTCCTCGGAATGCACCCTGCGCCACAGGGACGGCAGCCCGGTTCCTGTTTTCTCCAGTCATGCCATGACCTACAAAGGCCAGGGCGAGCCTGAAATCTATTCAGTGGACGTCAACCTCAGGGATCTGCAGGAGGCCCAGGCCAAACAACTCATGATGGCGCAACAGCTCAGCCGGGTCCAGAAGATGGAGGACATTGGGGTCATGGCCGGAGGGGTGGCCCATGAACTCAACAATATCCTATCGGGCATTGTCAGCTATCCGGAACTCCTCCTCATGCAGCTCCCCGCCAACAGCCCCATGTGCGGCCCCCTGGAGACCATCAAGGATTCAGGCCGACGGGCCGCGGCCGTGGTGGCCGATCTCCTGACGGTGGCCCGTGGGGTGGCAAAGGCCACCGAGGTGGCCAACCCCAACAATTTCATCGAGTTCTACCTGCAATCAGCGGAATACAACGAACTGTGCCGCTGCCATCCCCTGGTCCTGATTCAGACCAACCTGGCCACGGATCTGAAGAATATTCGCTGCTCCGAGGTCCACATTATGAAGGTCCTCACCAACCTGATCAACAACGCGGCCGAGGCCATCAACGGCAGAGGGGTGATCACCATCAGCAGCAGCCAGGAGCAGATGGAAGATTATTTTGCCCTGGAGCATGATATCGCCCCGGGAGAATACAGCGTCCTGTCGATCTGCGATGACGGCCCGGGCCTGGCCGAGGATGATCTTAACCGGATTTTCGAACCCTTTTTCACCAAGAAGCTCATGGGGAGAAGCGGCACCGGCCTGGGGCTTACCGTGGTCTGGAATACCATGAGGGACCATGGGGGAGTGGTCATTGCTGCCAGTTCCCCGCAGGGGAGCTGCTTCAGACTCTACTTCCCCGCCTGCCATGAAGAAATAACCCTTGCCGCCCAAGAGACAGACCTGGCGGCCTACCAGGGAAACAACGAGACAATCCTGGTGGTGGATGACGATAAGCAGCAGCGCTTTATCTGTAAAAAGATCCTGACCGCCATGGGCTACCGGGTCCAGACCGCGGCTTCAGGCGAAGAGGCCATAGACTCTCTCCGGGAGCAGGGGGTTGACCTTGTGGTCCTGGATATGATCATGGCCCCCGGCATGAACGGCAAAGAGACCTATACCCGAATCAGGGAGCTGCATCCGGGCCAAAAGGCCATTATCGCCAGCGGCTTTTCCCAGAGTGAGGACGTTACAGAGACACTCAATATGGGGGCCGGGCAATATATCAGAAAACCATACACCATGACCCAGCTGGGAGGGGCGGTGAAAACAGAACTCGCCTCCGACCGCTAGTACTCCGTAAAACTTAAATGTACGTGTAGAATTTCGTTATTGCTTACGAACCACAAAGACACGAAG
>JAVLBA010000010.1:0-45279 GCA_031581485.1 Desulfurivibrionaceae bacterium | reverse complement strand
TTAAAAAGAATGCCTTTGTGGTTAAAGGCAGAGTTGCATAAATATACGAAACTTTAAGTGATACACTGCACTAGGGCTGCTCAGCAAAAGCCCAGGCGCCCCTTGCTGAACCTGGGCAAGGAGACACGCTCACGGCTGCCAAGGGAGGGGCTAAGGCCTTATGGCGGTCATCAGAAAGACCGGGTAGGCCACCATGTGGCCCTTGCCCTTTTCCTTAAGCAGGCGGTGGGCCGTGCTGAAGCGGACCTGGTCAAAACCGCAGGAGGCGGCAAGATCCGCCAGCTGGTTGCGGTCAAAGCCGCAATGCGCCACCCCGCTCATATCATCATGGAAGGAGCAGTCCTCCTTGTCCAGATCAGCCAGGGCCAGGGTGCCGCCTGGTTTCAGATGGGCAAAACAGGCCGCCAACACGGCCCTGGTCTCCTTGATGTGATGGAGGGTCATGCCGCTGTAGATCAGATCAAAACTGGCGGCTGGCAGCAGGTGGTGGCTGAGCAGATCAAGGCGCTTTGTTTCGACGTTATGCAGCCCCAGGGCAGCTATTTTATCGTCCAGAACGGCCAGCATGCCGGTTGAGGTATCGGTGGCCACAATACTTTTCAGCAGACCCGCCAGTGCACAGGTGAGCAGGCCGGTGCCGCAGCCGATCTCCAAGGCGACCATCTCCCCGGAGAGGGCAAGGTCCTTTTTCATGGCCGCAACCAGGGCGGCGGCCAGTTCCAGCCGTTTCGGTTTTTCATCCCAGGTTGCCGCTGCCTTATCAAATTTTTCCGTACCCATCCCTGTTTTGCCTCCACTTCAATGCCGCCAAGGGGCACCTACTCTTTTTGTAACCAACCACCAGGCTCCTGCCTCCTTCTTGCCCCCAAGGCAACAAAGGTCCTCTCCGCGACAAAATACACCACTGCGACATTATGCGCACCAGGACTGAAGAGAAAAAAAAAGGATTTCCCGGCAATCCCTGGGAAAACTCCATGACTGCCCGGCGCAGAGGCCGGAATCAGGCAGCCACCAGGATCTGGTGGCGCCGAATCTGGAAAATGCCGACGATATCGTCGATCAATTCCTGGACCCCGTGATATTCGGAGTTGTCGAGTAAATCGGTATGAAAGGTTTCTGCGCCCTGGTCATCCTGGGCAACAATGAAGCCGCACCGGATGCTCTCATAAAATTCCTGCTGCTGGTTGTCGAGATAAACCGTGATATTCCTGATCATGACATCCTCCTTAAGGTTAGACAGCGTCTCCATTTTCAGCCATGATAACCAGACAGATAGGACAAATAGCGTCTGAGGTCGATTTATTTCCGCTTTTTTTGTGGAGCGGCCGGCAGAAAAAGGCCGCAGCCGGTTGCCCCGGGCCTGGCGGAGGACTATGGTGCGTGCAGAGATCAGAGGAGGGCAGGAGGGGCCAGGAAAGGGTCGGAGAAGGCAGGCAGGAGATGCACCCTGTGGGGCAGACCAAAAGGGGCCGGCAGCAAAAAAAAAGGCCTGTAACTATTTAAAGTTACAGGCCTTTAATATAAGTGGTGCCGAAGAGAAGACTCGAACTTCCACGGGCTTGCACCCACTAGACCCTGAACCTAGCGTGTCTACCAATTCCACCACTTCGGCATGTTGAAAGTTCGCCCATCAGGGAGATACGGGGCCAGGTCTTTCACCCTGCCCGCTGCCAGACCAGAAAGAAGCTGGAGCGAGTTAACTGGAAGCGAATGTACCGACTTTAGCCCCCTCTTGTCAAGGCTTTTGTCTGTTCTTTCATTTGCTGATTTGCATGGTGCAATAAAGGGGCAATCACAATATAATAACGCGGCACGCCCTAAAAACCGGGCGGTCGCGGCAAAAGCCCCTCCTGCCGTGCCCGCCCTCTTAACCAGCTGGAAACCTATGGAAATATATACAGATCTTGATGAGATAAAAGAGCCTTTTGTTAAACCCTACGTCACCATCGGCAATTTTGACGGTGTCCATGTCGGTCATCAGTACCTCTTCAGCGAGGTGGTGGCCCGGGCCTACAGGAACAAGGGGACCAGTGTAGTCATAACCTTCAACCCCCATCCCCTGCAGGTGGTGCGTCCTGAGGCCGGCATCAAGCTGATCTCCACCTGCGATCAGAAGCGGGAACTCATTGCCCATGCCGGCATTGACGTGCTGATCATCATCCCCTTCACCAGGGAATTCGCCGCCACCCCGGCCGCGCAGTTTGTGGATGAGATCCTGCTTGAGAAAATAGGCATGGTAGAACTGGTGGTGGGCTATGACTACTGCTTCGGCAAGGGCAGAGAGGGCGACACCGCCTTCCTCAAGGAACAGGGCAGACGCAAGGGTTTTCCGGTCACGGTCATGGAACCGTATGAGGTGGGGGGGGTGGTTGCCTCCAGCACCGAGATCAGGCGCCTGGTGGCTGAGGGCAATATGCGGGCAGTGCGCAGGCTCCAGGGCCGCTATTACCAGATCCACGGCGAGGTGCAGATGGGCAAACAGCGCGGCGCTGCCGAGCTCGGCTTCCCCACCGCCAACCTGCATATCTCCGGCGAGGATCTCTGCCCCCGGCACGGGGTCTATGTCTGCCAGGTGGTTTACGGAGGCACCTGCTACGGAGGGGTCCTCAATATCGGCATCAACCCCACCTTTACCCATGATGCCGAGGGCAACCGCCGCATCACTGCCGAGACCTTTATCTTTGATTTTAACGAGGATATCTACGGCAAGCAGATCAAGGTCAACCTGCTGCGCTTCCTGCGTGACGAAAAAAGATTCTCCGGCCCGGCCGAACTGGTGACCCAGATCAACCAGGATGTGAAGCAGGCCCGGCAGGTGCTCGCTGAAGCCGAGCAGGAATTGCGTCTCTCCTGCGAGGAGAAGTTCAACCGCTAGAGGGGCCACCGAGGGCCTTGCGGATGAGTTGGGCAACCATCTCTGTGGTCAAGGGCTTGAGGGCAAACTCCTTGATGCCCAAGGATTTGGCCTTGTTGGCGTCCACCAGGTTGCTGTAGCCGGTGCAGAGGATGATGGGCATATCCGGCCGTATCTGCAGTATCCGGCGGGCCAGATCCAGGCCGGTCATGTTCGGCATGGTTTGATCCGTGATAACAAGATCAAAGTCGGCCGGGCTGTTCTGAAATGTTGTCAGGGCCTCGAGGCTGTTGTCTCGGGTTGTCACCTTGTAGCCAAGCCGTGACAGCATCTCTTTGCCCATCTGGACAAGCAGCTTCTCGTCATCCACGAAAAGGATCCGCTCGCCTCCCATGGGCAGGGGCCCCGCATCTTCAGCAACCGGCTCCTCCTGCTGGTCGGCAACAGGCAAATAGACCTGAAACGTTGTCCCCTGCCCTTCCTGGCTGTCAACGGTGATGGCCCCTCCGTAATCAGCAACGATGCCATGGGTAATGGCAAGCCCCATGCCGGTTCCCTTGCCCACCATTTTCGTGGTGAAATAGGGATTGAAAATCTTGGGCAGCACCTCAGAGGCAATACCGGTGCCTGTATCGGAGACCGAGAGGACGGTATACTCTCCAGATTCCAGGTCTCCTGCCGGGGGGGAATTTTCCCTGTCAATAACCACCGGCTTCAGCGCAACCGTCAGCACCCCGCCCTTTTTCTCCATGGCATGACTGGCATTGGTGCAGAGGTTCATTAATATCTGGTGAACCTGGGTTGGATCCACCAACACCGGCCCGCATCGTGAATCTATCTCCTCTCTGATCGCAATGGTTGTCGGTATGGAAGAGCGCAGCAATTTCAGCGCCTCTTTGATGAGCGACTGCAGCTGCAAAGGTATCCGTTCCACCTTGGCCTGTCTGCTGAAGGCCAGGATCTGTTTCACCAATTCTGCGGCTCGATTGCCGGCCGTAATAACCTCTTCCAGTTCCCAGGCAATATTTGAACCAACAGGGGCCTCATCCCTGGCCATCTCACTGTAGCCCAGAATCACCATGAGAATATTATTAAAATCATGGGCAATGCCGCCGGCCAGGGTGCCCACTGCTTCCATCTTCTGGGCCTGCTGCAGCCGTTCTTCCAGTTCCACCTCTTCGGTAATATCAAGGACAATCCCTTCAAAATGGCTGATAACTCCCTGCGGATCCCGGCGGAGATAACTTTGATCCTTAACCCACTTCACCACGCCGTTTTTAGCCACAAGCCGGTAAGGCTTATGGGCAAAGGTGGCAAGGCCGCCCCCTTTCGTGGCGCCTGCCACCTCGGCGGTGACCCTGGGCCTGTCATCCGGGAAAATCAGATCAAGATAGGAAACCTTGCCGCCCATCAGCTCCTGGCGGGAATAGCCCACCAGCTTGACGACATTCTCCGACACAAATTCCACAGGCCACGTCTCTTGGTTTTTCCAGAGAAAGGCCACCGCCGGGCTGCGGTTGATGATGGTGGTGGCTTCCCGCAAGGCGCTGTCGCGCTCCTGCAGGCTGCTGGTCAGTCTGTTGAAGGCATCACTGATGCCTTGAATTTCCGCCTTCTGGTTCACCAGGCCGGATTGCGGAAAGTCCCCTTGCGCCAGCAGGGCCATATCATCGCGCAGGTCATCCAGGGGCTTGGTGAGATAGCGCCTGAGGAGAATATTGATAAAGAGCAGGGAGCCGAATATGGTCCCTGCAGCCATCAAGATCCCCACCAGCAATATGTTCTTGCGCTGCATCTGCCAACCGCTGTCAACATAGAATATTTCAAGGTAACCAACCAGCTTCTCGCCCTCATGGCGAAGTTGGCGGCGGACCGCCAGGGTATTTGGGCCGGGGTCGGACAACTCCTTTTGAAAAACAACTTCTTTATTATGGTCCAGAAGAAGCAACCCGACGACAGAGGGATCTTCTGAAAAGATCCGGCAGAGTTGGCGGGTGGTGCGGAGGTCAAAGAGCCAGAGCTGCAGGGTGAAGGTGTCGGCGATATGGTCTGTGTGCTGCTCGACAAAATCTCTGAATGTTTTTTGATGCTGACCAATAGCGTAGGTATAGTAGCCGGCGCCAATGGCCAGAGTGACCAGAAAAATCACCAGGCTGATGCGGGCGCTTAAGTCCCGTCTGATACTTTTAGGCATAGCTGGGCGCCATCCTATGGGGAGGGTTCAAATGCATTGTGGCCCTCTTCTTTCATCTGCCTGATCACCTTATTCAGTCTGGGGACAAGGGCCCCATGTTTTTTGTGCAGGCAGAGATGAAAGGGCTGGACCTTCAAGAGCGGTGTCAGCTGCCGGATATCCCTACTCCCCACATTGCGGATGGCATGATCGGCCATGCGCTTCCATTCCACCATGGTGTCAATGCGGCCGGCGTCAAGCATACGAACCAACTGCACCGTGGTGGGCAAGAAGGTTCTTTTGCCGGGGAGATTTTCTTCCAGAATCTTGGAGCCGAGGCGGGCGCCGTTATGAGAGTTTTGCAGGGCTTGCCAGCCGGTGACGGGGAAGGAGAGGTCCTTGCTATATACCGCAAGTTCCATGGTCATTATGGGCTCCGGCACTAGGATAAGATTGGCGGTATGTAGCGGGGCAATGTCCTTGATATCCGTCACCCGGCCGGCATCGCCATCCCCCTCCTGATTGGCCCGCATTAAGGCCCGCTGGCTGGAAGGGGCATACAGCAGCTCCGCCTTGAGGTCCAGCCTGGCGAAGGCCTCCTTGATGCGGCTTTCCAGGATCTCCCTGATGGGTGTTTCATATGCCGTGTGCAAGATATAGGTCTTGCCGGCATGAGCTGTGGCGCCATGGTCTGCAGCCGCCCCCATCCGGGGCAAGAGCACGGCAACAGCGCCTGCTAAGAGCAGCAAGAAGAAAAAGGCTCTGGGACTCCTGACCATGGTGCTTCTCCCCCGTAAAAAAAATGGCCGCCACACATCCGTCAAATAGGTTGCCTGATGGAACTGCAGCTCCGATCAGCTCCGGTAGTCGCCATTGATCTTCACATAGTCATAACTCAAATCACAGGTATAGATCTCCCAACTCTGCTGGCCGGCGTGGAGATCCACGGTGACCACAAAATCATCCTGCTTGAGGACCTCGGTGGCAGCTGCTTCATTGGCAAAAAGTCCCAGGCCCTGCTCCACCATCTGCACCTCATCAAAGAAGATATCCACCCTGTTCTGCTCAAAAGCCACCCCGGCCCGGCCGGCGGCGGCAAAGATCCGGCCCCAGTTGGCATCCTCGCCGAAACAGGCGGTCTTAAAAAGCGGCGAGTTGGCAATGGTCCGGCCCACCTTTTCGGCGTCCCGACGGCTGGGGGCTCCCTGAACCCGGACGGTAATAAGCTTGGTGGCCCCTTCACCATCGGCAACGATCTTCAGGGCCAGATTGCGAGTGAGCCGCTCCAGGGCCTGCTGGAAGGCCTGGGCCTCCGGAGTGGCCATGGCAGTGATGGGAGCATGGCCGGCCACGCCGTTGGCCAGCAGGAGCACGGTGTCATTGGTGGAAGTATCGCCATCCACGGTAATGGCATTGAAGGAGCGGTCAACCGCCTTGAGCAGCATGGACTGGAGCAGATCAGGGGCAATGGCGCCATCGGTCATGATAAAACTGAGCATGGTGGCCATATTGGGCATGATCATGCCGGACCCTTTGGCCAGGCCCAGCATGGTGACCTCCCGGCCGCCGATCTCCAGGCTCACCTTTTCCACCTTGGCCACGGTGTCCGTGGTCATCATGGCCCGGGCCACCTGGGCAAAACCATCGCTGCCCAGCTCCGCCACCAGGGCAGGCACCCCCTTGGCAAACCAGGCCGGATCGAGCTGTTCGCCGATGACGCCGGTGGAGCAGACCTGGACATCCGTTGTCTTCACCCCCAGGGCCTGGGCCGTCAGGGCGGCGGTATTGCGGGCCAGTTCCATGCCCTGGGCCCCGGAACAGGCATTGGCCACCCCGGAGTTGACCAGAATGGCCTGGCCCCTGCCGCCCTGCAGATGTTCCATCCCCAGAAGCACCGGCGCCGCCTTGACCTGGGAGGTAGTGAAGACCCCGGCCAGAGCAGCCGGTTTTTCCGAATAGATCAGGCCCATATCAAGGCGGTCTTTGCCCCGGATACCGGCCTTGATTGCCGCCGCCTGAAAGCCGGGCACCACCAGTTCGGCAGGGTCGTCGAGGGAAACTACGACTTTTTTTTCGTTACTCATGCCATTCAAGCCATCGGTTGAAGGAATGCAAAAAATGCAAAGAAGGTAAAGAAGGTAAAGAAGTTAAAGGAGGTAAAAGAATAAAGCAGCCCTCCCTCTTCTCTACCTTCTCTACCTTCTCTACCTCCTTTAACTTCTCTTTTATTTCTGCTTGCCGCAGCAGCGCTTGTACTTCTTGCCGCTGCCGCAGGGACAGAGATCGTTGCGGCCCACCTTCTCGCCCTGGCGCTGACTGGGCAGCTGCCTCTCCTCATCCGGTCCGCCGCCGAGACGGCTCAGGGCCAGCTGCTCCTCGGCCTTGGCGCGCTGCCGGGCCTCCATCTCCTCCATATCAGACCTGGATGCCACCTGGATGCGGAGCAGAGTGGTGACGGTCTGCAGCTTCACTGTTTCAATCATTTCATTGAACATGGCAAAGCCTTCCCGCTTGTACTCATCAAGGGGATTCTTCTGGCCATAGCCCCGCAGGCCGATACCCTGGCGGAGATGGTCCATGCCCAGGAGATGGTCCTTCCAGAGGTTATCCACCATCTGCAGCAGAACCATACGCTCCAGATAGCGCATATGGTCGGGGCCCAACTCCCTTTCCTTGGCCTCATAGGCAGCCTCTACCATGGCCAGAAGCTGATCGGCAAAGGCGTCCGGCGTAAGAGCCGTTCGGGCGGCCTCATCCCACTCCAGGGGAAGGCCGAAGGTGGCCATGACCTGTTCTTCGATATGGCGCCAGTCCCAATCCAGAGAGGGCAGCTTTTCCTGACAGCTGTTGAGGCTGATATCGTCCACCAGGTCATGGATCATGTCCAGAATGACCTCCTTGACGTTGTCGCTGGTCAGCATCTCCCGGCGCTGCTTGTAGATCACCTTCCTCTGCTCATTCATGACATCGTCATACTCAAGGAGGTGTTTGCGGATATCAAAATTATGCCCCTCCACCTTGCGCTGGGCGTTCTCAATAGCCTTGGAGATCATGGTATGCTCAATGGGCTCATCCTCCTCCATCCCCAGTTTGTCCATGATCCCGGCAATACGACCGGAACCGAAGATGCGCAGCAGGTCATCTTCCAGGGAGAGGTAAAAGCGGGAGGAACCGGGATCACCCTGGCGGCCGGAACGACCCCGCAGCTGGTTATCAATGCGCCGCGACTCATGGCGGCCGGTGCCCAGGATGTGGAGACCTCCCACCTCCACCACGCCGGGCCCGAGCTTGATGTCCGTACCGCGGCCCGCCATATTGGTGGCAATGGTCACCTTGCCGAAATGGCCGGCCTCAGCAATGATCTGGGCCTCCTTCTCGTGGTGTTTGGCGTTGAGCACGGCATGGGGAATCTTTTCTTTCTCCAGCATCCTGGAGATGAGTTCAGAGATCTCGATATTGACGGTCCCCACCAGCACCGGCTGGCCCTTGCCGTGGAGTTCCTTGATCTCGCAGGCAATGGCCCGGAATTTGGCCTGGGCGTTCTTATAGATGACATCGGCGAAATCAAGCCGGATCATCTCCCGATGGGGGGGGACGATGACCACGTCAAGATTATAGATCTTTTTAAATTCCGCCGCCTCTGTGTCGGCGGTGCCGGTCATGCCGCCCAGCTTGTCGTACATGCGGAAGAAGTTCTGAAAGGTGACCGAGGCCAGGGTCTGATTTTCCTGCTCGACCTTTACCCCTTCCTTGGCCTCCAGGGCCTGATGCAGGCCATCACTGTAGCGCCGGCCCGGCATGGCCCGGCCGGTGAACTCATCAACGATCATCACCTGGCCATCCCGGACCAGATAATCGACATCCCGGGTAAATAAGGCATGGGCCTTCAAGGCCTGGTTGAGATGGTGCAGGGACTCGATGCTCTGGGGATCGTAGAGATTCTCCACCTCAAGCAGCTCCTCGCCCAGGGCCACTCCTTCCTCGGTGAGGGCCACGGTGCGGGCCTTTTCATCCACCGTATAATGGACATCCAGTTTAAAATGGGGCATGAGGCGGTTCACCGTCTCATAGAGTCCCACCGACATCTCAGCGGGTCCGGAAATAATGAGCGGTGTCCGGGCCTCATCAATGAGAATGGAATCCACCTCATCGACAATGGCAAAGAAGTAGTCGCGCTGACAGAAGTCGTCCGGGCTGAACTTCATGTTATCGCGCAGATAATCAAAGCCGAACTCATTGTTGGTGCCGTAGGTAATATCAGAATGATAGGCGGCCTTTCTCTCCTGATCATCCAGACCATGAAGAATGCAGCCGGTGGTGAGCCCCAGGAAGGCGTAGATCTCGCCCATGTCCGCGGCATCACGTTTGGCCAGATAATCATTGACCGTCACCACATGGGCGCCCTTGCCTGCCAGGGCATTCAGATAGACCGGCAGGGTGGCGGCCAGGGTCTTGCCTTCACCGGTCTTCATCTCAGCGATCTTGCCCTGATAAAGAACAATACCGCCCATGAGCTGGACATTGAAATGACGCATGCCCGTGATCCGAACCGAAGCCTCGCGCACCACGGCAAAGGCCTCTGGCAGGAGGTTGTCCAGGGACTCGCCCGCGGCCAGCCTCTCCCTAAACTCCGGGGTCTTGGCCGCCAGTTCATCATTGGAGAGGGCCTGTATGACAGGCTCCAGCCCATTGATCTGATCAACCAGGGGCTGAAGGGCGGTCAGCTCCCTTTCATTCTTACTGCCAAAAACCTTGGTGAGCACCTTGCCTAACATATCTACTCCTGGCTATGAAAACGAGAGGAAAGCCGCGCTCTGCCGCCGACAGGCCATGATGCCCGCCAACAAACCGCTCTGACTTCCTTTTTAATTTCCTGAATCTATCACGTCAACAAAAGGGCAACTATACCACTCATTCCTGCCCCTTACCACTAACGCCTTGCCTCTTCTCTATTTGGCCTGCCAGATCATGGCCTCTTCATTGCAATCGGGAAACTTGGGGCAGTGCACACAGTCACTCCAGACCTTGTGGGGCAGCTGCCCCTTGTCAATGGGCTCAAAACCGAGGCGACTGAAAAAACGGGGCTGATAGGTGAGGGTGAAAACCTTGCTGATCTCAAAAGAGCGCGCCTCAGCCAGAAAGCTCTCCACCAGGCGGCCTCCCACTCCCTTGCCCTGTTCCTCTTCCACCACCGCCAGAGACCTGATTTCAGCCAGATTATCCCAGCTGATGTGCAGGGCCCCACAGCCGATAAGGCGCCGGCCATCTTCGCTCATCACCACCTGGAAATCCCGGAGCTGATCATAGAGAGAGCTGTAGGAGCGTCCCAGCAGCAGACCCTTATCGGCAAAATGATGCAGCAATGCATAAATTGCCTGCACATCTGCCATGGTTGCCTTGCGTATCATGAAGCCACCTATTCCTTTTCCAAAATAAGCCTACAGAAATCAATCCGCGGTCAGCAGCTCTTTTGCCGCAACAGCAGATCCATATTTACCCCGGCCCCATTCCCCTTATTTATTGCCGGCAGCAGACAGCAGGGTAATAAAGGCCTGCAGATCTTCCATCTCTTCCAGTTCTTCCACCTTAGCATCAGCAGCGGTTAGCGTCTCATAACGCCCCAAAAAAACACGAAAGAGGTCAGAACCGGCCTGGGGTTGGGAGAAAAAGGCATCCTCACCCCGGGCCTGCCAGTTGCGCATCTCCTGGCGGGCGCCATCCTCGCTCTCATAGGCCCCCACCTGCAGGGTGAAAAAGGAGGGTTCCTCATCGTCCACCACCTTGGTCTTTTTGCCCCCTGTGGGCATTAAGGCCCTGGTGGGCAAGGCCTTTTCCGGCCGGCCCGCCCCTTGCCCCTGGGCCCACAGCTTTTCGGAAAAGCGGCTTACGGTCCTGGCCGTCTCCCCGGCGCCAGAGGGCAGCAACACCGTCTGCCCGGCCCACACCCCGAGGAGAAAGAGCCACAGGAAAATACAAAAAGTGATGGTGGCAAGACCCACCAGTCCGCCCAGGCCCAGTTCAAAACGGACGGCAAATTTTTTTTTCTTTCTGGCGTTGCTTTTTTTTGCCATTTTTCCCTATATTAATCAAACTTTTTGCTTAGCCATCCCGAGACCTTTTACGAGTTTGTCCTTCTTCGTTCAGCGGTCCATCCTGCTCCTGGGTGCCCTTTTTCCCCATTTCTACATGGAATCAGGGGCGGTGACGCCGATAAGCTGCAGGCCGTTGCGCAAGACCGTGCCCAGACTGGCCATCAGCCAGAGGCGGGCCCTGGAGAGCTCCGGCGCTTCTGGATCGACAACGCGGTGTTCGTGGTAATAACGATGAAAAAGGCCGGCCAGTTCCTGCAGATAGGTGACGATACGGTGAGGAGCAAGATCGTGGGCCGCCTCACTGACCAGGGCCGGAAAGGCGGCCATGGTTTTCATTATTTTCAGCTCTTCGGGCAGCGCCAGCAGGGAGAGATCCGCATCCCCAAGGGCTCCCAGGACCACGCCTTTCTCCTCACATTTCTGAAGGATGGAGGCAATCCGGGCATGGCCGTACTGGACATAAAAAACAGGGTTTTCCTTGCCCTCCTTGGCCGCCAGGTCGAGATCAAACTCCAGCTGGCTGTCTGCCTTGCGCATGAGGAAAAAGAAACGGACCACATCAATGCCCACCTCATCAATGAGCTCATCAATGGTGACAAAGGTGGCCTTGCGGGTGGACATCTTCACCTGCTTGCCGTGGCGCATCAGGGTGACGAACTGATGCAGGACCACCGTGACCTTGGACTTGTCATAGCCCAGGGCCTCGACACCGGCCAGGACATCGGGCACGGTGGCAATATGGTCGGAACCAAAGACATTGACCAACCAATCATAGCCCCTCTTGAATTTCTCGCAATGATAGGCAATATCGGGCAAGCGATAGGTGGGTTCGCCGCTGGACTTGATGATCACCCGGTCCTGCTCATGGCCAAAGGCAGTGGTCTTGAACCAGGTGGCACCATCCTTTTCGTAGACCAGGCCCTTGTCCCGCAGCTGCCGGACCACCTCATCCACATGACCCTCATCGTAGAGGGTGTGCTCGTTGTAATAGGAATCAAAGATGATCCCCATCCTCTCCAGGGTCTGATTTATGTTGGCAAAAACCGCCTTTTCCGCTGCCACTTTGAAGACCTCGACCTCGGCCTCATCCTTATAGAGATCACCCACCTCGTCCAGAAGACCCTGGGCAATGTCGCGGATATAATCGCCCTGATAGCCGTCCTCAGGAAAAGTGCAGGGCAGGCCCAGGAGCTCGAGATAGCGGGCCTGGGTGGAGGCGCCGAGCACCCGCATCTGGCGGCCGGCATCATTATAATAATACTCGCGTTCCACCTCGTATCCCACCGCAGCCAGCAGCCGGGCAATGGTATCGCCGAGAACGGCTTGACGGCCGTGGCCGATGGAGAGAGGGCCGGTGGGATTGGCGCTGACAAACTCCACCAGCACCTTTTGGCCATTTTTCCTGGGGGCCAGACCGAACCGGGCACCCTCAGCGTCAACTGCCGGCACCACCTGGGCCCACACCGCCTCATTAAGGAAAAAATTGATAAAGCCGGGTCCGGCGATCTCCACCTTGGCCAACAGGGTCTCCTTGGCCGCCAGGAGATGGACAAATTGTTCGGCAAGGGCGCGGGGATTGACCTTGCTGCCGGTGGCCTCTTTCTCTTTGCCGGCGATGATCATGGCGGCATTGGTGGCATAATCGCCCTGCCCCTCATGTTTGGGCTCTTCCACCACAAAACTCCCGGCCGCCGCGTTCGACCAATACCCCTGTGCAACACCCTGCTGGAAGCAGGCATCAAGCCACTCTTTCAACTGTGATTTAATCATCTTTTTTTGCCATCTCTTTTTGCACGGCTGCCCGAAATCTGATGGCGGCGCAAAAAGTCGCCAGTTCCTGCGTTGCTGCAAATTGTCTCGTCATTGCAGCGTACTGAAGTACGCTTCATTGCTCGAAATTTACGCGCCTTGGATCTGACGTTTTTTGCTTAGCCATCCCCTTTTTTGACTTTTTGCGACTTCATCAAATCTGGGGTATGCCGTCTTCTCAATTCTAAAACAGGGTCGCTCTTGGGGAAACAAGAGGGCCCTGATTCCTCACTTCGTTCTTCTGGATGCTAATTAAAATAGTGGCGCGGCATGGTATTACCGAGCAGACAGAGGACCTCGTAGTTGATGGTGCCCATCCAGGCCGCGATCTCTTCGGCCCTGATCTGGTCGTTGCCCTGCTGCCCCATGATGATCACCTCATCACCGCGGCAGGCCCCGGGGATATCCGTAACATCAACCACCGTCACATTCATGCAGACCCGGCCCATAACCGGGGCGCGCTGGCCGCGAATCAAGACCTGGCCCACCCCCCCGGAGAGGCTGCGCGAAAAACCGTCCGCATAGCCCAGGGGCAGGACCCCGAGACGGCTGGGACGGCTGGTCCTGTCAAGATGACCATAACTGACCCCCTTGTGGGCCGGGGCAGCCTCCACCTGCACAAGGGTGGTGGCAACGGTCATGGCCGGCACCAGCGGGGTGTGCCGCCACTGCGGATCAGGGGAGGGATAACAGCCGTAGAGGGCCAGGCCGGGCCGCACCAGGTCCCAATGAAAATCCCGGCCCAGCAGGGTGGCGGCGGAATTGGCAATATGGGCCTTGACCCCGGCATGGTGGCTGCGCACCGTTTCCAGGCATCTGCCGAACAGCTCATTTTGACGGCGGGTGAGTTGCAGATCCACATCAGCCGAGGGGAAATGGCTCATAAGGGCCGCCAGCTCCAGGCCGCGGGCGGCCCGGAGCTTCTCACTCCAGGTCCCCACTTCGGCCGGATTAAAGCCCAGGCGCCCCATACCGCAATCCACCTTGAGATGGACCGGCAGGGGGGCCGGCAAGCGGGCGGCAGCAGCCCGAAACTGGGCGAATTGGTCGGCATCAAAAAGGGCCGGCTCCAGGGCGTAGCTCTGCATGGCGGGAATTTCCGCCGCCAGGCCGCCCAACAAAACAACCAGGCGCCCCTTGATACCGGCCTGACGCAGAAGCACCCCCTGCTCCACCGTGGCCACCGCAAAATGAGAAGCGCCGACAGCCTGCAGGATGGTGGCCATTTCCACCATACCATGACCATAGCCGTCGGCCTTGATCACCGCCATCACCTGGGCCTGACCGCCCACCTGGGCCGCCAGGGCCTGGTAATTGCGGCGAATGGCCTGCCTGTCAATACGGACTGAATTCATGGTCTTTTTTTAAGGCCCCGCAACCAGGCCTGCCAAGAGAGACGGCTGGCCACAAAAAGGGCCCAGCCCACGGCCAGAGAAAAGAATCCGGACACCTCCGGGGCCACCCCGGGCAGACGCAACAGGCGACCCAGAATGATCATGGCGCCAATGATAACCCAGGTGCGGCCGGCAAACATACGGCTGATAAAAACGGGCTGCCGGTAGCCCTGAAGACGCTGGACATTGCGGCGGGCAATCCTGTCCAGGATACAAAAGGCCTTCAGTGTCCCGGCCACCAGGGCCGCGGCCAGCCAGCCCGGGCTCCAGTCCAGGATATGGCCGCCCTTGAAAACCAGGCCCAGCCCCACCAGCAACCAGCACAAAGCACCCAGAAAAAGAAGGACCTGCGGCTCTATCTTTGCTCCCATCCACTCTTCCAAAGCCACAAACTCCCTCTCCTGCCTGAGCGCCGTTCCTCAGCCCCAGCCCCGTCCCACCGCCAGCATGTATCCGGCGAGGGCGGCTCCCTGTCACCAAACAAACAAGGCCCGCCCCCAAAAGGAGACAGGCCTTGTTTGATGTCCAGTTTCCTGGGCCAATAACCGAGATTAGACCTCAGATACGGTGATGGCGCCTTCAGGACACACCTCAACGCAGGTCTCACAGCCCAGACATTCATCAGGCTCGGCGGCAACGGCATGACCGTCTTCCATAGCAAGTACGGAAGCAGGGCAAGCGTTTACGCATTCTTCGTCGCCGGTGCATTTGTCGATATCAATATCAATCTGCCACATAGTACAACCTCCTAACATAAAAGAAAAAAGTTAATGGGCAACATACCCATCAATATAATCACCGCTTCAGGCGTTTTGACCCTTCTTAACAGAAAACAATTTAAGAAAAATCAATAAAATTTGATAAAGCAAAGCCACCCTTTTGTCAACAACAATGTGTGCATTAAGATGTTCGCCGCCCCGGGACCTGCAGCCCGCACACCCGGGGGCTGTCTTCCGCCCCGGGGGAAAAAGATGGCAGCCCCGTGCTTAGCGGTTGACCAGAAGACCGCGATCATTTACTTTTTGTTCTCTTTATTTTGCAGGATGGCAACCGTCCGTTGCCCTCATTGCCTTTGCCATAGCAAAAAAAAATGACCCTGGATGGTATACCATGAGCCTTAAACGTAAAATACAGCGCCAGAATAACAGCAAAGAAGATCGCCAGATAACCATTAAGAATGAAATGGCCATGATTGCCGGCATCATGGAAGGAAGTCCCGATGCCGTGGGCGTGGTGGTGGTGCGCATGGAGTGCGGCTGCCGGAAGATGGCGGCCGTGGATGTCAAAGGTGAGGCCGCCTCCAAGGTCATCATGTACCGCGACCAGTCTGAATCTATCTGCGATCAATGCCAAGAGGACGATGGCGCCTTTGTCCGAGTCAAAGAACAGTTCATCCACTGGGAAAAAGAGCTGGATGATGCCACCCGGGAGATGATCACCAACAAGGTCATCGGCTCCCAGCCGGTTCATTAGCCCAGAAGTTCCTCTTGCTTGCGGCAAATTCGCTCTGACAGCGAGAATGTCTTCCCCTTGGGGGCTGACCCCTTCTTTTCAACGGAGCATCCCCCTGACAATGACCTCCACCGCCTCTTCAGGGGAGAGGCCATGGAGCATGAGGGTTTCCAGCTGCTTCTTGTCAACACTGCCGATGGCCGCCTCATGGGTGACCTTGGCCAGGGGGTTGGTCACCCGCACCAGGGGGATGGCGCTGGCCACGCCATGGTCCTTGACAATCTCCATGCAATCCACATGCCCTCTGGCCCCGGCAGCATTGCCTTCCGTGATGCCGGTTATCTCAGCTGAGGCCTCATCCTCCACCGCCACCCTTGTTTTTATCAACCCCCTGGCATTCTCCCCGGCCAGCACCACTTTTTCCCGTACATCTATGCTATCGCTGCCATGGCCGAATACCCTGGCCAGCAACTCCACCACCCCGTTTTTCTGGACCTGGACCAGATAATCGATGGCCAGCCTGCCCACCCTGCCGCTGACCAGATTGAACTCCCCCAGATACCTGCCGTTTTCAGCAACATTGATCACGGCCTTGGGTATGGCCTCCACCCCCCCGGCCAGACCATGGAAATGGCTCTCCACATAGTGCATTTCCGCCCCCTCCCCCACCACCACATCCGCATCCATGGTATGGATCACCTCTTCGGCACCGGGAAAGATACAGTGGGCGATAAAGGAGACCGAGGCATCCTTTTCCACCTGCACAGCCATGCGGACATGCTGACTCCCTTTTTTATGGAGCATGCCAAAGCAGAGATGAACCGGACGAGTGATCCGCACCCCCTGCCGAACCCGGACGGTGGCGCTGAGACCTGAAGGGGTTTCCCGGGCCACCACCTCGATCCCCTCTATGCCGCGACTGCTCAATATCCGGTGGCCGTCGACCATGAGATGGGCAGTGTCGGCATCGGCCAGCACTGCCCGGTCGCCGCCGGCAGCGGCAAAGGCCGCCATCATCTGGTCAAGAGCATCCATCACCACCTCCCCCCATGTCACAGGCCGCGCATTGCCTGGACTTGTAATAGGCTGCCACCTCTGACGGCTGGCCGGAACAGACCATCCTGCCGTGGCAGATCTGCGAGGCCTGGTCCGCGATCAGGGCAATCTCTTCACGGTGGGTAATCAGCAGCACTGCGGAGCCGTTTTCCCTGCAGACCTTGATGACATTGGCGATATCGCTGAGGGAGAGCATGTCGATGCCGGAATCAGGCTCATCAAAGATGGCCAGCCTGGGACGCAGGGCCACAATGGAGGCCAGCTCAATCCGTTTCCTTTCGCCGCCGCTTAAAGACCTGTCCACCATCCTGCTCAGATAGCGGGCCGGATCAAGGCCGGCCAGCTCCAGAAAGGGGGCCGGATCCAGATCTCTATTGTTCAGGGTGAGATAGTCGGCCACAGATATGCCTTCAAAGCGTACCGGCTCCTGCCAGGCCATGGTAATGCCCAGCTGCGCTCTTTCATGAAGAGGGAGAGCCTGGATGGCCTGACCGTCAAAGAAGATCGCTCCGGCCGTGGGCCTGTACCCCTTACAACCGGCAATGAGATAGGCCAGGGTGCTCTTGCCGGTGCCGTTAGTGCCCAGCACGGCGTGCACCTGGGCCGCCTCCACGGAGAGTGACAGATCATCAAGGATCTTTACGGCCCCCACCTGGAAGGAGAGGTTTTTTATCGCCAGCAGTGGCATGTGGGAATTCAGCAGCACCGGGCCACCCGGCAGATCGCCTCCCTGATCCATTCTTTGGGAATGGCCTCATACACCCGGTCGTCTCTGATTATGGTCCGGCAGCACTCTTCCTGGCCGGTGAGTTCACTGCAGGAGCAGCAGCTGCTTTCCGAGGCCCGGCTCCCGGGCAGAAGGCTCTCCAGGGGCACACCATTAACGAGAATGAGGTTGGACTGGCCGATTTCCGGCGCCGCCACCCGGGTTTCCCTGAAAAGGATCTCCACACCCTTGGCCCGGCACTCCTCCTGCAGTCGGTGGACCAGTTCCACGATTGCCTGTCCAGTCTCGGCGCAGCGGTCACAGGTTTCCCCCTCCACATCGAGATGGCGCCATTCAATTATGCATCTCTCCATTTTTTCCCTCCCCAACGGTGCATCGCCTCTGGCCGGCCTGGCTCTCCCTGGCAACGGCAAAGAGCTTTCCTGAACCAGGGCGCCCCATGAAGCAGTCCAGGGGCTGCCTAGAATGAGGTGGCCTTGATTCTATTATTGCCAAGAAAGTGAGTGATTGCAAGCCAGGTCCTGATTTGAGCGCTGCCGCCCAAAAAAGTTGAAAAAGAGCAATAAGGGGGAAATGGGCAGCGGCTGGACCATGGGCACAGGCAATCCCGCCACCCTCGGGGGGCGGTGGAAGGGGCCGATTATTTTTTAAACTCCCTGGCCCGGGCCACCAGGGCGGGGGCCCATTCCGGGGTTGCCACGGCGTGGATGTGGGTATAGAGGGCCAGAACATTCTTGTAGATCAGGCCGTCTTTGCCCTGGGCAAAACCAACGCCCCTTTCCATGACAAAGCCCAGCTCATCCGGGTTGCCCGGCCAGTGCGCCACCCGGCTGTAGCGGAACTCATGACCCTTGATCCGGGTATTTTCCGGATAAAAGGGATTGTGGGGGCCGGCCTTGAGGATGGTGTAGCCATGGGCCTGGGGCCTCTGCTCCAGGGTGAAATGGACGGGAAAGAGACCCACCAGCGGGAAATCCTTGCCATCAAGAGTGATCTTGTCGCCAAGGTAGATGAGGCCGCCGCATTCAGCGTAGATGGGTAATCCTGCCTGGGCGGCATCCTTGACAGAAGAGCGGAAGCTCTCATTTTCAGCCAGGAGGCGGGCGCTTGTTTCCGGAAAACCACCGCCGATATAAAGGGCATCAAGGTCAGCCGGCAGCGCCCGGGCAGTAAGGGAATTAATCTCCACCACCTGGGCGCCGTGATGGGCCAGGGCCCGCAGATTTTCCGGATAATAAAACTGAAAGGCAGGGTCCCGCAGTACCCCTATCTTGACGCCGGCAGCAGCAGCCCTTTTCGGCCCGGCCTTTGGGGGAACCGCGAAATCAAGGGGCGCCATCCGCTTTTCTATGGCCACCAGATCAAGATTCTTTGCCGCCCCCCGGGCCAGCTCAAGAAGGGCGGCTGGGGCTCCGTCATATTCCTGAAAGGGGGTGACCCCGAGATGACGCATGGGGAAGATATCCCTTTTGGCGCGGCGATAGGCCCCCAGCACCGGGACCCCGGTATAGGTCTCCACGGCCTCCCGGACAATCTTTTCATGCCGGTCACTGCCGATGCGGTTGAGCACCACCCCGCAGATATCGACCTCCGGATCGAGATGCAGGCAGCCCAAGACCAGGGCGGCCACGGTCCGGGTGGTCTTGGTGCAATCAACCACCAAAAGCACCGGCAGCTTGAGGAGCTTGGCAAGCTCTGCTGTGGAGTAGCCGCCGTGGGCATCCACCCCGTCAAAGAGGCCGCGATTGCCCTCCACAATGACGATTTCTCCCTCTGCGGCCCGGGCCTGAAAGGAACGGACCAGATCCTGCCGCTCCATGAGATAGGGGTCCAGATTGAAGCAGGAACGGCCACTGGCCAGAGAGAGCCAGCCGGCATCGATATAATCGGGCCCTTTCTTGAAGGGCAGGACCACCCTGCCCTCTCTGGCATAATGGGCAACCAGACCCACGGCAACGACACTCTTTCCAGCGCCTCCGGACAGTCCGGCAACCACGATCCCTTTCATCCTTTCTCCTTATCTAATCGACTGCACAGCACCAAAGAGATACATTCCACGCCCCTCTTCTCCTGTCAAGGTTGATGCCTTCCGACAAAACTTTTTTAAGCAAACCAAAGCATCATATGGTAATTATGAGACCTTGTAATTTTTCCATCCATGCTTAAAGTAACAAGCTCAAACCAGGAACATACCGGTCTTTTGACCGTTTAATTTTAATTAATTTAAGAGGTTGACCATGTCCGACAGAACCGCTTCCACAGACTTAAATAAGGTTATTGCTGAACTGGAAGAGAAAGTCAAAGAACTTCCCGGCAACTTTGTGGCCCACCACCATCTTGGTATGGTTTATCACAAGGCTGGCCGCCATAACGACGCCATCAGGGAACTGAAAAAATGTCTGGAAATCGATGACGCCTCTGCCGAGGCCTATATCAATCTGGGTGCCCTCTATTTTGAACTGGGCCAGCTGGACGAGGCCCTGGAGGCCAACAAGAAGGCCCTGATCCATGCCGTGAATCCGGCCCAGGCCCATTGCAATATCGGCCTTATCCACCAGCAGCGGGGAGAAAACGACAAGGCCATTGACTCCTACACCAAGGCCACCATGAACGACCCCAAACTGGCCTTTGCCTGGATCAATCTTGCGGCCGCCCAGATCGGCGCCGGCGCCTTTGACGACGCCCTCATTGCTGCCCGGAAAGGGGTGGAAAACGATCCCAAATACCCCATGGCCCATAATAATCTGGCTGTGGCCCAGTTTTATAATGACGATTATCAGGGCGCCGCAGAATCGATAAAAAAGGCGGAAGACCTTGGTTACCCTGTGGAACCCATGTTCAAAAAAATTCTGGCCGAAAAGGTTTAAAGAAAGAACGTCATGAAAAAAGGACCAATGATCAAAACCCGGCCCTGGTGTCCCTTTTGCAGCCAGGATGTCGAGCGGCCCCAGGAGCCCAGGGAAAGAAAGATGGATGAGTTTCTCCTGGGTCAGTGCCAGTGCGGCGCTGTCTATGTTTCCGAGCCCACGGGTTTCAATGTGGGCGCGGCCATTGTTGAATGCATGGTGGCGTCCTGCGATGACAATCCGGATCTGGCCTGGGAACTGGAACCCGATGTGGACTATCTCTCGGGGCGGATTGAGAACTATGACGAAATCACTCATTATGTGTACGAATCCAGCGAACATGAAGGTCGCCGGATCAATGGCATTCTCTACTTTATCCGCCTTACCAGGGATTTATCGGATCTTTCCAGCAAGCTGAAAGACCATAAAAAGGGCCACTCAGCCAAGCTGAAGTCAACGGCTATCGGCACCTTTGAGGTGCCGGCAATGGAACCCAAGCTCGATCCCAAAAGGATAAAAGAGCGGGCCACAAAGGGTAATGTCAAGAAGTGGGTGGCAGAGAGTAATATTGATGCCCTTGTCCGGCTTACTCTTGACGACGGCAAGACCCTGCGCTTCATCCAGCGGCTGCTCTACTCACCCAGTGAAGAGGAACGGTACCATACCGCCCATGTCTTGGCCCAGGTCTGTCGCCGGGTTTCCACCCTTAAGCCCGGGATGGTGAGCGACCTGCTGCACCGCATGTATGAGTCGTGCACGGATTCCGCCTCCACCCACTGGGGACTGCTGGAGAGCATCGCCTCTATCATTGCCGGCCGCACCGACCTCTTTGGCTCCTTTTCACGCCATCTCCTCATGTACCGCGGCGTTGACTCCAGCCGCGCCCTTGTCCTATGGGGCATGGCCACTATTGCCAGGGAGAGCCCGGAAGTGATCCGGCAAACCCCGATCTATGCGGTCTTCGACTTTATCCGGCATGAAGATCCCCTCACCCGCGGCAATGCTGTCCGTCTCTTTGGCCTGATTAATGCCATGGAGGTTAAAAGCGATATTGAACAACTGGTCAACGACCCGGCAGAGCTGACCATCTATGAAGATGGCCGGCCCCGGCACACCACGGTGGGCACCCTGGCCAGGGAGGCCCTGGAGAACATGGCTGTCATGACGGGCAAGAGCAGCCCGGCGCCACTCACCTTGGCCAACACCACCTTATAAATATTAATTTCACTTATTGCAGGAAGATATCATGAATGACGGTTCGCTGAAAGTTATCCCCACCAATCCCCAGGAAGTCGCCGAGACGGCGGCCACCATGACCCAGCCCAGAAAGGATTATAACGAGGGTCTTGATTATCTGAAAAACAAAGAGCAGGCCATGGCTGCCAACGCCTTCCATAACGCCCTCAAGGGCTGGGAGGAAGAAGGAAATCTCCACGGGGTGGCCAACGCCTCGGATCAGCTTGGCGACATCTGTGCGGAACGGGGTGATTTCGACAACGCCTTTGCCCATTACAACCGGGCCTATAAGATCTGTACCGATGATTTTGACCGTTTCTCCCTCTTTGCCCTGGAGAGAAAGAAGGCCGCCCTTTTAGCCCAAATGGAACGCTTTGATGAGGCCCTGGATCAATACTGGGACATCCTGGACGAATATACTGCCAACCAGGATCCGGCCGGGGCTGTTGCCACCCTGGAAACCATGGCAGAGATCTTCATCAAGACCTCTGACCAGGAAAAGGCCGCCAATTGCTACCGGATGATCGCCAGGGCCCACCGCAACTTCAAGCATCCCGATGAGGCTGCCGACTATGAGGCCAAGGCAGCAGACCTCGTGGCATAATCCCCCCGGCCAGGAGGCTCTTCTTCTCTTTGACCTGCCTCCGGCTGGTTGATTTCCAGGCTTTTTTGAAAAAAAAATCCCGTTACTCAAGAATTGAGTAACGGGATTTTTTTTGCTTCTTAAAACGCTCGGCCCGGCAAAAATTAATCCTGCGGCCGGGTCTCTTCGTTCTTGATACGGGAAGGAAGAGCATACATGGTGGTGGAGCCGGAAGACCAGAACATCAGTTTCCCCTCTTTCACCAGATCATTGGCAGCATTCTTGATAACACGGGGCTTGCTTTCAGCATCGCATTTATAAAAATCTTTAACATACAGCTGGGGCTTAGGGGCCTTCGTTGCCTTCTCAAGGATGGCAGCTTTCAGCTCATCTATAGATAATGCCATGGGAGTTCTCCATTAAATTAAGTTCCTGGTAAAACTAAAAATGCGGATAACCGGACTTGAGCCAGCTATCCGCACTTATCTGCTTATAATGAACTGAAATTATTTGCAGTGGCTGGTGAACTTGAAGTTCGTGGTGGTTCTCCAGGTATCATAAGCCAACCGATAGTCATCAATGGACTTCATGGTAAATGGAATACCAGTCTTTTCAAAGAACATCTCCCAACCGATACGGGCCGCCCACTCACCAATACGCTCGTACTGGTTGGCATCCTTGGCATAGGTCTCGAGAATATTCTTAACGGCTTCAACAGTCTCTGGCCAGCGTGGCGGGGTGTTAGGCAGAAAGGGAATTACCATCTTGGAGAAGGTAGGGTTGGATTTCGCATTGGAAACCTTACCACCAACAAGAATAGCAATACCGTCACCATCAGGATCAGCAAGAGGCATGGCAGGACACATGGTGTAACAGTTACCGCAGAACATACAACGTGCAGAGTTAACCGTTACGGACTTCACTTCCTCACCGGCGGAGTTGGTGGCCTTAAAAGGCTTAACAGCACCAAGGGGGCAGGAGGCAATGGCCAGAGGCAGCTCACAGAGGCCGGAGATGGCGTCATGATCTACCATGGGTGGCTTGCGATGGACACCGAGGATAGCGATATCGGAGCAATGTACAGCACCACACATGTTCAGGCAGCAGGCCAGGGCAAGCTTAACCTTGGCAGGCAGGTCCATGTTGACGAAATGGTCAAAGAGCTCATCCATAACCGCCTTAACAACACCAGAGGCGTCTGTGGCAGGAGTATGGCAATGAATCCAACCCTGGGTATGGACGCAGTTGGAAATACAGGCACCGGTACCACCCACGGGGAACTTGTTGTCACGGCTGGCCAGATCATCCAGCAAAGGCTGAATCTTGGCCTTGTCGTCCACCATGAACTCTACGTTGTTCCGGGTGGTGAAACGGAGAAAACCGTCGCAATGGGCGTCAGCAATGTCACAGAGTTCGCGGATATGCTCAATGGAAATGAGACGGGCGGAACCTACACGGACGGTGTAACACTCAGCACCGTTCTCAGAGACATGGACCAGAACACCAGGCTGAACCACTTCGTGATAGAGCCATTTACCCTTGTTGTCTTTAATGACCTGAGGATAAAATTGTTCGAAATGTGGAGGACCAATGTCTGTAATTCTGTCCACCATGGGATTTTTCGGATCGTAACCCATAATAAACCTCCTTCTATATAAGAATGAATTTATTTAACTTTTCCGTTTCCAACAATCAGAGGTCTGATTATTGGGCGTGCTTCTTACGGAATTCCCTAATATCGCGCTCAAACCCGCCAGGAACCTCTTCATCATTCCAGAAGACATAGGGGTTCTCACGTGGAATCTTGATATGCTGAGGAATCGGGGTCACATCCATAACTCTCAGGAAGGTGGGCAGACCCATGCGCTGCATGGTCTCACCAAGACGCTCACGGTTCTTACCGGCCTCCATCCACCAATCCCAGATGCTCTCAATAACTTCGATAACATTCTCATACTCATTATCAGCAGTCACTTCAAGGAAAGGAATGATAAGGGTGGCAAGCTGGGCACCATCAAGAATAGGGGCCTTAGCACCGCAGAGAACAGAAGCACCTTTAATCAGGCCGGGACGCAGAGCGCGCGGCATCATGTTGAGGCAGAACATACAACGGGTACAGTTCTTGTTGTCAATCTGCAGCTTGTCGTCTTTCATGCGCATACACGCGGTGGGACAAAGAGCAAGGACATCTTCCTCGATATCAAAGGGCTTGGACTTGGTGCGGGCACCGCCGTTTGGCTTGTAGTCGCCTTTGATGTACCCCTGAACAGCATCCTGATCAATACGGATATCATCTTTCCAGGTCCCGATGAGGGAAAAGTCAGAACGGGCAATGGAAGCAACGCAGTCGTTCGGACAACCGGAAAACTTGAACTTGAACTTATAGGGGAAAGCTGGACGATGGATCTCGTCCTGGTAATGCATGGTCAGATGATGACAGATGGAAGCGGTATCATAACAGGACCATTCGCAGCGGGCGGTACCGATACAACAGGCAGGGGTCCGCAGGTTGGAACCGGAACCACCAAGATCCTGCTTCAGATCATGGGTCAGGTCATAGAACAGGGGCTCCAGATTTTCGGTGCGGGTACCAAGGAGAACAAGGTCGCCTGTGGAACCATGCATGTTGGTCATGCCGGAACCATACTTCTCCCAAAGATTACAGATGTCGCGAAGCTTGGCGCTGCTGTAAAATTTACTGGAAGGCTGGTTCAGACGGACGGTATGGAAGTGGGCAACTCCGGGGAACTGCTTAGGCGAGTCAGAATAACGTCCAACAATACCACCACCGTAACCGAAGACACCAACGATTCCGCCGTGCTTCCAATGAGTAATTCTGTCTTTGAAGGACAGCTCCATCTGGCCCAGAATGTCCCAACATTCCGGTTTGGTCTCCGCCTGACGCTTGAGGTCAGTTACAAAGGATGGCCAAGGACCTTTCTCGAGCTCGTCCATTAAGGGCGTATCATGCTTTGGCATTTTCTCGTTTCCTCCTTAAGGATCTTTAATATAAAAAAGCCTATACATCTATTCAACGTTGCCCATCTTGACACCCTGATGGTCTCAAAAAAGAGCAGCGCTGAGAAAAAACTTTTTCTGAATACAAATTCAGTTTTGAGAACTTAGCCTCCGCACCTCTATTTGTCAACTTAAATTTTACACATCAAACCGGCACGTTGAGGCCGGCAATGACCACCAAATTACAGCATGTTACCAGACAGAAGGCAGCAATATTATTGCATGCGCGAAGGCAACTTTCCACCATTTTTTATTTTAATAATTTTGCGCATCCGTTATTTATATCCTTACCTCTTTCAGCAAGAGTACGGTACCTTTGTCACCGTCCCTTTACCGACAAAGTATCTCTTATCAAGCCCACACCACGACCCTGACCATGGCCCGCACCAAAAAAAAACGATTCTGCGAAGGCATTATAGGCGGCAAGGCCTTCAAGCCCATTCGTCGCCCCTTGTCTGAACTGAAGCAGGTGGAGCTTTTCTATGACGAGATAGAGGCCCTGCGTCTCTGTGATCTGGAGGGGCTCACCCAGGAGCAGGCCGGGCAACAGATGGGGGTATCGCGGGGTACGGTGCAGAGAATCCTGACCACGGCCAGAAAAAAAACGGCCTCAGCCATTGTCAATGGCGAGGCCCTTATGCTCACTGATCCTCATCAGTAGAGAGACTACACAATTCGAGGATTCAGGGGCACTACACAGGCAGATCAGCCTGGTTGCTCCCCGGAAAACAGCCGGGCAGCGGGACGGCCGCCCTCGACACCACCACTCCTGCTGTCTCAAAGTTTTCGAAATCCAGGCTATCTGCGACGCCATCAATGATGACAGCCGCCGCCTCCCTGGCAGGCCTCGGTGGGCTGCATGATGGGGAGGTTGCCGGCCATAAAGGCGTTGGCCGCCTCTTCCACAGAGGGGAACTGCTCTTTATGGGCGAAATAGACGGTGATCCCCGCCTCGGCAAAACCGGCCAGGGGCCGGGCGCCCATGCCGCCCACAATGATGGCCTGCACCCCCTGCTCGGCCAGCACCTTCACCGGCACCATGCAGCCCCCCGCCTCGTGAGCGATATTGTCGTGTCGGGTGGTGGCCACCACTCTGCCATCCTCCACATCAAGGAGGGTGAAGAGGTCGCAATGGCCGAAATGGTCGGAGCGGGAGGCACCAATGCCCCCGGGGTTGTTGGTGGGAACGGCTATCTTCATGACACTCATACGTAACACCTCGCTTAGATTCTATGCCTTTTCAGGCGGTGGTCCGAAAATCGGATCTGTCAGTTTCACATACCAGGCCGCAGACTGCACCTGGACAATATAGGAGAGGGCAATCACCAGGGCGGCATTGGCGCCGGCCTCGCCAAAGGCATTGATGGCAATGGCCAGGGCAATGGAGAGGTTGCGCATCACCGTGCCGTAGACCAGGGCAATGGCATCCCCCCGCTTGAACATCAACCTGCCCACCAGGGTGGAGAGGGAAAAATTAAGGATGTACAAAAGCAGCACCGGCACCAGGATCGTCACCAGGATGGCCGGATCCGCCAGCACGGTTTTGGCCTTCAGGGCCATGGCCACAAAGACGATACCCAGGACACCCAGGGTGGAGAGGGCCGGGAAACGGGGCGCGATCCTCTCTTTGAACAGCTCCATGGAATATTTTTTCAGCAGGGCGGTCCTGGTTATATAGCCCAGGAGCATGGGGATAAAGACAATGAGCACAATCTGCCTGATCACCATGAGAACCTCCACATCCACCTGGGCCCCCAGCAGCGCCTTGACATAAAAGGGGGTGGCCAGAGAGCCCAGGGTGAGGCCGATCACCGTCATATTGATGGCCGCCCCCATATTGCCCTTGGCAAAACCGGTCCAGGAGATGGTCATGCCACTGGTGGGCAGCAGGGAGGCGAGCAGGAGACCCAAGGCCATATAGGGCTGGCCGGGAAAGAACCAGAGGCCCAGGCCATAGGCGACAAAGGGAATCACCCCGAAATTTATCACCTGGGTCAAGACCTGGAGCCTGACATTCTGCAGCCCCTGGCGCAGATGTTTGATATTGAGCGTGACCATCATGGGGTAGACCATGAGAAAGGTCAGGGGCATGATCAGGGCCTTCAGCTTCTGCACCAGGGCCGGATCACCAGTAGCGCCGACACCAAACCCTGCCACCATGAAGAGGGGAATGGCGTAGCTCAGGTTTTTATTGATTTTTATAAGGAATTTCCACATGGGGACACCGGGGATTGAAAATGAAGAATGGGGGATGGGCAAAAAGACGGTGAGCGCCTGGCAGACTCCGGGCTGCCGCCTCTTTTTTATCTGGCCTCATCTATCATGAGGCGGATGGTGGCAAATGTTTCCGCCAGGGCGGCCGGAAAGAGTTCATCATCCACCACGGCCCTGATATCCGCGGCGCTGAAGCTCAAAAAGCGAATCTGCGTCTTGCCCTCTCTGGTAAAGACCATGACGAATTTCGGCATGAGAATGGCCCGTTCGGGATTGGCGCCCAGTCCCCGGGCGGCCTTGGCCGGCTTGCAGATCTGGATCATGTGCAGATCAAAATCATCGGCAACCTCTTGCCCGTGGCTGCCAAAGGAATGGGCCATATCCATGGTTTTCTCATTATGAATCACAAAGCCATATTTCTTGACCACCTCCCCTAAAGAGGCGGCAAATTCCTTACTGCTCTTTGCTGTTTCCGTGGCATAAACCTGATCTTTCTGCATACTATCCTCCTGACGGCCATTTTTTCAGTCGGGCAAAGGAACCCGCCTATTATGTGCATATGTTCACTTATACGGCCCTGCCCCCGGCCTGTCAAGGAAGAATTTAAGCGTTCCCTGATATTCGCCTTTCCCTATATTGACAGGCCCATTTAATCGCGATAGGGTGCATATTCAGATCTCTTTACTCGTCTAAGTCGCCTGCATAAAAGGGGATTAGGCGCCTTTATCCTGCTTTGTTTACTTTTTTTTGAAATATATTTTTTCTTACACCTCTGGGAGGGGCTGGGAACATGGGACAGAAAATTGTTATCGTAGGCGGCGTTGCGGCCGGACCAAAAACAGCATGCCGGGCCAAACGACTGATGCCGGATGCGGAAATCACCCTTGTTGATCAGGACAGCCTGATCTCCTACGGCGGCTGCGGCATCCCCTACTATGTCTCCGGTGACGTGGCCGACGAGGATGAGTTGCGCAAGACCAGCTTCCACATGACCCGCAATGAGGATTTCTTCCTGCGCGCCAAGGGCATCCATGTCCGCACCCTCACCCGCTGCCTGGCCATCGACCGCCAGGCCAAATGCATCGAGGTGGAGGATCTCAAGAGCGGCACCAGGGAGTCCCTGCCCTACGACAAGCTGGTCATTGCCACGGGCAGCCAGCCCTTTGTCCTGCCCATCCCCGGCGCTGATCTTGAGGGGGTCTACACCATCAGCGATCTGCACAAGGCCATTACCATCAAGCAGCAACTGGCCACCGGCAAGATCGGCAGGGCAGTGGTGATCGGCGGCGGCGCCATCGGCCTGGAAATGGCCGAGGCCTTTACCGATCTCTGGGGCGTGGAAACCTCCGTGGTGGAGTTCATGCCCCAACTGCTGCCGCGCATCATCGACCCCTGGTTTGCCACCATGCTGCAGAAGCATATGGAGGCCATGGGGGTCAGCATCTACACCGGCGAAGGCGCCTCGGAGATTATTGCCGATGACAACGGCCGGGCCTGTAAGGTGGTAACCCCCCACCGGACCCTGGAAACGGATATCGTCATCATGGCCACCGGGGTCAGGCCCCGCAGCCAGCTGGCAGAGGAGGCAGGGCTGCTGGTCTCACCCTTCGGCATCGTGGTGAACCCCCGCCTGCAGACCTCGGACCCCAACATCTATGCCGCCGGTGACTGCATCGAGGTCACCCACATGGTTTCCGGCCAGAAATTCACGGCCCCCCTGGGCTCCCTGGCCAACCGCGAAGGCCGCATCGTGGCCGACAACCTGGCCGGCATCCCCTCCTTCTATCCCGGCGCCATGGGCTCCTTTATCATGAAGGCCTTTGAGCGCTCCATCGGCGCCACCGGCCTCTCCCTGGAGTCGGCCCGGGCCGCCGGTTTTGACGCCGACGCCGCCATCACCGCCCCTTCTGACCGGGCCCATTTCTTCCCAGATGAGGCCAAGATCCCCCTGCAGATGGTCTTTGACCGCCGCAGCCGCCGGGTGCTGGGGGTCCAGGGTTTCGGCCCCATGAATGACGCGGTGCTGACCCGCATCGACGCAGCCGCCGCCCTCATCGCCAAAAACAGCACCATTGACGACTTCAGCCTCTGCGAAATGGCCTATGCCCCCCCCTTTGCCACCGCCCTGGACGCCCTCAATGGCGCCGCCAATGTGGCCGACAATATGCAGATGAACAGGCAGCGCAACGTTGCCATCCCCGACTTCCTGGCCTGGATGGATGATTTCAGCGGCCGGCCCGACTGGCTGGCTCTGGACATCAGACACCCCGCTGAGACCAAGGCCTTCAAGGAAAAATTCGGGGCCGCCTGGCTGGAACTTGCCTATGACCAGGTCCGGGCCAACCACCAGGATCTGCCCCGGGACAAGACCCTGATTATTATCTGCGACGCCGGTACCCGCTCCTACGAGACCCAGGTATTTCTCGACTCCGTGGGCCTCACCAACACCCTGGTCCTGGGGGGCGGCTTCAACGTCATCACCCGCATGGAGCCCAGCTGGTGGCCCGCCAAATAGGCCGGGGAAGAGGCAGGATCATGGCGTCACCACCAGCTACCCAGACGGCAAGAGGGCGGCGGCCAGGTCTGGGGTTTCTCTTCCGGCTCCTGCTGCTGCCTCCCTGCCTCCTCCTGTTCCTCGGTCAGGCCGCAGCGGGCCAGATCAATATCAATACGGCCCTGGTGGAAGAACTGGCCACCCTGCCCTATATCGGCACCAACCGGGCCCGGGCCCTTGTCCGCCACAGAGAGCTCCACGGCCCTTTTCGCCGGGGTGACGATTTGCTGGCAGTGGCGAACCTGGGCCCCAAATCGGTGGAGGCCATCCTCCCCCACCTGGATCTTCCCGGTCTTTCCGACCGGCACGGGCAGGCGATCTTTGCCGGCAGCCAGGTGATGCTGCTCACCGACCAGGAGTATTTTCCGGTGCTGCTCAACTTCGTCAAAGACGCCAGCCAGCGGATTGACCTGGCCATGTATCTCTTCAAGACCACCAAATCGGCACAGAACAGGCCTTCCCTGCTGGTGGAGGAGTTGCTCAAAGCCGGCCGCCGCGGGGTGCAGGTGCAGATCGTTCTGGAAAAATCAGGCTATAACGACTTCCTGAACCGGGAAAACCAGAGGCTTGCCGAGCAGCTGCAGCAGGAGAACATCACGGTCCGTTTTGATGCGCTGGCAAAAACCACCCATACCAAAATGGTCCTCATTGACAGCCGCTTCTGTTTTGTGGGCAGCCACAACTTCACCCATTCGGCCCTGGCCTTCAACCATGAGCTGAGCCTGCTGCTGGACAACCGGGCCCTGGCCGGGGAATTACTCACCTACCTGGCCGCCATCGAAACAGGGGCTCCCCTTTAAAAAAAGGCCTTCACCACCTCCACAAACACATAAATTCTTCACTCTCATTTATGACAACATCAGCAACCATCACTCTTTTTGACCAGACCCGCCAATTCCACCAGGATGGCGATTTCCAGCAGGCCCTGGCCGGCTATCAGGCCCTGCTTGCCGACGACCCGGACAACCCGGAACTCTGCTACCTCCTGGCCCTGCTCTTTTTCCAAGAGGGCAAACTGAACGAGGCCGGCCACTGGTTCCAGCGGGTCATAACCCTGGCCCCCCAGGCAGCCCCGGCCCATTACAATCTGGGAGTCATTCTCTTTGAGCAGGGCGACTACCGCCAGGCGGCGCAGGCCTATGAAGAGGCGGCCAGACTCTGCCCTGATGACGCCGACATCTTCTTCAACCTGGCCCTGACCAGGAAAAAACTGGGGCAATTGGACAAGGCCTTCAGCTGCTATCAAAAGGTGCTGGCCCTCACCCCGGATGCCGAGGATGTCCTCTACAATCTGGGGGTCCTCTGCAAGGACATGCACCACCATGCCGACAGCATCTGGTTCTTTGAAAAAGTGGTGACCGCTAACCCCGACCACCCCCAGGCCTTAAACAATCTGGGCTACCTCTATCACATGGAAAGAGAAGTGGACAAGGCCATCGTCATTTATCAGAAACTGATCGCCCTGGACCACAACGCCACCATGGCCACCCATATGCTGGCCGCCCTCACCGGCAAAACCACCGCCGCCGCCCCGGACACCTATATCCGCTCGGTCTTTGACAGTTTTTCCGAACATTATGACGAGAGTCTGGTGGAAAATCTGGGCTACACCATTCCCAGCCAGCTCCGGGAGATGCTGCTCAGTCAAGAGAGCCACCCCTTGCCGGCCACCCTGGACATGGGCTGCGGTACCGGTCTCTCCGGCGAGGCCTTTGTGGATCTCACCGAAGAGCTCACCGGCCTGGACCTCTCCCCCAAGATGCTTGAGGTGGCCGGCAAAAAAAGCCTCTACGACCGGCTCTATGAAACAGACATCTGCTCCTATCTCAAAAAGAGCACTGCCTCCTTTGACCTCTTTGTGGCTGCTGATGTTTTTGTCTACATAGGTGACCTCAGCGAGATTTTCTCCCTGGTCAAAGAACGGGCCGCCCCGGGCGGCCTCTTTCTCTTTTCCACGGAACTGGCCGGCCAGGGCTTCTGCCTGAAACCCATGGGCCGCTACGGCCACGCTGAAAGCTACATCCGGGAGCTGGCCCATGAGCACGACTTCACGGTCATCAAGGTGAGGGCCGCCAATATCCGCCAGGAGGAAGGGGCCTGGATCACCGGCAATCTCTACCTGCTTACGGTCAGAAAATGATCTTTTGTTGAGCAGCCCGTTGAAAAAGGTAGCGAGCGCAACCGAGGGGCACGGCACGGTTACCAGGAAGATGCCCTCCTCACTCTGCTCTTCTGTGGTCAAAAAACAAGAAGGAGTTCCCCATGAAAGTCATCGCCATCAACGGTAGCCCCCGCAAGGGCGGCAACACCTCCATCCTCCTGGAGAGGGTCCTTGCTGAACTGAAAAAAGAGGGTATCGAGACCGAGACCCTGCAGCTGGGCGGCCAGCTGGTGCAGGGCTGCACGGCGTGCATGAAATGCCTGAAGGCAAAAAACAGACGCTGCGCCAATGACGATGACACGATGAATGAATATATAGAGAAGATGATTGCCGCTGATGGCATTCTGCTTGGTTCGCCCACCTATTTCGCCGATGTCTCCACGGAAATCAAGGCCCTTATCGACCGGGCCGGTTATGTGTCCCGCGTCAACGGCGGCCTCTTGCGACGCAAGGTAGGGGCGGCAGTGGTGGCCATGCGCCGGGCCGGCTCCGTGCAGGCCTTTGATACCATGAACCACCTCTTTACCATCTCGGAGATGATCATTCCCAGCTCCAGCTACTGGAATATCGGGGTGGGTCTCAAGCCCGGCGACGTCAAGGATGACCAGGAAGGCATGGAGACCATGCGCATCCTGGGGGAGAACATGGCCTGGCTTTTAAAAAAGATCCACCAGTAAAGAGGGCCGCTCATTTTTTGCGGCGCACCATCACCTTGCGTCGGCCGCCGCCGCTGCCGCTGCCCTTGAGGCGGCGGACAACCACCTTTTTCCTGGCCTCCGGCGCCTCAGGCCCTTCTTCACTGCCCTCAACTCCCCGACAATAAGTGCAACCCGCCTTGGGACAGCGCAGCATAATCTGGCCCTGGTCTCCTTTTTTCTCCACCAGATAAGGGGAAGTACAGAGGGGGCAAGGGAGGGGATGGGGGCGGGACCAGGCCATGAAGTCGCACTCCTTATCGGAGCAGAGATACATATCCTTGCCCGTGGGCGTCTTCTTGACCAGCAGCCGGCCCTGAGAGCAGAGGGGGCATAACAGGGTTTCCGCCTCATCCTCCTCTGCCCCTCCTTCGGTATGGCGGCAGGCCGGCGCTCCGATACAGGCCCAATAGGTGCCAAAGCGATCATGCTTGGCGACCATGGCCCGGCCGCACTGGGGGCAGGGCCTGGTGGCCACCTGGGCCCTTTCCCGCAACGGCTTTGGCGGCTCGGCGGCGGCAGCAGGCTCCTTTGGGACGCTCTCCTTCTCTGCCGGGTCAGGCAGGGCCGTTTCCGGAAAAACAGGTGCCGGCCCCTCCGCTCCTTCATCCTCTCCGGCCGGGACCACGGCCTCCCCGGCCAGGGAGCCGGTGCCGGCCTGCTCCTCGACATCTGCGCCCCCCGGCGGCAGTTCCTCGGTCAGGCCGGGGCCAGCCGCCGGGGCCTCGGGTTTTGTCTCTGTCAGGGAAGGGGCCGGCGGCGTTGTCTCCTCAATAGAAGGGGCCTCCTGGTCAGACTCTGGCACTTCCGGTTCAACAAAATCCGTAAAAGGCGGTTCCTTGCCCGCCGGCGCCGCCTTCTTTTGCGGGCGGCGAGGCAGCCCCCCGCCCTTGATGATGTTCTTTGATGTTGAGGTCCGCTGCAGCATGGCATCGGGCATCTTGATCTTTACCAGGGGCCTGCCCTGCATGAACATATTTTGATCAAACTGCTTCAGGGCCATGGCTAAACGCTTGCGGCCCGAGACCACTTCGGCAAGGGTCTGGCCGTAATAGACCACAAAATTGAGGCCCGCCATGGCCGGAAAGGCCCGATTGAGGGTCTGGACCACCTTACCGAGATTGGCGCTGTCTTGCAGGGCGCCCTTGCCCTGGTCCTTGATATAATCGGCTGCCACCAGCCGGCCCACCAGCTGCACCACTTCTTCCTCATCTGTCATGCCCAGTTCAGCAAGATCTGCGGCCAGGGCGGGCAGGGTATACCATTGGGGCGCTCCTTCCCAGCGCTGTTCAGGAACCACCTGGGCAACCCGGGCCTCATCACCCTCCTGCAACGACGCCGCCACCTGGGGGCCCACCAGGTCACCGAAGCCCTGATCATAGACCTGGCGAAAACCGGGCTCGGCAATCACCTGAAAATCACTCTGCAGCCTATACGTATCGTTCACCAGACCAAGGGTCACTTCTTTGCCCCTGGCCGCCGACATCTGGCTGGCCAGGGCGCGCCGCCAGACAAGATCATAGACCTGTTGGCAGGCCGGGGAAAGATCCGCCAGCGCTTCCGGAGGGCGCTGCGGATCCAGGGGCAGAATGCCATGAGCGGCCAGGGGGCGGCCCTGCAAGGCCTCCCTGCCAAACCGCTGGGTAACCTCCTGCTGGAGCCCCTCCACCAGGGACTGCTCATGGGTGAGGACCAGCGGATAGAGAGAAGAAATCAGGGCCTGCCGCTTGCCGCCAACAAGGACGCCGGTGGCCAGGCTCGTGGCCGCTGCCATGGCCTCGGCCACGGAAATCCGGGGCTGGCAATGGGCGTCAAAAATAAGTTCAGAGAAGGTGTAGGGCAAGGGGGCGGCAATATCCAGATCCTTTTCCTGCCGGGAAACCACGCTAAAATATTGGCCCGCCAAGTCACGGGCAACCTCTCCGGCCTGCTTCCTCCCTGTCATAATGCCGTCGCAGTTGATCCCGAACACCTCTTTGAGGCCCACCCCGAACTCGCCGTCCGGGCCCTGCAGCGAAAGTCTCACCTGCCAGGTGGGCGTCCCGGCAAAGGCCTTGATCTCCTGCTGCCGCTCCCACAGCAGGGCCAGGATGGCCAGAACCGGCATGGTCAGGGGCAGGCCCCCGGGCCCGGTATGGGTGCCGAGCAGGCGCTGCAGATGGGTAGCCAGGAGGCCCTCAAAGCAGTGGGCAAAATAAAGGGCGGCGGCCCGGCCAGCATCAACGGGCTCCACCAAGGCCAGGGCCCTCTCCATCCCCTCCTCAGTAAGGGCGGCCAGATGCAGACGCCGGCAGTAAAGAGCGCCCTTGGAGAGCTGCGCCACCAGGCCGGTCCAGAGCCAGCTGCTGTACTCCCCCCGGTCGCTGCGGTCAAAGGCCAGGTAGATATCGGCACCGTTATCATGCAGCAGTTTCTGCAGGGCCGCCTGGCTGGCGGTGACGGGCCGAAAGAGAAAACCAGCCTCCCCCCGGGCCAGGTATTCGACATTTTTGGTCTCCACCACCGCCGCCAGGGCCGGCACCAGCAGCACCTCGCCCTTGCCGGGGGGCCAGACAGCCGCCAGCGTCTCTCTTTTTTCTGCGGTTTCCACAAGAATATATCTTTGCCCCATGCACCCCTTCCCGACCTTAAGTTATGGTACTTCCTGCCCACTCTAACGGCCGTCCTCGCCTAAATCAAACAAATGCCCAAGAAAATATGCTATTTTCTTATTCCCTTGGTACCTTCCGCCGATATTCCCTAGAGAAGCCCTGCACCCCTTACCCTTAATCATCTCCAACCAACAGACATGGCCCTTATCAGCCTGGCCGGCATTGCCCAAGCCATCGACAATCTCCACCTTAACGAAACCACCCTCAAGGCCCGGCTTCTCCAGGCCATTGCCCGGCGTTTCACCGACGAGGAGAGCCTCGACACCCTTACGGCCATCCCCCCTCAGGATCTCATCCATGAGCTGTGGAAGCCGCAGGGCGCTTCTGAAACCAAGGCCAGGCGCAAGAACCTCAGCAGCCTGAAATCAAGCATCAACAAGAGCCTGAAAGAGGGTATCCAAAGCAACGCCAATCCAGACGGCATCATCATCGGTCGCGACAATGTTTTTACCATTGCCGACGAGAAAAAAAACCTGCTGCTGGACAAACTCGCCCAGGCCGGAGGCGACAGCAGCGCCCTCTTAAGTGCCCTCTCCACCTTAAACGAGATGCTCACCGGCACCTCCACCCCTGCCGACCAGAACGAGGCCCTGAAAATTCTGGACCAGCTGGACGCCACCCGCCAGATGCTCACCAGAATGGCCGGTCTTGCCGGGGAGGAGAATGAGGTGACCGCCTCCCCTTCCCCCCAGGAGGATGAGCAGCAGCTGCCGGTTGAGGAGTTAGAGCTCGATGCGGACACGGTGATTGAGTTTCTCGATGAAGAAGGCCCAGGGGATGAAGCAGAGGCGCAGGCGGCCGGGGGGGCCAGTGACCCGGGAGGAGACGCCAGCTCTGCCGATTGGGACTCCTTCGAGGTGATGGATGATGATGATCTCGACGTTGTGGAGCTGAAAGAGGATCTGGCCGCTGCGGCCCCACAGCAGCAGGCAGAGGAAGAGATCCCTGCCCCGGCAGGTGATGGCCCGGCCTCTGCCCAAGGCGATGTTGGCGAGGCCAAGGACGGTGACCTTGAGGGGGTGGCGGCTGAGGCGGGCAGTGATCCAGGCGGGGACTCAAGCCCTGCCGACTGGGATTCCTTCGAGGTAATGGATGACGATGATCTCGACCTTGTGGAGCTGGAGGAGGATATGGCCGCTTCTGCCCACCAGCAGATAACAGAGGAAGATATCCCTGCCCCAGCTGGTGATGACCCGGCCTCTGCCCAGGGCGCTGTTGGCGAGGCCGATGAGGGTGACCTTGAGGAGGTGGAGCTGGAAGAGGATTTCGAGGAGCCGTCCTCCCAGGAACCGGCGGCGCTGGAGCCGGGAGCCGGCTCAGCTGGCGGCCTGGGCCTTGAGGAGGAAGAGGCCGCCGGTGGTGGTGATAACCCGGCAGAAGCAGCTGCGGCCGACTGGGATTCCTTCGAGGTGGTGGATGACGATGATTTCGAGATCAGGGAGCGGACCGATCTGAGCGGGCAGACAGCAAAAAATGAAGGCCGGGAGGAGATGGCAGCGCCCGGGCCAGAGGGCCCGAAGCCGGCCATGGCCCAAGCCATGGATTTTTCGCAATATATCGAAGCAGAGGAGGCCCTGGACAACAACCCCGACATTCTCCAGGAACAAAATGATACCTATGTACGCCAGATCTTGGCCCGGTTCATGCCGAAATCCATCAAGATCCCCGCCGGCAGCTACCCGGTGGGCGGCCCCAAAAAAAGGCAGACCGACCGGCCCACCGGCCGGGTCGCTCTGCCGCAATTCTATATCGGCCAACTGCCCATCACCAACGATCTTTTTGACTTCTTTGTACGTGAAACCGGCTACCAGACCGAGGCCGAGCAGCAGGGGTACGGGCTGGTCACCTCAGGCCGCCTGAGCAGCGGGGTGCAGCAGAAAACAGGCCGCCCCACCCTCACCATCACCCAGGGAGTGATAAGCCGCCCCATCAAAGGCGCCAACTGGCGCCATCCCGATGGTCCGGACAGCTCCCTGGACGACAGGGGCCACCATCCCGTGGTCCAGGTCAGCCGCCGGGATGCCCTGGCCTTTGCCGCCTGGGCCGGAAAACGTCTGCCCAGCGAGGATGAATGGGAGGCCGCCGCCCGGGGCCCGGCCGGTCTGCTCTTTCCCTGGGGCAATACCTTCCTGCCCCTGGCAAACCTGGCCGCTCACCAGAGAGGCAGCACCACCCCGGTCAATTATTTCGGCAGGCAATCCCTGAGCCCCTTTGGCCTCCTGGATATGGTGGGGAATATTTTTGAGTGGACCGCAAGCAACCACAAGAGCCCTCACGGCCGGCAACTGGCCATCCTGAAGGGAGGGTCGTGGGCCAGCACCCAGGTCTCCTGCGCCCACCGCCTCATCGAACCGGCCGCCACCTGGTCCAACTCCATCGGCTTCCGCTGCGCAGTGGATGGTGGCCAGGAGCAGATTGATCATAAAAGCGGATAAGGGGAAGCGGCTCTTCAGCCAAAGGCCCGGGCAATCAGGGCGTCATCCACCTCATCACTGATAATGACCTTGCCGATCTGAATGGGCAGAACAAAAAAGGGCCTGCCGCCCACGCTTTTCTTGTCGCTCTTCAGCAACTCCGTCATCTGGCGGCGATCAAGTTCCGGCGGGATTGCCACCGGCAGCCCGAAGCCCTGCAGACCATCCTTGACCCGCTGGGCTTTTTCTGCGGCCAACAGGCCCTTGCCCACGGCAATGGTATTCACCGCCACCATGCCCATGCTGATCGCCATACCGTGGGGAATGGTGAAATTGGAGGCCGCCTCCACCGCATGGCCCAGGGTATGGCCGTAGTTGAGGATGCGGCGCTGATCCGCCTCCCGCTCATCCGCCTCCACCACCCGGGCCTTGATGGTGCAGCAATGGGCGATCACCGCCTCCACAATGGCGGGCTCCAGGGCGAGAATATCTTTTTGATTGGAGAGCAGAAAATTGAAAAAATCGAGATCGTTGATCACCCCATATTTCACCACCTCGGCCAGGCCGTTGAGCAGCTCTTCGCGGGGCAGCTGATCAAGAACCAGGGTGTCGATAAAGACGGCTTTGGGCTGGTAAAAGCAGCCCACCAGGTTCTTGCCCTCCGGGATATCCACCCCGGTCTTGCCCCCCACGGAACTGTCCACCTGGGCCAGCAGGGTGGTGGGCACCTGGACAAAGGGGATGCCGCGCATATAGATGGCGGCCGCAAAACCGGTAATATCGCCGGTGACGCCGCCGCCCAGGGCAATCAGGGCGTCCTGGCGATCCACCCCCAGCTGGGCAAGATTGCTGATCAACCTGCCAATGGTGGTCAGGTTCTTGCTGGCCTCACCCCGCGGAAAGGTGAGCAGATCAACAGGGATATTGACCTTGCGCAGAGACTCCACAAGCTGGCCGCCAAAGAGCTCGGCCACGTGGTCATCGGCAATGATGATATAGCGTTTGGCGATCTTCCGCAGTTTGAGTTCCTCACCAACCTCGGAGAGCAGACCTTCCCTGATCAAAATGGGATAGGCCCGATCCTCTAAACCAACCTGGAGCTGTTTCATGCGTCTGCCCTTGTTCATTTTTATGTAGAGATTCCGGGACCGGCCTGGCGCCCGTCGTGGAGGGGAACCTGCCGGACAACGGCTATTGCAGCAAACCAAATCAGCTCTTCATAACACAAGACGCCAGCGATTACCAAATTTAGATCTGCTTACCACGCTGTTTCAGCCATGCCCCGCAGCTATTTTCACCAAGGCGCTAAATCCTTTTTTTCACCACAGAGGCACAAAGACACAGAGGGTTTTTCTCCGTGTCTTTGTGTCTCTGTGTTGAACCTGAAGCGCGCCGGAGCGCTAACGTCAAGGGTACTCCTAAATCCAGGTACAGAAAATCCAGGCCATTCTTGACAAAAAAAGCGGCGCTGTTCATGATATTTATGAAGTTCAATATAAATGCTGCAACAAAGACAGCCAGGCAACCCTAAGACAATGAGGCCCCATGACGTCAACAAAGAAGAGCAAACTCCACGAGACTACGGAAAAGGTTGGCAAGGCCGTGGCCCGTTCCACCTTCAGGGCGGAATCAGCCGGCAGGGTGGCCCATAAAAAGGCGGGAGAACTGGCCACTACGGTTTCCAGACAGGCCCAGGGGGCCATGGAGCGGGTCAGCGGATTTAAAGGTGCGGAAAAAGAGGCGGAAGACAAAACGACCCCCCTGCCCTTCAAGGCCGGGCCGGGCTTGACCATCCCCGAACAATTCGGCCTTATTGCCGGCGACATCTACCATTATCTGGGCGAAAAGGGGCTCACCCCCACCAGTCGGGTGGTGGGCGCCATGCTGCAGAGGCAACAGAGCCAGGCCAATGTCCTGGCCGCCATGGGCTGGCTGGCCCGAGAGGACAAAATAGAATTCAGCAATGACGGCAACATGGTTGCTCTGAAAGAATAATTCGAAAAAAAATAAGCCGCGACGCCGGGAGTCTGTCGGGCGTGACCGCAGTAGATCAGCGTTACGTCCGCCATGCCGGGCATAAAAAAAGGGAGACGTCTTAAAAGACGTCTCCCTTTTTTATGCAGTGAAAATCAGCTTCAAAAGCTGGTTTCTTACATGGAGCTACCAGAAGCAGCACCCTGCATCTTCACTTCGACCTTCTCGGTGAGGCCGCCATAGTATTTCTTCAGGTGCTCAAGAACTTCGTCACGTCCGAAGTGGTCAACGATATCAGCACCTTCGGAAAGGGCCTTACGCAGCTTGGTACCGGAAAGAATAACGCGGGACTCTTTGTTGTGATTACAGGTACGCAGGGAAGCCATACCATCACATTCCTTGCAGTAGAAGGTCCAGTCGATCTTCATGGGCTTGCACTGCAGATCCTTGCCGGCGTCACCGGTGGTGGGGATCTTCTCAAAGATTTCCTGAGCCTCGAACAGGCCGTAGAAGTCACCAACACCAGCGTGGTCACGACCGATCAGCATGTTGTTGACACCATAGTTCTGACGGAAGGTGGCGTGGAGCAGACCTTCGCGGGGACCGGCATAACGCATATCAAGGGGATAACCGGCGTTGACAACGTTATCCTTCACAAAGTAGTTCTCGATGAGGATATCAATGGCCTTAACGCGGACAGGAGCAGGAATATCGCCTGCTTTGAGGTTACCGATGAGGGAGTGGATCAGCACGCCGTCACACACCTCAATGGCGATCTTGGCCAGATACTCGTGGGAGCGATGCATGGGGTTACGGAGCTGCAGGGCAGCAACGTTGGACCAACCGCGCTCTTCAAAGATGGCACGGGTCTCGGCAGGAGTGAGGTAGACACCTTTGTACTCGGTGGGATACTCGCCCTGGGAGAGGACCTTGACAGGACCGGCAATGTTAAAGTCTTTCTGGTTCTGAACCATGATAACGCCCGGATGATCCTTGGGAGCAATTTCCCAGAACTGGCCATCGACAGATTCTTCGCCTTCACCCTTGAAAACCTTCTCGCATTCCCACTTCTTGTCAGCGCTGGTCATCTCATACTTTTCTTCGATCTTCATGGTGGCCATGAGCTCGCCCTTGGTATAAAGAGCAACCTCGTCACCCAGCTTGAGGGAATCGGCCTCAGCCTGATCAATGTCCAGGGTAATGGGGACGGGCCAGAAGGTGCCGTCCGCCAACTGCAAATTCTCGCAAACGCTTTTCCAGTCCGCCTTTTTCATGAAACCAGTCAGTGGAGAGAAACCACCGATGCCCATCATGATCAGGTCGCCTTTGGCGCGATCACTGACGTCGATTCTTTTCAGCCCGGCTGCTTTTTCGATTTCAGCTGCAAGCTCTTTGCCGTGTAACAGGGCACAAACAAGTCCTTTACCACCATGGGGGGCAACTAATTTTGACATCTACGGTCTCCTTAGGAATGGAAATTAAAAGATATAGCGCGCCCTTTTGTACGTTTCAGATTGTACCTGCGGAACTGACAACAGGCGCCCTGGAGCGTGTAGGTTGGCGCTTCGTGAAAATAAATTCTACCAATTGAAAATAATGACCCTGAAATAGTAATGAACCATTATTCATTTTCAAAGGGCTATTTTAGTAAGCTGGCATTTTATGTCAAGGAAAAGTTCAAAGGCGGACAGAATTGGCAGCCGGCATGAGGATACTTTCCGGCATGATAGTACCTTACGGTGGTGACAAAAAAAAAGGCAGCCCAGAAAAGGGGTGCCTTTCAGCTGACAACTCTATATCTGTGGCCAGCCATCTGAAAAAAGACGCAGCTCCAGGGGGCTGCTCTCTCTTTTGAAAACGACCGGCCTTCTAAGACTCAGACCTGTTTGTCAAAAAGCAGGCCCACCAGCTCGTTGAGCTTTTCCCGCAGGGCCAGGACCTCTTCCGACGGAATCTGGCGGATCAGGTCGCCGCTTTCCCTTTCCCGCACCTCCATGACAATGTCCTCGCTCTCGTCACGGATGGAAAAGCCCAGCTTGGCGCCCATGGTATCAAAGCGGCCCTCAATCTCTTCCGCCATTTCCGCCAGCTCGGCGCTGGAGGAGGGCTGCTGAGGCTTCCTGCCGTGCAGGGCCTGGTCATCCAGGTTGCCCTGCGCCGAATCGCCGCTCTTAGCCACCGGCGCCACGGGCGGCCGGGACCGGTCCTCCACCTCCACGGCCGACACCGCAGGCTGGCTTACCCCTTTCATATCTGTACTGATATTGACGTCCATAACCAATGACCTCCAACTCCTCTAGTTGTGACCCATGGACCAGCGGGCCAAATAACCCCTTTGAAATCCTTCGTTTTTTTTATACATGCTTGCCATAAGCCGCCACGGCACGTTTACTTTTCGTCATGGCCAGAAGATCACCCTGAATGGCTGCCATCTTCTCCCGGGTCAGGGCCATGCATTTATCTTCCGTGGCCCTGATCCGTTTGATCAAAAGGACGTATTCCTTGGCAAGGGGGACATCGACTAAGCTCCTAAAGATCTCCTGACGCCGAGCCACCAGGGGAGTAAGCCGGTCATCATAGCCATCGAGGGCCAACAGCCCCTCGATTTCCTCGGTAATGCCGAGGAGATCCCTGTACACTGAATCATCCATTCTGTTTCCCGTCTTCTGCCTGCTGAAGTCTGCACGCAGCCTTTAATAAACAGCCTGAAAGGCGCCTCGTTCTACTTTCTCGGCTGGCCTGCGGGCGGCAAGGTTATCCCCGACCTCCGCCTTTCTGTTGGCGGCCAGGGTCATCCAGGCCTCGGTGAGGGGTTGCACCGTTCTGATGGCATTGGCCAGCATTTCTGGGTCATTTTTGATATTGCCCTGGGTAATCTCCGAGGTGAGGTAGAAATAGAGATCATTAAGGTTGGCGGAGATCTCGCCGCCCTCTTCCATATTAAGGGCCGCATGGAGCTCGGTGATAATGGCCAGGGCCCGGCTGACCTGTTCGCCCTGCACCTTTGTGTCACCATCAACAATGGCATCGCGGGCCGTAACTAACGCAGAACCTAAGGCCTGATAGAGGCGAGCCACTATCTCGGCCGGATCCAGGTTCTTGAGTTCATTCTGCTTATAGGTGGAACACGCCTTCTGCTGATTCTGATACATATTTCAATTACCCCTTATTTTTTTCCGTAAATACTAGAAGACAGGTTGGCGAGTGATTCCAGCTGCTGATCAAGGGCCCCCTGGGTGGCCTGCAGGTTTGACAGGAGGGCTTCAAGGTTCAGGAACTGCTGCCTGAGATTCTCCTCCCGCTTCTCAAGCCTAAATTCAATGCGTTCTACCTGCTTTCCTATATCTTTTATAGACGACTGGAACCCATCCTCTTTGGTGGCCAGAAGACCGGTAGTACTTTTCAGATAATCATCCAGGAGGTTATCGAAGCGCAGGGCAATACCCTCATTGCCCACCTCCTCATTGGTAAAGAAACTGATTACCTCCGCACTATTTTCTTCAATGGCTGTAGTCAATTTCTCACTGTCGAGACTGAGCTTGCCATAACGATCCACCGCCAGGCCCAACCTGCTTAAGCCATTGACCTCATCGGCCACACCATTCACCCGCTCATACAACATACCTTGCAACCTAGAGCGCAACTGCCGGGTGGTGCTATCCCCAATGAGGGCTCCGGCACTCTTCGTCTCCGGATCATACTTTTGCAGGGAATCAAAGGCGTCCACCATGGCATTATACTGCTTAACAAAGTTTCCCGCCTTGCTGGTGATGGTGCTGAAATTCTGAACGACGTTGAGCTCAAAAGGATTACCTGGATCCGCATCCTTGAGAGTCAGGGTCACATCATCAATGAGATCGGTGATGGTATTGCCCTCACGTTCCACGGCAATGCCGTTGACAGTGAGCTGGGCATTGCTGGCTGCCTGGGTCTGGGTCAAAGTCTGAGCCACAGGATCCGTATAGAGACTGGAAAGACCGAGAGCATCATTATTATCAGCATCATCATCGACCATGGTCAGGCTGATGGTGTTGGCAGCCCCGCTTTCGGTGCTGGCCAGAGTCAGGTAGACGTTACCATTGCCATCATCAACCACGGCGGCTGAAACATCCGTTTCCGCCTCGTTAATGGCCTGGGCAATTCCGGAAAGGGTCTGGTGTTCGGAATCAATGGTGACATCAACAGCTGTGCCGCTGCCGACCTGAATGGACAGGGTGCCAGTGCCGATATCGGTATCGCTGGCCCCAAAAGAGGCGCTCCGTACCTGCTGGGCCGTGGCCAGGCTGGCGACCTCTATCTGATATTTGCCGGCAATTGCCGCATCCCCGGCAGAAACAGTGAGAACATTCGTATTGTCGGACGTGGCTTTAAAAGAGACGTAGCCGCTAGCATCCCCCAGAGAAGCTGCAGCTGACTGAAATGTGGAAAGGACTCCCTTCAAACTGCCGAGGGCAGAAATCTTGGACTGATAACCAGCCTCTTTGGCCTGCAGGAGGGAAATAGGCCGTCTTTCAAGATCCATGAGCTGCTTGACCATGGATTCTGTATCTAGTCCGGAGACTAAACCGCCTATAGAGATAGTCATGACGAACTCCTGGCCTGGGCTGAAGAAAAAGAAAAAGGCCAGGGAGAGGAAGAAAATCCCCTCTCCCTGGAGTAAGGTTAAAGATTACTGAAGAAGACTCAGGGCACCCTGTGGGATGGAGTTGGCCTGGGAGAGCATGGCCATACCGGCCTGCTGCAGGATCTGAGACTTGGTCATGTCCGCGGTCTCTGCTGCAAAGTCCGCATCCATGATCCGAGAACGGGCTGCCGAAATATTCTCGGAGACGTTCATCAGGTTAGAGATAGTGGACTCAAAACGATTCTGCACCGCACCCAGCCCAGCCCGGATGGTGTCGACTTCGGCAATGGCTTCATCAACACTGGCAATGGTGGACTGGGCATCCGTGAGAGAGGCCACGGACATGTCAGCAACCACCACTGTGGCCGTGCCCGCGTCATAATCAGCACTTGCTGCCGCATAATCGGTACTTGCAGCCACATAATCGGTACTTGCGGCCACGTAATCGGTAGTTGCGGCTGCGTAATCGGTAGTTGCGGCTGCGTAATCGACACTTGCGGCTGCACCACCCGTCAAGGTCATATCTGCGTATGCAGCAGCCCCGGAGGCGGTCATTTCAGTCGCACCATTAGTCGTCGCAGCCGTAATATTGCCACCATCCGCTCCTTCCAGCAGGCCGGCCAGATCGGCTTCCGTCATAGCAGCGTTAGCGAAATCATAAGTAACGGTTATCTCTGTTGCGCCAGTAACTACTGCTTCGTCGCCAGTAGTAGCATCAGCGAACGTAATATTATAGTCAGTGCCATCTGCTG
>JAVLBA010000109.1:0-6222 GCA_031581485.1 Desulfurivibrionaceae bacterium | reverse complement strand
ATAGTTGCATAAATATACAAAACTTTAAATGATACACTGCACTAGAGTTCCTCCCCCAAAAGAGCGAGCAGTTCGTCATCTTCCACATCACCTTTTATCACCAGATCACGGATGGAGATGGCCAGCCTGGCCAACTCCTCCTCCCTGCCCTGGTAGAGGCTGTGGCCAGCGATCAGCTCATGGAGGACATCTCTTTCCATCTCAGAAAGGGACTTTTTCACCCTTTCCCGGCCATGGGTGTGCGCCACCATGGAGAGATGATTTTTTATTTCCACATGCAGGGGGGAGACAACCTCGGCTATGGCCAGCCGCAACCGTTCCCGGCCCAGCTCAAAGGGATGGAAGCCCACCCGGCCGGTGAGTTTCAGCTCCAGCAGGGGCCGCCGCTGCTCCTCTTGGCCTGCCATTTTCTCCCTTATCTGCTCCAGGCACCGGGCCAAGGCGCTTTCCGCATCCCCGGCGCCGTCGAGATCAATGACCTCCACCAGCATGGGGCGGGGATCAGTGGGCCTGAATTGCGCCACAAAATCACCCTGGCTGAGGGTGACCAGATAATAGCCCTTATCATATTTTTCCTCGCCGAAGTTGACCCGTTCCGGGGCCCCTGGGTTGTAGGCGTAGGGCCGGCCGGCCGGGGTTTCGATCACGTAGGGCTTGTGGCCGTGGCCCAGGGCGACATAGCCGAATTTTTCAGCCAGGGGATGGGCCTCTTCGAGCTTCATGTTGCCGATTTCCACCGGCGAGTAGCGCCAGATGCCCACATGAAAGATCAGGAGGTTGTTGGTAGTGGTCACGGCCTGGCATATGCGCTCCACATGGCTGCCGGCCTGGGCCCCGATATAACCGAGGCCGTAGATATGGAGGCCGTCCAGCTCCAGATGGCCCCCCCTGCCGCTCTCTTCATTGAAGGGCTCAAACAGGTAGCCGCCCTCCTCGGTCCGGGAAGGCCGCAGCAGGCGGATATAGCCCATTTCGGAAAGGGCCTCCATCCAGGAGATATTGTGGCGCCGGTGAATCCAGTCATGGTTGCCCTCCACGGCCAGGCAGGGGATGCCCGCCTCTTTCAGGGGCTGGAGGATTTCGATGGTTTTAGCAAAGGTCTTGGGCAGGATCTGGCCGGTGTGGAAAAGATCCCCACCGATCAGGACAAAGTCAACCGCCTCCCGGAGGCCGTCAGCCACAATGGCCGCCAGGGAGCGGAAGAAATCGTGGTAGCGCTCCCCTTCCCCCTGGGAGTTGCGGTAGGTTTTGCCGAGATGGATGTCTGCGGTGTGGATAAATCTCATGGCCCTATTCCTTGATAATCGTTTTGGTGCTGACCATTGCTACATAGTCAAAATGTACGGAATAGGAAAGCCCTCTCTTTGATGGCAGCTGATCGGGGCAGAGGGCCTTTTTCAGGGCAGCCCGGCTGACCGGATCCCTGGTCCTCCCCGGGCCCCTCCCCGTCAATCATAACCAAGAAAGATATCGGTGCGGATCCGCTCTTCGTCGATATTGATCATCAGGAGGTTCTTCTTTATGGCCTCCACCATGGCCGTGGGCCCGGAGATCATATAAAGGGCCTGGGTAGGGTTTGCCACTTCTTCTGCAACTATCTCGCCTCTGATGAATCCCTGATAGGCGTTTTCCACCCCTGCGGGGTCGGCAAGGACATGGATCAGCCGGTAGTCAGCAAGCTGCAGATTTTCCAGTTCCTCTCTGAAGGCTATATCTTCCTGGGTTTTATTGCCATAGAGCAGGATGATGCTGCCGGCCGTGGTTCTCTTTTTTTCCTGGCTCTTCAAGATACTCCTGAGGGGAGTGATGCCGATGCCGCCCGCCAGCAGAACCAGAGGGGCCTCTGCCTCCTCCACGCAAAATGTACCCGACGGGCCTTTGACGGTGATGGTATCTGCCGTGGTAAGCTCTTCCAGGCGTTGGCAAAAGGGGCTGCCGGTCATCCGTTTGGTAAATTCGATAAACCGACTCTCTTCCGGACAGTCACTGAGGGATAAGGGATGGATGCGTTCCTCACCCAGATCCACCACCATGTATTGGCCGGCCGTGAAGTCAAAGCCCGGGGGCCTTTTGAATCGATAACTTACCGCGGTCGGGGTCCTTTCCAGCCGTTCAACAAATTGGGTCTGGTATGCCATGGTCATTTCCGTCCTCCTTATGTGATGAGAGAAGTGCGCCCTTTTGCCGTCTCACCTGCCGATTTTGCCAGGGACGCGAATACCTTATACCCTGATGATTCATCATAACCGCCAGGAGCGCAAAATTTTTTTTGTTTTTCAGCCGGCCCGGCGGCGCACCAAAAGCCCTCTTGACCCTGCTGGTCAGGCTGGGTAAGGAGAGGCTGGGAGTCAGGGGCAACCAGGCCCGTACTTCAGATCCTCTCCCGGCCCGGACCGGGGTCATGCGACCCGCCACCTTGAGCACCCTTATGCCGCCATGCACCGCCACCTCCTGATCATCCTGCTCCTTTCGGTTTTCATTGCCCTTTTGGGCATCGGCATCATTGTGCCGGTGATGCCGGTGTTTGCCGAGAGCCTGGGGGCCGGTGGCCTGACCCTGGGGATAATCATCGCCGTCTTCTCCCTGACCCGGGGCTTCTGTCAGCCGGTAGTGGGCAACCTCTCTGACCGCTGGGGACGGAAGGGATTTCTGATCAGTGGCCTTTTCGTCTACGGCGTGGTGGGCTTGATGATGCCCGGTGCCACGTCCCTGGGCGCCCTGCTTTTGATCCGCGCCCTGCACGGCATGGGCTCGGCCATGATCGTGCCGGTGGCCATGGCCTATGTGGCTGATCTGACGCCGGTGGGTGAGGAAGGCCGGTACATGGGAATGCTCAATATCGCCATTTTTGCAGGCATCGGCTCCGGCCCCTTGATCGGCGGATTTTGTACCGACCGCTGGGGCATGGCCTCAGCCTTTTACCTCATGGCGGCTTTGAGTTTTGTGGCCATGACCCTGATCATCCTGCAGATGCCGGTGGCGCCCGCCTCCCCCCTACAGAAGGGCCCCCGCCCCGGGGTGCTCAAATCCCTGCGCACCATGCTGGCCAGTCAGCGCACCACCGGCATCCTGCTGACCCGCATGGCAACCATGATCGTCATGGTGCCCACCATGGCCTTACTGCCCCTCCTCATGCACCAGTGGTTTCAGGCCACCGCCATGCAGATCGGCATGGTGATCACCGCCCGCACCCTGGTCAATGCCGTGCTGCAGACCCCCTGCGGCCGGCTGGCCGACCGTATCGACAAGGTGAAATTTCTGCGGCTGGGCTGCCTGGTGATCAGCGCGGTGATGTGTCTGGTGCCCCTGGCCGGAAATTTCTGGGTCCTGCTGGGCCTCTTTGTGATCCTGGGCAGCGGCGAGGCGATCATCTGGCCCACCCTGGGGGCGCTGGCCACGGAAGAGGGACGCCATTACGGCCAGGGGTCCATCATGGGGGTCTTTAATCTGGCCATGAGCGCCGGGGTCTTTATCGGGGCCATCGGCGCCGGTTTCACCTCAGACTGGCTCGGTCTGAACTGGTCCTTCCTGCTCATCGGTATCCTGGTCCTTACTCTCAGCCTCTTTGCCACCAGGCTGATCAACAAAGAAGGGGCCCGGGATTTTTATGTGGCCCCCTGAGACAGGGCTCTTTCTGGTGAGTTCTGCTTGCGGCCGGGATATCGTTGCCGCCCTGATTTCCCCTCTGCCGCCTCACAGCCAGAATTTAGGATAACTCCTGCTTCTGGGGATGTTATTGACCAGCAGGGCCACCAGCAGCATGATGAGCGCCCCGCTTGCCACCGGCACCAGGGCATAGAAATAGCCCAACTCATGAATCTCGGCACCGCCGATGACGGCGATGAGGGCTGAGGCGCCGCCTGGGGGGTGGAGGGTCTTGGTGGCATGCATGGCAGCAATGGCTGTGGCCACCGCCACCGAAGCGGCAAGCCACATGGTGGGGGCGAAAATTTGATAAGAGGCTACGCCGATAAGGGCGGAGATGATATGACCTCCCACCAGGTTCCTGGGCTGGGCAAAGGGGCTTTTCAGGGAGCCGTATATCAGCACCGCTGATGCCCCGAAAGAACCGATCAGCATGACAAATGCTGTGTCAGCCAGCAGCTTGTAGTGTATACCGGCCACCGCGGCAATGCCCAGGAAGGCGCCGATCCATGACCAGATGATCTCCTCAAGGCTCACCCTTTCCGGGCTTTTGCTGACCCCCTTCATCTTGCTGAAATAGGAGCGGTGCAGCCCTTCGTCCTGATCTTGATGATATTTTTCCATAATAACTGCCTTTGCTGGGTGAATGGGGCTGGAAAAGATAGAGAAGAGGCCTGATCCAGACAGGCGGCGATCCGGGCCACCAATGCACAACCAGGTTTTGCTCTCTGGAAAAGAAAGGGCAGGACCAATGGCCCTGCCCTTTCACCTATAATCGATTATCGGTTTAATTTATATAAAAGCGTTCTTTTTTAACTTTTACCCTGAAGCGCAGTTCACAAAGGCATCGCCTCCTATTCCAGCCACCGGACGAATTTATCCACCTCCATGCGCTCAGTGCGGAGCTTGTTGAGGGAGGCCTCCGGGTCGGGATAGCCGAGGGAGAGACCCAGGACCAGCCTTTTGCCGGCGGGAATATCAAGGAATTCCTTGATCTCCCTGGCATAATCCGTGGCAAAGGCCTGGGGCACCGTGCCCAGTCCCTTGCTGTGCGCGGCCAGCATCAGGCTCTGGGCAAAGAGGCCCAGATCAAAGAGAGACCATTGGCTCAGGGATTTGTCCTGAAAGAGGTAGATTGCATGGGGGGCGCCATAAAAGGAAAAATTAGCCTTCTTGGTCTTCTCGATCAGCTGCGGGTCCTGCAGATCGATGCCGGTGGCCTCCTGCCGGCTCGCATAGAGCTGGTTGATATTGGCCTCCTGGGTGGGCGGCCACGATTCCGGTGCGGCCAGATCGGCACTCTTGGGGACATCTGCCTCCAGCAGCCTGATCATTTCCCGGCTCAGGGCCTCCTTACGCGCCCCGGAGAGAACCACTACCTCCCAGGGCTGACTGTTTTTATACGAGGGACTCCAGCGCGCCAGCTCAAAGACCTCCTCCAGGAGAGGGCGGGGCACAGGCTCGGGCTTGAAAACGCGGATACTCTTTCTTTCCTGCAGACAACGGCTTGCCTCCATGACGCACCTCCTTTTTTTTTATTCGGTAAAAATCATGATCATCACCTCATTAATACGCGGCAGTAGCTGCAATCATATCAGCATCCCCCGGGACCAGGGGCCTTTTTTTGAGGCCATTGCTGCGCCGCCATTTTGATTACCAGGGCAGATGAGCACGTTACCGTCTCCTTTCTTGAACCTGGTCAGGCGCCATTTCTGATGGTGGTTGCAATGCCAGCTGAAGTCGCCCTCTTTATTTCTCCAGCATATTTTGAAGTTCCAGGGCATTGCCCGGGGCATAGCCGTTCTGGTCATTATCGAAGAAGACATAGACATCCCGGTCCTGTCGGCGCCAGGCAGAAATTGCCCCGGCCCAGCCGGCCAGATCCCTGGTTGCATAATCGCCTTCATAGGCCTTTCCCGGGCCGTGGAGCCGGATATAGACAAAATCGGCGGTTATTTCCTTGGGCGTCATCCGACCCTCCAGATGATACAGACAGAAAGCGGCATTGCTTTTGGCCAGGGTCGCGTAGACAGAATCCGTAAACCAGCTCTCATCGCGGAACTCAAAGGCATAACGATGGGTGCCGGGCAGATGGGAGATAAATTCCTGCAGCCGTTCCACATTGCAGTGCCAGCGGGGCGGCAATTGAAAGAGGATCGGACCGGTTTTTTCAGCAAGGGGCGCGATCCTCTCCAGAAAGTTATCCACATGTTCTGCCGCCCCTTTGAGCTTTTTCATGTGGGTGATAAAGCGGCTGGCCTTCACCGCAAAAAGAAAATCATCCGGGGTCTGCCGGTGGAGGGCAGCCAGGCTTTCCTTCTCCGGCAGATGATAGAAGGTATTATTGATCTCCACCGCCGCCAAACGGCGGCTGTAAAAATCCAGAAAATCGGAGCCTGCACATTGTGGCGGATAAAAATTGCCGCGCCAGTGTCTATAATGCCATCCTGAGGTGCCTATATACACTTTGCCCTGGGCCACAACCTCCTCCCTTCTCTATCCAGCTTCTTTACTCCCTCTTTTTGCCATGACTTCCTGGGATAACAGCCCGTTGAAAAAGGTAGCGAGCGCAGCTGA
>JAVLBA010000108.1:5820-6226 GCA_031581485.1 Desulfurivibrionaceae bacterium | reverse complement strand
ACCGGGCGAAGACTGCTTGCTTTCCTGCAGCGGCCCGGCCTGGAACTCCTGGCCGCCGGCAGTTCAGATTGGCTCATCCATCCCCGTAAGGGGAGCTATTGCCGGGATGAGGCCTTCTTCCTGCATGCCATCCTGGCCATGGTGGAAGGGGAGCTGGCGCAGAAAAAGAGACCGCCTGCCTGCCTGGCCCTCTGGGCTGCCAGCCGCCGTCGGCAGATTGAAGCCGGCCAGTTATCCTTCCTGGCCAGCCACCTCGACTTTCTCGTCCGCCGCTCCCCCCTGTCCTGACCTGGTATGGCTCTCTCCGGCCAAGGCCTGCAGTGTTTGTTTTGCTGAAATCGGCCGCCTTTATCTGCGAAAAACTAGTACTCCGTAAAACTTAAATGTACGTGTAGAATTTCGTTAT
>JAVLBA010000108.1:0-5810 GCA_031581485.1 Desulfurivibrionaceae bacterium | reverse complement strand
CAAGGGGGTATTAAAAAGAATGCCTTGTGGTTAAGGGCAGAGTTGCATAAATATGCGAAACTTTAAGTGATACACTGCACTAGTTGAGACAGTTGTAGGAGATATTTTGCAGTGACCAGTCGCTGGTATATCCTCTGCTGATGCGGGTGGTTTTGGTTGTGTAAAAGCTGTTATGTCTTTTTCCTCTATAATCTTCGATAGTTGCATACAGCTTTTCTGAAGTGTGTATTCTGGTGTTGGCAAAATATATTCGCATGTTCAGGTTGGCACAGGCGTACTGTTTTCCTTTCACTTCTCCGGAAACTATCAGGTCATTGCCCTTTTTAAACCAATATATTCTCGTCTTATAACCATCCTTGGTGATTGTTTTTTCTTCACCATAGGTGGTGGCCGGCAGGAAAAATATAAAAAATAAGAAGATGAGTGCAGGTATCTTTTTCATGTCTCCTCCGGACGTCTTTCTCTCTGCGGATCAAGCTGACCTCCCTTGGCAGCGGGGGCAGCAGGGGGCTATTTTCCTTTCTGGTGGGGCCTGAAAACGAGGCAGGCGGCAGTGGCGCCCCGGCGTCTGTTCTCTGTTTACCTGACAAATTATGGCAGTGCAAGGCTTTGTTCTGAGCGGCGGAAGGTGGAGAGAAAAGGAAGCCCCTGTAGGGGGCGTTGGATGGGAGGTATGGTCCTGTCGAAAAAGGTGCGTGGCGCTCTTTTTACTCATTGCCTGGGGCAGGGCCGGCCTTGCTCTTGGTGGTGAGGACGCCGCCGCCCATGGCCTGATAGAGGGCAGCGCTATTGGCCAGGCGCTGGGCCTGGGCCTCTATCAGGTCGATGCGGGTCTGTTGGGCCTGCTGCTGGGCCGTGAGCAGTTCGATGTAGCTGGCCGCTCCCAGGCCGTAGCGGCGCTGCATCGACTCCTGGGACTGGTGGGCGGCCTTGCTGGCCGCTGACAGGGCGGCCAGGCGCTGGGCATCGTTGTCCAGGGCGGCCAGGACATCGGCCACATTGCGCAGGGCTTCCAGGACAACGGTTTGGTAATTTGCCGCTGCCGCCTCAAAGGCGGCCAGGGCGGCCCGCTTCCGGGCCGGCAGGCCGGGGTTGAAGAGGGGTTGGGTCAATTGGCCCACCAGGCTCCACACCTCTGAACCGCTGCCGAACAGGGCCCCGGTGGTTAAGGCCTGGGTGGCCAGATCTCCGCTGAGGTTGAGCTGGGGATAGAGGTTGGCGATGGCCACGCCATATTCGGCATTGGCCTCATGCAGCAGGGCCTCTGCCGCCTGGATGTCGGGGCGGGCCCGGACCAGAGCAGAGGGCACCATCAGGGGCAGGGCAGAAGGCAGGGTGAAGGCCTCCAGGGGAATGGCGGGCAGGACGCCGCTGCCCGGGGCCTGGCCGGTGAGCACCAGCAGCAGATGGTTGCTCTGCTGCAGCCCTTTGCGCAGCAGGGGAATGGTGGCGCGGCTCTGTTCCACCTGGATCGCCAGGATCAAGGCCTCATCTTCAGCGGCCTGGCCCAGGCGCACCCGTTCCCGGGTCAGTAGCAGCTGTTCTTCATGGGAGAGGAGGATGGCTTCTGTCACCTGGATCTGCCTGGCCAGCCTGGCCCGGGTGATGGCCGTGGTGACGATATTGGCGGCCAGGGTCAGGCGGCTGCCGGCCAGCTGGTAGTCTTGATAGTCGACGCGGGCGGCCAGGGCCTCCAGGGCCCGGCGGTTGCCGCCGGCCAGATCCAGGCTATAGCGGACCCCCACCCCGGCGTTGTAGAGACTGAATTCCCGGGGCGCCCCCGTCTGGCCCAAGGCGCTGGGGTTGAGGCGCTGGCGCTGGCCGCTGAGCTGGCCATCCACCTGGGGATAGAGGCTGGAGCCGGCCTGGGCGCTATACACCTCCCCGGCCTGGCGCAGGGTGGCCCGGGCCGCAGCCAGGGTGGGGCTGGCCTGCAGTCCCTCTTCGATGAGGGCATTGAGTGGGGCGGAACCAAATTCCTGCCACCACTGTCGGTTGACCGGGCCGCCGGCAACGATATGCTGGGGGGCGCCGCTGCCGACGGAGCCGGCAGCAGTGGAAGCGCCATAGTCCGCCACCTCAGGGGGGAGAGGGCGCTTGAAATCGGGGCCCACGGTGCAGCCCGTCAGCAGGGCGGTGAGGATGAGCGTCGAAACAAGCAGACGGTGTGGTGTTGTCATATGGGCCATGGAAATGCTCCTCTAAAAAGGCGTGCAGAAGATCTGGCGGCAGCAGGGGGAAGCTTCAGGTGAAACCTTGCCCCTCTCCCGCCTCTTCATAGGTGACGCCATCGCGGATGTGGTAGATGCGCTTGAAGGTGGGAATGATCTTTTCGTCGTGGGTGACCACGATGATGGCGGTTTCAAGTTGACGGGCCATGTCGTTTAAGATCCGGATCACGGCCAGGGCGCGGACACTGTCCAAGGGCGCTGTGGGTTCATCGGCCAGGATTACCGGTGGCCGATTGACCAGGCCCCGGGCAATGGCCACTCGCTGCTGCTCGCCGCCGGAAAGCTGCGAGGGCATGGCCTGGGCGCGGTGCTCCACCTCCATGGCCTTAAAGAGCTCCAGGGCCCGCTCACGGGCCGCAGCGTTGGATGTCCCGGCCAGCATGGGCAGCAGGGCCACGTTGTCCGTGACATTGAGGAAGGGGATGAGATAGGGCGCCTGGAAGACAAAACCGATTTTGTCCCGGCGCAGGGCCCGCAGGTCCTTGACCAGCCAGCCGTTGTCATAGATCACCTGGCCCCCCAGGGTCATGCGGCCGGCCGTGGGCTCGATCACCGCCCCCAGGGCCTTGAGCAGGGTGCTCTTGCCGGAGCCGGACGGCCCGATCAGGCCCACCACCTCACCCGGGGCCACCTGCATGTTGACATCCTTCAGGGCATCAACAGCGGTGTCGCCGCTGCCGTAGCGTTTCCGGAGACCTTCAATGAGGATACCGTGTTCTGTCATCTCAACCTCCTATGGCCTCGGCCGGATCGACCTTGAGGGCGGAGCGGATGGCAACAAGGCTCGCTAAGATGCAGATCACCACCACGGCGACGAATCCCCGTACCGAGTCCATGGGCTCCAGCAGCACATATTTGGGGAAGATGGGCGCCATCAAGAGGGTGGCGGTGATCTTCCCCACCACAAAGCCGATCACCCCCAGGGCAATGGCCTGCTGCATGATCAGGCCGGCAATGGTGCGGTTTCTGGTGCCGATCAGCTTCAGCACTGCGATCTCCCGGATCTTGCCCAGGGTCAGGGTGTAGATGATGAAGGCGACAATGGCGGCGCTGACAATGGAGAGGATCACCAGGAACATGCCGATCTGCTTGGCCGAGGTGGCGATGAGCTTGCCCACCAGGATCTCCTCCATCTGGCTGCGGGTGTAGACGGTGAGGCGCTGCCAGCGGCGGATTTCTGCTGCCACTTGCTCGTGGTCATGACCTTTTTTGACCTGCACCAGCACCGCGTTGACATAGGGGTTGCTGCTCTGGGAGGCGATGACCGCGGCAAGCAGATCCGGGCTGCCCGGCCGGTTGAAGGCGGGGTTGGCAGCGGTGCGCCGGCGCTGCTGGTGGATGGCATCGTTGTCTTTGAGAAACTGGGCCTCCTGGGCATCCTTGAGGGGGATGAAGATCATGGGGTCACCGCCGGAAGAGACCATGCGCCGGGTCAGCCCCACCACGGTGTAGTGGTTGCGGCGAATCTGCAGACGGTCCCCCAGGGCAAAGCCGGCCGCTATGTCCGCCACGGCCTCGTAGTGGCCCCGGGTGATCTGGCGGCCGGCCACCAGGTAGGGCGGCCAGCCCGGCGTGCCGGGCTGGCCGGCGGTGATCCCGGTGACCATGGTGCGCACGTCACGCTGGCCCTGGCGCACCTGCATGGTGAGGTAGGTGACATTTGCCACCCGTGCCACCCCAGCCATGCCGGCAATGGTGCGCCAGGTATCGTCGTAGATGCTGGACGGTTCCGCATAGGGGCCCAGGGTATCTTGCTGCACCACCCACAGATCAGCGCCGCTGTTGTCCAGCAGGACCTTGGCGTCATCCACCATGCCGCGGTAGATGCCGGCCATGGAGAGGGTGACCCCGATGAGCAGTCCCAGGCCCACGCCGGTAAAGACAAATTTGCCCCAGGCGTGCATGATGTCGCGTCCGGCCAAGCTGATCATGGTTCTATCCCCGGCAGCTCTTCCACCACGTCAATGCGGCTGCGGTCGTGCAGGGCATTGGTGCTGTAGAGGATCACCTGATCCCCTGTCTGCACTCCTTCCCGCACCTGGACCAGGCCATCCAGATCCGCGGTGCCCAGGGTGACTTTGCTGAAATGGAGCTCCCCCTTGGTGACCTGCCAGACCCCCAGGCTGCCCTGACGGCGCTGGATGGCGGCATTGGGGAGGACCGGGCCGGGGGCCAGCGGCGGCAGGGCAATGGTGACCTCGGCCAGTTCGCCAACAGGGGGCAGCGGCTCCGGCAGCTCTGTAAAGACCACCTTGGCGAGCATTTCCTCGGTGACCACGTCGGCCAGGGGCTCTATGCGCAGGACCCGGCCGGCCCTTGAGGTGCCCCTCTGGGAGCGCAAGACGATCTGGGCCGGCAGATCAGCGGCCAGCCCCTGCGCCTGGGTCTGATCAAGGCGGACATTGACCCACAGGGTCAGGGGGTCGATGATCTCCACCACGGCCTGGCCGGCCACCAGGGTGGTGCCGGGATCGGCATGGCGCGCCGCCACCAGGCCGGCAACCGGTGCCACCAGCTGCAGATTGGTGCGCTGGGCCACCAGGGCCCGGCCCTCGGCGGCCGCCCGGCTCAATTCTCCTTGTGCCGCCTGCAGGCCGGCCGCGGCAATCTGCAGCTCCTGTTCTTTGGCAGAGGCCGCTTCTTCACTGGTGGAGCGGGCGGCCAGCAGCTCCTGGTAACGCTGCGCCTCTTTCCGGGCATAGGAGTGGCGGGCCTTTGCCTCCGCTAATTGCGCCTTTGCCCGTTGCCGGGCCGCCTCCTGGGCGCGGATCCGCTGGTCAAGATCAACCGGATCCATGTCGCCCAGGAGCTGGCCGGCCTTGACCTGGTCTCCCACCTGGACATCCAGTCGCTGGAGGCGTCCGGCAAAGGTGGGGCCGATCTTATAGGTGTAGCGCGCCTCCACCGTGCCGATGCCGAACAGCGCCGGGCTGATGGCCTTCTCCTCCACCGTGGTCAGGATCACGGGCACCGGGGCCAGCGGTCCGGAGCGCAGGGCCACATAGATAAAAAGTGCCAGCAGGGGGATGAGTATCGCCAGGATGGCCAGGGTGCTCTTTTGCAAAGGAAAAGGTTTCATGATCTGCTCCTGATGCCGCGCTGATAAATGGTGAAGACCTTGGGGGCGTCCCTGCGGATCTGCGCAACGTCGCCGGCCAGCAGGGCCTGCATCACCAGCCCCTGGATGGTGCCGATGAAGAGGGTGGCGGCGGCTTCCGTGTCCAGGCCGGGATCGAGTTCGCCGCTGGCCTTGCCTTGCTCAAGGAGCAGATGCAGACGCTCCCCGTAACGGCGGATAAGGGTCTGGACCATCTGTTTGGCCGCGGTCTGTTCCCCCCGCTGCAGCTCCCCGAAGAGGATACGGGGCACCCCTGGATGCTCCATGACAAAGTGCACATGGGCCATGAACATGGCCTCCAGGGCGCAAAGGGGGGAGGCGGCACCCTGCACGGCCTTTTCCACCCGGCCCAGCAAGCGGTGGGCCACGCAGGTCATCACGCTCTGTAACAGGGCGTCTTTGTTGGGAAAATGGCGGAAAAGGGCGCCCTGGGTCAGGCCCATGCGGCGGGCAATGGCTGA
>JAVLBA010000107.1:0-6254 GCA_031581485.1 Desulfurivibrionaceae bacterium | reverse complement strand
AGCCGGCCGGCATATTTTTCTGGCCCTCCAGGAACTTGCCGGTGCCGTGCCCCTTGGCCTCCTTTCTGACGATGAAGGCGGGGATAGGGTGATGACCGTCCAGAAAGCTGGCAATGGAGGCCGCTGTCACCAGGGGGTCGGCGCCCAGGGTCATGCCGCCCACCGCGCCGATCTCTTCGGGGTGGTGGCGGATCAGCTCAAAGATCAGCTTGCCGCACAGCAGGGCGCCCTCTGCATCCAGGCTGGTCTGTTTGACATCAATATAAAAATCTGACTCCCGGCCCGAGGAAAGGGAGAAGGTGCCCTGGCAGTATGATTTTTCAAGAAGAATTTCCTTCAAGCGCGCTCTGTCGTTCATTATGTCCCTTTCTCAGGTGAAGGTTGCTGTTTTCTAAAGTTTTTTGAAATATCTGGTCAGATTGGCCTTGGCGTCCATTTTGGGGACAATCAGACCATCCCTGGAGGCCATGACCACCATGGCCCCTGGTCCGTGTCCGGCCAGAACGCAGTCGGAATGAACAATAACAGCGATGACGATGCTGCCGGTCTTGAAGATCCGTCCGTAGGTGGCATCCGCGTCCATGATGGCGACAAAATCACCGAGACGCAGGCCGCCGAGACCATACTCGTCCACCGTAGGTTTGTCAAAAAGCTGGATGTCGTAATCCCCTGACTGAGAATGGGTATGGCCAATGCCGGATCCCATGATCTTGGCGGGAATGGTGTGGGTGACCGGTACCTCCAGCCGACCGTTCTGGAGCATTTTCAGCCCCAGGGCCTTGAAGAGGGCCGGATCCATATTGAGGAGCTTGATGCCCGGCTGGTCAGCCAGGCCCAGGCCGCAGCCGAAGGCCTTGATCTGGATCTTGTCGCCGATCACCAGCTGTTCCAGGATCTTGGGCTCAAAATCAAGCAGGACATGATCGATGCCGCCATGTTTGCCGGTGACCCGACCCGTGGCGCCCTTGGCCTCACCCGAGACCACGGTGGCCTTGTTGCCCGCGCAGGCAAAGAGGTTTAAGGCCCTGTTTGGTGCGGCCTGGCCGGAAACCTGACTGAAGTTGGAGATGGAAACCCCGGGTTCCACATGGTCAGCGAACAGACCGCAGGCCCGGTCGCCAATCCGGACATTATAGGTGATGCCTCCCACCCCGGGATAGATGTCGGAATGGCCGTCCGGATTGATCCGGTAGGGGTTGACGCCTCCCAGGGGCGAGGTGATCTCGCCGATCACGGACTGGCAGACCAGCTGTTCTTCGTTTGTTTGTATGTGCATGTGCCGCTCCTGATTATGAAATGGCCTATAAGATGACAGAAATCTCCGTGCTTCTCCAGATAATTTTCATATTCACCATAAATTGTTTGCGCAGCAGCCTGCTTTCAGAGAGTTGCAGCCTTTCTCCGTGTCGCACCATTTTTAATGGCGGCGCATCCGCACGGCTTGGATCATCAAAATGGTTGTCGGCCAGCCCCCGCATTGCTAGGCTGAAAGGATATTGGTGGGAAAATAGGGCGTCCGGGTAACGCCTAAAAAAGGAGGTGGGTATGAAAATGGTACGATTGTCCGTGGCTATCTGTCTCATGTTTCTTTTCTGCCAGGGCTGCGCTTCCTCGCCATCACCCCCCGGCCCATGGCCGGGGGGGGCCAGGCTCATGGATCTTGGCAAGGGTATCTGTCAGCAGAAAAATGGCCTGATGTGGCAGGTGGAAAGATCAGCGGTCTTTGACAGCCCTCAGCAGGTCCTTGAGTATGTCCACCATCTCAAGCTCGGCGCGTATGATGATTGGCGCCTGCCCACCAAGGAGGAGCTCTACGAACTCTGTTTCCTCTTTGAGCTGCAACAACAGGGTGATTGCCCCCTCAACCTGAAAGGCAGTTACTGGTCCCGCAACGGCAATATGGAGGCCGGGGCATGGGAGGCCTACCCGCTCTGCGGGGGCTCGGAACTCCGCTACTTCAAGCGGGAAAGCGGCCGGGTCCGGGCAGTGCGGCCCTGAGGGGAGGATGGGCGTGGTGGGCCCTGGCCGCAATCCTGGCCTGGCGCCTCTCCCCTCTCTGGGGTCAGCACGTATCATAAGATAGCTACCGGAGATAGCTACCGGCTGCTTTCGCCTGCTTCTCCCATAACAAAAGGAGTAATCAGGAACCTTTCCTGAAAATGATTGTCAAACAACCAATTAACCAGTATATTCTCTAAATATTTTTTATTATTGTTGTACCCCATCTTTACATGATGGGTCTCCATCCCTTCTCTGTAAGCCCCGTAGTGCACACGCCGTAAGAGCGTGTCCGGCACACCATGGCGGCCCTCTTCGTACCGCCGGAAACCCCACGCAGTCAATTATTATTGAAGCAATGCCGCGGCGGCAATCGCCCCCCGGCGCCTATTATTGTTCCCCTTGTCTCTAAATGACAGAGGGAGCCCACCAGGAGTTGTCCATGAGTTTTACCCAGTTTCAGTTTCAGCCGCGGCTTGCGGCCAATATCAAGGCATGCGGCTTCCAGACGCCTACCCCCATTCAAATGCAGGCCATTCCCAAGGTCTTGGCCGGCAAGGATGTGCTCGGCCTGGCCCAGACCGGCACCGGCAAAACAGCTGCCTTTGCCCTGCCCATCATCCAGCAGCTCATGGACGGCCCCCGGGGCAATGTCCGTGCCCTGGTGGTGGCCCCGACCAGGGAGCTGGCCGAACAGATCAACCAGAGTTTTCAGGAACTTGCCAAAGGCACCGGCCTGCGGACGGTCACCGTCTACGGCGGGGTCGGCAAGGGCGGTCAGTTGCAGCAGTTCAAGCGCGGGGTTGAGGTGATTATTGCCTGTCCCGGCCGTCTCCTTGACCATCTCAACTGCAAGGATCTTGATCTGAGCAAGGTGGAGACCCTGGTCCTTGACGAGGCGGATCAGATGTTTGACATGGGATTTTTCCCTGATATCCGCCGCCTCCTCAAATATCTGCCCCGCCAGAGGCAGACCCTGCTTTTCTCCGCCACCATGCCCGCTGACATCCGGAAGCTGGCCAATGAAACCCTCACCGACCCGGTGGAGGTGCGCATTGACCTTGAAAAGCCGTTGGATCTGATCAGTCAGGTACTCTATCCGGTGGATCAGAAGCAGAAGACCGCTTTGCTCCTCCATCTCCTTAAGGAGACCAGTGATGGTTCCACCCTGGTTTTCACCCGCACCAAGTACGGTGCCAAAAATCTGGCCAAGAAACTCAATACTGCCGGATACAAGGCCAGTGACCTGCAGGGCAATATGTCTCAAAACCAACGGCAGAAGGCCCTCACCGGCTTCCGCGATGGCGATTTCACGGTGCTGGTCGCCACGGATATCGCTGCCCGCGGCATTGACGTCTCCCTGGTGGGGCAGGTGATCAACTTTGATCTGCCCTCCACTGCCGAGGCCTATACCCATCGCATTGGCCGGACCGGCAGGGCCCAGCGCAGCGGGCGCGCCGTGAGTTTCATCGGCCATGACGACCAGACCATGGTCAGGGCCATTGAGCGCCTCCAGGGCAAGTCCATCAAGCGCCTCACCGTGGCCGGCTTTCCTCCCCTGGCCGTGGAAGTTGAACAGCCGCGGCCGCCGCGCCCTGCCAACCAGCAGCGGCACAGGCCCAAAAAGGCGACCACCGGTCGTGGAGGGGCACCGGCGCGCTCCGGTAACAGGGGTAAAAGTAGCCCGGCTCGGCGTACCAGTGGCAAGAGTTCTGCTCAGCAGCGTGTCACCTCTGGGGGCAGCAATATCTTCGGTCTGGGTTGATCAATCGAGGAGGTGAGCTGAGGTCAGGTACGGACCCTTTGCCACCGTAACGGGTTTTTACCAAAAAAGGGGCGGCAGATCTATGATCTGCCGCCCCTTTTTTTTGAGCTTTTTGTGATGGCAAGGCCCCTTATCTTCCCAGGATCTCGTCAACCTCCTCCTGGCTGAGCATTTGAGCTTCATATTCTCCTTCGCCGATAATCCTTTCGATGTTTTTCACATAGGCGCGCAGATGATTCTTGGAAGCCTCAAGCAGATTGGTGTACATGGTTTGCAGTCGAGCTTCGTCCGTATACTCCAGGCCACATTCCCCTACGCCAATATCGTTATCAGCGTCGACAATTTCATGGGGACAGCCGACTATGTCGAGCACGTCGAGTTCTTCGATAAAAGCGCCCACATACAGGCCTTGGAGCAGGGACTCTGCCCCCCACCCCACCAGGTATTCGAAAGTATCAGTAAAATAAGCACCGTACTCTTCACCGGTAAAGACACCAATGCTGCCAGGCAGGTTGTTGGTATCCGGGTTGGGATCATCGATTCGGTAATATTCGAGGGTGAAGAAGATGGTATCAGTATGGGTCTGCTCAGACTCCGCTATGTTGGCGAAGACTTTTTCCTCTGGATAGAGGTCGGCTAAGGTCAGATAGACATCGCGGGCCAGTTTCTCCTCTTCACGCATGAAGATCAGGTGGGCCTCCTCCCCGGCATCAAGTACTTCGGCCTGGGTCATGCTAGGGGCGCTTAGATAGACCATTCCCCACACGGCAATGAGACAGGTCATTCCCAACGCGGCAACGAGAGCTAATTTTTTCAGTTTCATGACCGCCCCCCCATTCCTTGATTTTTTTGCAGATGGCTGGCCAAAATTTTTCTTTCCAGGCAACTCCGTTGTGGGATGGGATTGTACTTATGTAATCACCAACAACATGCATTTCATGCATACCTGCCATCTATCCTCATAATAAGAACCCATCTCTCCTATTATTAAAAACGTTCGATTTGGCGGAGCGGTTCCCTGATTTTTTTATTTCGTTTATGGGGAAAAGGAGAGGCTGCTGTGGGGATAGGGGCGAAGGTGGTGGCGACAGAACAAAAAAAGGAAGGGCGACAAATGTCGCCCTTCCTTTTTTTGTTCAGCTCAGTCTGTTTTGCCCTGACAATCATGAAAACGCAAAAAAAACGGACACTGTTATGTGCTGTTGTTACACATTGAATCTGAAATTGATGCAGTCGCCGTCCCGGACAATATACTCCTTGCCCTCCAGGCGCCAGAGCCCTTTGTCTTTGGCACCTGCTTCGCCGCCGCAGGCCACGAAATCTTCGTAGGCAATAACCTCGGCCCGGATGAAGCCTTTCTGGAAATCGGAATGGATGACTCCGGCCGCTTCCGGGGCAGTGGCCCCTTTTTTGATGGTCCAGGCCCTGGTCTCTTTTTCGCCCACGGTAAAATAATTGCTGAGGCCCAGAAGTTCATAACCCGCCTTGATAAGACGGTGGAGTCCTGAGGTCTCCATGCCGAGATCGGCCAGGAATTCTTTCTGTTCCTCAGGCTCCAGGCCGGAAAGTTCCTCTTCAATGGCACCGGAGATCACCACCACCGGGGCCTGCTCTTCAGCCACGGCTGCCTTGAGCTTTTCCACCCATTCATTGCCCCTGACAATATCCTCTTCCGCAACATTGGCCACATAGAGTACGGGTTTGCTGGTGAGCAGGCACAGCTCTTTGAGGAGTTTGGCGCCGGTGTCATCGGTTTTGAGCAGGCGGGCGGGCTTGCCCTGGTCAAGGAGCTGCTGGAGCTCTTCCAGGATAATGATTTGGGCCTTGTAGAGCTTGTCGCCGCCCCTGGCCTGACTTCTGGTCTTGGTGAGACGGCGCTCCACGGTGTCAAGATCGGCCAGGATCAGCTCGGTGTTGATGATCTCACGATCCTGGACGGGGTCAATGGTGGCGTGCACATGGATGATGTTGGGGTCCTCGAAGCAGCGAATGACATGGGCAATGGCATCCACCTGGCGGATGTGGCCAAGGAATTGATTGCCCAGCCCCTCGCCCTGGCTGGCGCCTGCCACTAAACCGGCAATGTCCACAAATTCCATCTGGGCGTAGATGGTCTTCTTGGTCTTGGCCATCTCCGCCAGCCTGGTGAGCCGTTCGTCCGGAACCGGTACCATGCCGACATTGGGATCAATGGTACAAAAGGGATAGTTGGCCGACTCAATGCCGGCCGAGGTCATGGCGTTAAAAATGGTGGATTTGCCGACGTTTGGCAGACCGACAATGCCGCAGCGAAAGCCCATGGGAATACTCCTATACTTGTCGGCAGCAGAGGATTATGGTTACTTGCTCCAGACGTTGTTTGTGATTAAAAAGACGAAGTCAATTCGATAATTGATGGACTCGTAAAAAGTCCATCGTACCGCTTGAGATGGCTAAGCAGATAGCGCAGACTTCGAAAACTTTGATATGCAAGGAGTGGTGGTGTCGAGGG
>JAVLBA010000106.1:0-6323 GCA_031581485.1 Desulfurivibrionaceae bacterium | reverse complement strand
CTATGCTATAAAGAGGTTCTTGAGGATATAAAAAAATATAATGCCGAAAACGGCAAGTGACTGCCGGGTTTATAAGGAGTCCCGGTGGCGCCTTACTTAATTTCCTCGCACCTATTTCCCCCATAAATAGTCGTGTAGATCGAAATGGAGCTCGGAAATCGGAATTAATCCTTGAAAATATAGACAGAATAAACGGCGGCAATTTTCAAGTTGATCCCAACCTCTCAAAGACATCATAATGAAATATAATAGAGAACAACTGTTTGCGATTCTCCAGAGAAACGACAGGTGAAAATGACTCGACGTGGAAAAGCGCTGTTGCTGAGAAACAGGAAAAGCCGCTCTGGCGCCAGTGTGGATCTGAGGCCGGGCCTGGATGTCATCCGCCGAAAGGGGGTCGAGATCGACGAGATATCAATTGGGGATGGCGCGAACCAGGAGGTAATCAATTCTTCATTATCCAGAAAATATGACTTTGTGATTGTCGGGGGAGGCGACGGCACCCTGAACTGCATGGCGGAATGGCTGGTTGCCGCCGGAAGGCCGGTGGGGATTATCCCCCTGGGTACCGGTAACGATCTTGCCCGGACCCTCGATATTCCCTGCCAGGTCGAAGAGGCCTGCAGGGTCATCGCCGCCGGCAATCGCCGGAAGATAAACTTGGGCAGGGTCAATGACAAATATTTTTTCAACGCAGCGAGTATCGGGGTAAGCAGCAAGGTGGCTAGAAACCTCGATCCCGAGAACAAAAAAAGATGGGGAGCGCTGGCCTACAGGTGGGCCCTGCTCAAAGAGATCTATGGACGGCGAGATTTTCGGGCGGAAATTTCGAGCGGTGATGATGGCGAACCCCTCCGGTTGCGGACCATTCAGATCACGGTGGGGAACGGCAAATATTACGGCGGCGGTCAGGCCTTTTCCGAAGAATCGAGCATCTACAAGCCGGAACTGGGGTTGTTCGCGATAGTCACCCAGAATTTCCTGAAGCTTCTGAAAATGGCGCCGTTATTTATGCTGGGCAGGCATACGGAACTCGAACAGGTTATTTTCTTACACGGGAAAAAATTCGTCATCCACACCCGTCCCCCACAGGAGATCGATGCCGACGGGGAATTGCTCGGAAAGACCCCTGCCTTTTTCGATCTCGATCCGGATGCCTTGGAATTTTTCGTTCCGGCCCCGCAAAATCAGACAAGTTTGGGAGGGGAGAAGATGTCGTTGATGAGGGAAAAAAATCTTGTCGCACTCGATAATGTAGTCGTATCGGCTCTGAAGAACGCCGATCATTACGAAGAGGATGCGGCAAGGCTCGGTGGTAAATTAGCCAGTTATTTCAAAAAGTTGGCGAATAGACGCAGGGAGGCGGCGGAAGACCTGGGCGCTATTCTGCGCCGGTCCGGCGATATGCCGAAAATGCCTGATCGGGACAGGGAGAGCTTCGAAGAAGCGCTGTCGAGGCTTAAAGCGTTCGTGGCCTCCAATGAAGAGGTGGAGTTGCTCAGGGAACGGGTGAAGAGTGAAAGGGAATTGGCCGAAACGGTAAAGATGGCCCTGGATTTTCGTGTGCCGGAAGAATCCCGTCCCATACTTCAGGAGCTTGAAGCAGAAATCGGCAAGACCCTTATGAAGCTGCGGCAGCTTATAGATTCCGAATCGACAGGGAGCTGATCTTCGAAACGGACCGACGGCTTTGCCGCAAGATCCTAATCCGCCGGGAGGGGAATGGCCTTTTTTTCCGTGGTGTAATAGGGGACAGACCACTGGTGTTTTGTTTGAAGCTACAGTAAACCGTTGTCTGTCCAGAATGACGCTAGTTGAAGCTCTTTTTTACACAAGAAAATACCTGAAAATATTGGCTAAAATTGGTATATTTGCCAATGCGAAATACAAAAAATGCAATGCTGAAATAGCTTAAACTAGCGCCATTCTGGTCTGTCCCCTATTGCACTTTCAAAAGCGCCGTTTGAAATCAGCAACCATCATGGCATGGTGACCCTGATGACCACCATGCCGGCCCATGGCCCCTGATGATCCCCACCCTGTTCCTGGTGGTTGTCATGCCCATGGGCTCCATGCCCCTGTGCTGATCGTGCTGATCGTGCTGGTTCATCACAAAACTCCTTAGAAAAAAATCAACCAGGCAAGAAAAACAAGGCCCCTTATGAGCGTGGCCCTGGATTTCCCGGCCCTTGGTCAAATTCAATGGCCTGAGCGATATTCTTATCGACGCCAGGGCTGACCTTATGATAGAGGATGCTTGCCGGCTCCAGCCGGCCACCCATATCATAGGTGAAGGCCGTCAGGGCCTCATGGCGCAGCCAGTAACCGGTATAGACCGCCCCCACACCATTATAACAGGAGTGAAAATGGAGAAACTCATCCTGCGGATGGGGACGCTGGGCAAGCCAGGCCGCCGGCGCCGCATCAAAAAAAACAGGACGAATGCGGCCCCCTTCCTCTGGCTTGGCCACGGCCTGGGTGGCCAGAGTGACACGAACGGCCTCTCCTTCATAGAGCTTGGCATTCACCGGTAGATCCTCTGTCCAGAAGCCCTCGACGTTAAAACAGACAAACTGCAAGCGCGACAGATCTCCCGGGGTAACGGGTTTAAAATAATAGCCCTTAAAAGGTCCGAAAAAAAGAAGCTGCCTTTCATGGACAAACTGCACCATGGGCACGTAGCCCCGGGGGATATCGAGCTCCACCTCCTGTCGGGCCGGCGGTGTTGAGCAGCCAGCCAGCAGCATGAGTGCCGCCAGTATGCTCAAGCTAGAACTGATCAGTGGCCTCATAGTCTTCCTGTACCCACAATTTTTTCATCACCACAGCGCCGCCGACAAGCGCCCCCACTACCAGGATGAGGGCGGCAGGAGCGCTGCCCACTATATCCGCAACGGTCAACTGCCCGACATTCGTGGGATCATAAAGAAGGGGCACCAGCACATGGTGCACCTGGGCAAAAACGGCTGTGCCGGCCAGGCCTCCCAGAAAGGCAAAAATCGCGTCCATTCTCCCCTCACCCACGGCAGCCCAGGTCGTGCCGGGGCAATAGCCGGCAATTCCCCAACCAATGCCGAATATAATGGCGGCAAGGCCGGTGGCCACAAGGCTGGTGGGCAAGATCACCGTATGCCCTATTCCGGCGTCCTTAAGGCCAAACAGTCCCAGCGCCGCTATGGCCACCACCAGCACCATGAACCGCGGGATGCGTGAGTTTATCATAAGGTGGGCCCTGGCCATCTCGTGGGCGTTGGTGGCACCGATACGCTGGATGATGAAACCAAAAAAAATGCCTGAAAAAAGTCCGAGCAATACATCACTCATGATTATTCCTCCCCTTTGGGTTGGGCATAGACGAGTTTGGCGGTCAACATGGCCACTGGAAAAATAATAAGGCCGAAATAGATACCGCTCACCGCCAATTGGGTGGTGCCGGAGATAAACAGCCCCAAGGTACAGCCACCTGCCAGTCGTGAGGCAAAGAGAATCAAGAAGCCGCTGACAAAGGTGGCGCTGTAACGCTTTACCCTGGAGGGGCCGAAACGCTCCTCCCAAATCAAGGGAATATCGCGGACCTTATGGCCCCAGGTGCGGCCCGCCACAAAGCCGCCGCCGGCCATACCGACAACAAAACTCATCAACCAGGAACCGGGTCCGGGAATAAGCTGGTAATGGGCATTATTGGCCACATACTCTGGCATAAAGGGTTCGAGAAACCCCTCAACCGTCGAGACAAAACCACTGGAGCTTGCCGGCGGCCCAAAGGTGGCAAAGATGAAGACAACGACTCCGGCCAGGGCGAAGGCCGCCGGCAGAGTCGGCCAATAGGCATACCGGCACTGCTTTTTTGTGTCTGTTTCTGTCATCGATCATCCTCCGCAGGAAATATAACCACCCTTCATGGGCTGCAGATCGCGCTGCCCCGACTCCTCAACCACCTGGACCTTGTTCCCGCCGCCTGCTCTCCCGGAAAAGGTGGGCAGCTCTTCGCCTTTGGGGACGTTGGCCCGTTGCTCCATGGGGAAATAAAAGGAGTGACTTCCCCATTCATTCCACGACTTCTCATAAAGGATTACATCGCGAAATCCCATGGCACGGAGGAAAAGATAGGTAAAAGAGCTCCGCCGACCTGAATGGCAATAGACGATCACCGCCTTTTGCGGATCAAGCCCCTTATAGAGGCTGAGCAGAGAGGGGTAGGAACGGAAGGCCTTGGTCTTGTTGTCGGCCCAGTTCAGGCGATAATCGATATTGATCGCCGTGGGAATATGGCCCAGCTTCAGCACCGCGCCGCTCAAGCCGACATTGGGTTTCTGGCCCAGATACTCTTCCTCGGACCGGGCATCAATGATCTGATAATGGGGGTCGCCCAAACGTTTGGCGATAAAGCCGCCGTTTTCAAAGGAACGCAGCTTGATGGCGGCAGACGGCGCCTGATAATCAAGGGCCTGCAAGGTACGCGGCTCGCCAACCGTCTTACCGCCGGCCTGAATCCAGGCATCGATACCGCCGTCGAGCACCTTGATCTTTTCATGACCAAGCATATCAAGGACCCAAAAAAGATAGGAGGCGGTGGCACCGCCATCCTCGGCAATCGAATCATAGAGGACCACGGTATCGGTCCGGGCCACTCCGTATTGGCCGAGAATCTCCTGGGCCCGCTCAATTCCGACAAAGGCATCGGCGACGCCGCGGGCCGCATCGTGATAACGAAACTTTTTCCAGGGAAGATTGATGGCCCCGGGGATAAAGAGGGCCTTGCCTTCCTTCATCTTCTTTTGCTCGATCTGTCGCACATCAACCAGCAGGACATTGGCATCATCAACATGGGCCTTCAGCCATTTGCTGGTGGCGATAAATTCCCCCTGGGGCAAGGACGGGGTGGTGGCACGACCGTCAGCCGCAGTAAACATCCAGACACAGGCAACAGCGAACAAAAGGAAAATAACAGCGAAACGTGGCAAACGTCCGTTTTCCATAACTCAACCTTGTTGTTAATGTGTAAAGAAAAATACCGCCCCGAAAGGCGGCGATGTTAGGCTACTGAAATTTCCCTGCTCGACTCCCAGAGGCCGTGGATATTACACAGTGAAGTGGCAATGAGGGTGCCGGGACTCTTCAGAGAGACGGTGGTCGTCACACCATGGTGGGTGTAGACCGGCCCTTCGTTGGCCCCTTGCGGGGACTCGCCATGACCGGAAAACTCATAGTGGCCGACCTGATAGACGGATTTGCCGCCCTCGGGCCGGAAGTAGAGCTGGATCCAGCGGATATGATGTTCGGTGGTGTTGGGATGGGCGATCTCTTTGCCAATGGCAATCTCCACGGCAAAGGGCTCACCGGCGCCCACGGAATCGGGGCAATCAAGAACGGGGACGTGCTTTTCGTTCTGCCAATCTGCGGTCTGAAAACTTTCTCCTATGGTGCTCATGGTTCTTCTCCTTAGAGCTTGAGATTAGTTTGTGTCTGCCCAGCAATGACCTCTTTCTGGACAGACACTCGTATGCACTTCTCACTCCCTCTTTCTCCCCAAAAGCAACTGATACATAATCCATGCTGCGCAGCTCCCCTTTTTCATGTCAAGTCAGTAATTCCCGCTTTGAGATAACTCATTATTTTACGTTATGTAATTTTCTATCTTTCGTAAACTTTTTAGCTGCGGCACGATGTGTCCGATAAGCAGTGTTTTTCGGCCCTTGCCAGTCGACAATAATAACGCTAAAATAATAAGTTGGAGGTATGGAGACACCATGCTCCATTATTGACACCAATTGATTGTCAAAGTGATTTTCAGCTATGGCACGCATCGCAAGAGTGGTTGTGCCCAATATTTCCCGCCATATAACCCAGCGCGGCAATCGGCGCCTGGAAGCCTTATTTAATGGCTGACTGGTGCAACCGCTGTAAGGTTCAGGCCTGGTCATACTGCTTGATGAGTAACCATGTTCATCTTATGGTCGTCCCCGGGACCGAAGACGGATTAGGTGCGCCTTGCGCTGAAGTTAATTGACAAAGCAGACCTTTCTGGCAAGCTAAAGGAGCAGGGTGGCAGACGCCTGTAAACACAGGACACCAGACATCTCAAAAAAAGGGATATGGGGAAGTGGGTGGCGAAAAACGCGCCCACTCACCGTTGAATCAATCTGAACGAATTTTTCTCTGAACTCGTTTGGCGAAATAGCCCTATGGGATGTTTTAATATCGTCAAACTCAGCATATAATTAACCACGAATAGAGGGAGGAAACGCTATGGGGTTTAATAATGAAATCGGCAGCGTAGTGAACTGGAATACGCCGAGCGTGGACATGAATGACAGCCTGAG
>JAVLBA010000105.1:0-6438 GCA_031581485.1 Desulfurivibrionaceae bacterium | reverse complement strand
CGACTCCCCGACAATGCCGTAGGTGGTGCCTTCCCGGACCGTAAGGCTTACATCATCAACAGCAACTATCTCTCCGACTTGCCGTTTGAAAAAGCCTTTCTTGATGGGGAAGGCGCAGCGCATGTTCTTGAGGGTGAGCAAAGGCGGCCTGTCCAGGCGGGCCACCTGTTCACCATGGGGAACAGAGGCGAGCAGGTGACGGGTATATTCGTGTTTGGGTTCTGAAAAAATCTTCCCGGTCTCGCCATACTCAACGATCCGGCCCGCCTTCATGATGGAGACGCGCTGGGCCACTTTCCGGACCATATTCAGATCGTGGCTGATCAGGAGAATGGCCATCTGATACTGCTCCTGCAGTTCCTGGAGAAGCAGAAGGATCTGGGCCTGGATGGTGACATCAAGGGCCGTGGTGGGCTCATCGGCGATGAGCAGTTCCGGACGGCAGGCCAGGGCCATGGAGATCATCACCCTTTGTCTCTGGCCGCCGGAGAGCTGATGCGGATAATCCGCCATTTTCCGGGGACCGTTCTGGATGCCGGTCTGATCAAGGAGCTTTAAGGCCTCTTTGTGGGCCTCCTGTCTGGTCATGCCCCGGTGGATGAGCAGGGGTTCCATGAGCTGCCTGCCAATGGGATAGACCGGATTAAGGGAGGTCATGGGCTCCTGAAAGATCATGCTGATCCGGTTGCCGCGAATGGCCCTGATCTCCGGATCACTACAGGCCAGGAGATTCTGGTCGTGGAAGAGGATTTCACCGCTTGCCCGGTATTGCTCCTTGTCGTGAAGCTGCAGGATGGAGTGGGCGAGCACCGACTTGCCGGAGCCCGATTCGCCCACCAGGGCCACGGTTTCCTGGGGGCGGATATCCAGATTGATATCATGGAGAACCTGGCTGAAGACCTTCTGGGCTACAAAGCCACCGGAGAGATTGTTGATGGTCAGCATGTCAGGCCTTCCTCGGATCAAAGGCCTGGCGCAGGGCCTCACCGATAAAGATGAGAAGAACCAGGCTCACCACCAGGACGCCAAAGGTGGTGAGGGAGATCCACCAGGCATCGATATTGGCCTTACCCTGGGCCAGCAGCTCGCCCAGGCTGGGAGAAGGCGGCGGCACCCCCAGCCCCAGGAAATCAAGGCTGGTGAGGGCGATAATGGCCCCGGACATCCGGAAGGGCAGAAAGGTGATCACCGGGGTCATGCCGTTGGGCAGGAGGTGACGGGACATGATGGTAAGGTTGCCCACACCCAGGGCCCGGGCGGCCAGGACATAATCGAGATTGCGGCCCTTGAGGAATTCGGCCCGCACATAATCGGAGAGGCCCATCCAGCCGAAGAGGGAGAGCAGGATCAGCAGCATCCATATACTCGGCTTGAAAATGGAGGCAAAGATGATGAGCAGATAGAGCTCGGGCATGGCGCTCCAGATCTCGATGAAGCGCTGGCCCAGGAGATCGATGCGGCCCCCGAAATAGCCCTGCAGGGCACCCACCACAATGCCGAAAAGGGTGCCGGTAACGGTCAGGGCCAGGCCAAAGAGAATGGAGATCCGGAAACCGTAGAGCAGGCGGGCCAGGACATCCCTGCCGCGGTCATCGGTGCCCAGCAGGTTCTGGGGGCTGGGGGGGGAGGGGACCGGCACGGTGAGTTCCTGATTTATTGATTTGTAATTATGGGGATTAGGGGGGAATAGGGCGAAATTGGCACCGCTGGTGATCTTTTCCAGGATATAGGGATCCCGATAATCAGTGGGCGTCGCGAAATCGCCGCCAAAGGTGGTCTCCGGATAATCGTGAAAAAAGGGCAGGTAATAGCTGCCCTCATAGCGCACCAGAAACGGCTTGTCATTGCTGAGGAGCTCGGCGCCCATACTGGCCACAAAGAGAATGGCAAAGAGGATGAGGCTGAAATAGCCCCTCCGGTTGGCCTTGAATTTCTGCCAGCGTAATTGATTGATAGTCATTTTCTCTTGCCTCAGCCGCTGGTGGTCTCAAAGGTGATGCGGGGATCAACCACCACATAACTCAAATCAGAGAGCAGGCGGGCGATCAGACCGAGGATGGTAAAGAGAAAGAGGGTGCCCAGCACCACCGGGTAATCACGGTTCAAGATCGATTCGTAAGCCAGAAGCCCCATGCCGTCCAGGGAAAAAATGGTCTCAATGAGCAGGCTGCCGGTGAAAAAGGACATGATAAAGGCGCCGGGGAAGCCGGTGATCAGCGGGATAATGCCGTTTCTGAAGATATGGCCGTAGAGGACCTGGTTTTCACTGAGCCCCTTGGCCTGGGCCGTAACTACATATTGTTTGCGGATCTCTTCTAAAAAGCAGTTTTTGGTGAGCATGGTCATCACGGCCAGGCTGGAAACCGCCATGGAGGTGATGGGCAGGGCCATATGCCAGAGATAGTCTAGGATCTTATGGAAGAGGGGGAGCTGACTGAAATTGTCGGAGACCAGGCCGCGCAGGGGGAAGAAGTTCCAGAAGCTGCCGCCGCCAAACAGGACGATGAGCACAATGGCCAGGACAAAGCCGGGGATGGCATAGCCCACCAGGATGATTGTCGAGGAGATGAAATCAAAGCGGGAGCCGTCCCGCACCGCCTTTTTGATGCCCAGGGGGATGCAGATGCCGTAGACAATGACAAAGGACCAGAGGCCCAGAGATATGGAGACCGGCAGCTTGGAAATCACCAGCGAGGTGACGCTCTGGTGATGATAGTAGCTCTCCCCGAAATCAAGGAGCAGGTAGTTCTTCATCATGGTGATAAAGCGGATGTGGGCCGGCTTGTCAAAGCCGTAGAGTTTTTTGATCTCCTCCAGCTGCTCTTTGTCCAGCCCCTTGTTGCCGCGATAGAGGGTGCTGGTGGAGTGGGCCACCTCCCCGCCTTTGCCACCGCCTGATTCGAGATTGGCGATCATCCTCTCCACCGGGCCACCCGGCACAAACTGGGTGATGGTGAAAGTGATAAGCATGATCCCGAACAGGGTGGGAATCATCAGAAGAAGACGGCGGAGGATATAACTCAACATGGATTAGACTGCAGCCTCAAGTTGGGGAGGAAAAAAAGAGGGTTATTTAAGCCACCAGGTCATCAGGGCCTCAAAGGGGGTATAGTAGAGGGGTTCTTTTTCAGGGCGCTTGAACTTGTCCCAGTAGACCACCCGGTGGGCCGGGCTAAACCAGTTGGGCACCACATAATATCCGTACCATAAAACTCTGTCCAAGGCACGACAGGCAGTGATCAAATCTTCCTGACTGGTGGCGTAGATGATTGCATCCACCAGGGCGTCCACCACCTCGCTGCGCACCCCGGCATAGTTGCGGGAACCATCCTGGTGGGCCGCATTGCTGCTCCACATGTCCCGCTGCTCATTGCCCGGTGACTGGGACTGACCAAAGACGTAGACGGTCATGTCATAGTCAAAGGTACGCATATTGCGGATATAGAGGGCAACATCAATGGTCCTGTAGGAGGCCTCAATCCCCAGTTTCTCCAGATTTTTGACGTAGGGCGCCATCACCCTTTCAAAAGAGGGGGAGGCGAGCATAATTTCAAAGATAAAGGGCTCACCCCGGCCATTGCGCAGGGCGCCATCGACATAATGCCAGCCTGCCTGGTTCAGGAGTGTTTTGGCCTGCAGCAGATTACGGCGCAACGCCCCTTTTTTGGCGGTGGATACCGGGGTCAAGGGGTTGCTGAACACCGCCGGGGGCAACTGCTCCTTGAAGGGCAGGAGAAGGGCCAGTTCTGCCGAAGAGGGCAGCCCGGGGGCGGCATAGATGGAGTTGCTGAAGTAGCTGTAGCTTTGTTCATACTGGCCAAAGAAGAGGCTGTTGTTGGTCCAGTGGAAATCAAAAGCCAGGCCCAGGGCCTCACGGACCCGGGGATCGGCAAAGAGGGGGCGCCTGGTGTTGAAGACAAAGCCCTGCATGCCGGCATTGAGCTTATGGTGCAGATATTTTTTCTGGATGGCGCCGGTTTCGAATTTGCCGCCTTTCATGTCACGGGCCCATTGCTTGGCAATATTGACGGACATGAAGTCGAACTCGCCGGCCTTGAAGGCCTCCACCGAAACGATCTGATCTTTGAAAAATTTAAAGGTAATGGTGTCGAAATTGAACATGCCGCGGCGGACAGGATGGTCATTGCCCCAGTAATCGGGGTTACGCTTATAAGTGACACTCTTGCCGTTTACAAATTTGGCCACCACATAAGGACCTGAGGCAATGGGCGGCACCAGTCCCTGTTCATTGAAAGGGTGGGCGCTGTAAAATTTCTTGGAAAAAATGGGAAGTTCACAGGCAATCATATGGATTTCCCGGTTGGGGCGGCCAAAGTGAAAACGGACCTGGCCGGGGGAGATGATCTCGGCGTGGCTGATGTCCTGGTAGTAGGAGGCAAAGAAGGGGTGGGCCTCACTGCCTTTCAAGGTCTCCAGGGAAAATTTGACGTCTTCGGTGGTCAGGGGCGTCCCGTCGGAAAAACGGGCCCGGGGATCAAGAGTGATGAGGATCGATTTTTTGTCGGCCGCGAGCTCCATGTCTTTGGCAATCAGGCCGTAGCGGGCGAATGTCTCGTCCATGCTGCTGATGGTCAGGGTCTCGAAGACCAGCTCGCTCATGCCGTCCGGTGCCGCGCCTTTCAGGGTGTAGGGGTTGAATTTGTCAAAACTGCCCAGGGCATGGAGAACGAGATCGCCCCCTTTTTTGGCCTCGGGAGAGACATAGTCAAAATGAGGAAAATCAGCTGGATATTTCAAGACCCCATCAAGGGAGACACCGTGGGCGGCCTGGGCCACAGGGGGAGAAAGGAGAAAGAGAACAAAAAAGATTAATGCGGTAAAACGACATAATTTCATAGATATAAATCAAAAAGAAGAGGTTGGGCCAGAGGGATGGTTGCCGGCCGGACAAGGGTAGGCGGTTTTGGTGATCACCCTTTCTGGGGCGGGGTGATGGTTTGACTGATTAACAGGAGAAGACTGGCCAGGATATTGGTGACCACGGTCATGATATCTGCATCGTGGCTGGAAAAGGAACCGTTTGTTTTTTCGGCAAGTTCCATAACGCCGACCAGTTCCCCCTTTATATAGACCGGAATGGCAAGCAGCGAATCCACCTCTTCTGAGATGGGGATGGCCTGGGCAACCTCATATTGATCGATGAGCATACCTTTTGCAAGATAGGCGCTTCGCCCGTGTGAAAATACCCAGCCGATCAGCCCCTTGTCTATATCAAAGCCCTGTTTGATTTTTCTGTCAAGAGTGCCGACCTGCAGCGCCATAACCAGGCGGTGGGCATGCTGATCAGCAAGAAACAAAGAGCAGGTCTTGCACTCCATCTGTTCGTTGATCATCTCCAGGATCTGCTTGAAGACCCAGGGTGCGTTTTGACTGTTTTGGACAAGCAGGGAGGTGTTTACTAAAAAAATCAGCTCGTTACGACTCAACTTGTTTAAAAGCCGGGGGGGCAGAAGCTGGGCCAGAAGGCCGTGGCGCAGGGTGGAGGGCTCCACAGCCTTCATCTCCATGAGCACATCCCCCAGCTGCTGAGATTTGCTGGTGGCCTCCGCCCACTGAAAGAGGCGCTCGCGAAGCTGATCCCCGTTGGCCTCAGGAAGCGGGGAGGGTGCCTTGCTCTTTTGGTTTTGCTGGCGCAGGAGGGCCTCATGGATAACCTCTTCAGAGACCAGGCCCAGCTCCTGAAGGATTTCTCCCAGCTTCTGCCATTTAACCTGGCCGGCCTGCATCTGGGCGGAGAGGTTGGCAATGATGTTTTCCAGATAGGGGTTGCGGCCCTCACCGAAAAAGGCGATGAGGTACTTGTCCATGCGGCCGAGAGAGGCCAGCCGGGGGAGAATGATCTTTTCGTAAAAAGAGACGGTCTCCTTGAGGAGTTCCTCAAAAGAGTCAAAGATACGAATGCCCTTTTCTTGCAGTTTTTCCCGGCCCACAAAGGCATAGCCCTCCAGAAACTCATCATGAAGATCATGGAGGCGGGTCATATAGTCAATATCCGCCATCTGGGCCATGAGATCGGCAGAGGCCACCATCCTGGCCACCAGGGCCTGTTCAGGGGAGGTGAAAACCGTAAGGTCAGGTTCTTTCCCGAAATCAGTGACTTCGATAATCAGTTCAACGAGATGGATCATCTCTGGAGGCTTGTTTTGCCGGCTCAGGTAGCGGCGGGCTATTTCCTTGCTGCGGTCCGTGTGGTCAAAGGTATATTTGCCCCCGGATCCTTCCTGGTCATCCTTGTCCTTGATGTAGCCTGCATCATGAAAGAGGCCGCTGCAGAGAAGTGCCTCGATATGTTCCGGGGCAAGAGGGGTCTGGGGATTGAGTTTGTTCCAGCCGGCAGCCATGCGAATGGCCGCCAGGGTGACATCCAGGGCATGCTGAAAGGTGTGGTAGCCCACTTGGCACGCCTGATAGTCAGGC
>JAVLBA010000104.1:0-6453 GCA_031581485.1 Desulfurivibrionaceae bacterium | reverse complement strand
TTTGTGCCTTCGTGTCTTTGTGGTTCGTATGCAATAACGAAATTCTACACGTACATTTAAGTTTTACGGAGTACTAGAGTTGTAACTGCTTGCGCAGGTACCCTATTTCCGGGCGTTGACTAGCTCCAGGGCGCTGCTCATGATGGCAGGGCTGTCCACCTTGCCGAGATGCCAGAGGGTTTCCTGGGGGGCATGTTCAACGAATTTGTCGGGGAAGCCGAGAAGGGTGGTTTGGATATGGTAGAGGCCACGGCGGGCAAAGAGCTCCAGGACGGCACTGCCAAAGCCCCCTTTCTTGACATTATCCTCAATGGTGATGACCCTGCCGGTGGCCCGGGCCCAGTGACAGATGAGATCGCCGTCAATGGGGGTGACAAAGCGGGGGTTGATCACCGCGGCGCTGATCCCGAGTTTTTCAAGGCCCTCGGCCGCTTGCAGGGCAGGAGAGACCCGGTTGCCGATGGGCAGGAGCAGAATGTCGCTGCCTTCCCGCAGAAGTTCGCCCTTGCCGTAGGGGATTTTGGTCAACTCGTTGTGCAGGGGCACACCCTCGCCATGTCCCCGGCTGTATCTCACCGCTGAAGGGCCGGGCAGAAAAATGGAGGTGTAGAGCATGTTCTGCAGTTCCGCCTCATCCTTGGGGGCCATGAGGACCATGTTGGGAATAAAACGGAAGAAGCAGAGATCAAAGACGCCATGGTGGGTGGGGCCGTCATCCCCCACCACCCCACCCCGGTCAATGGCAAAAGTCACCGGCAGATTGGGCAGGCAGACATCATGAATGATCTGATCCAGGGCCCGCTGGAAAAAGGTGGAGTAGATGGCCACCACTGGCAGGAGTCCCTCTGTGGCCAGGCCGGCGGCAAAGGTCACGGCATGTTGTTCGGCAATACCCACGTCAAAGAAGCGTTGCGGCAGGAGGTGGGCAAACCGGGTGAGGCCGGTGCCGGCCGGCATGGCCGCGGTGATGGCCACCACCCGGGGATCCTGCTCGGCAATCTCCACCAGGGTGTCGCCAAAAACCTGGGTATAGGAGACGGGGGTGGGATTGGTGGCCAGCGCCTTGCCGGATGTCTTGTCAAAGGGACCCACCCCGTGATAGGAGCCGGGATTTTTCTCGGCCGGTGCATATCCCTTACCCTTGGTGGTGAGGACATGAACCAGTATCGGGCCGTCATGGAGGTCGCGGACATTGGTCAGGGTCTCGATGAGTCCATCTGTGTCGTGGCCGTTGATGGGGCCGATATACTCGAATTTCAGGGCCTCAAAGAGCATGCCTGGGGTGAAGAAACCCTTGAGGCTCTCCTCGCTTTTTTTGAGCACCTGGAGGATATTGTCGCCAACGCCATGGAATCCTTTAAGAAAATGCTCCATTTCCTTTTTGAAGCGGACCATGGTCTTGCCGGTCAATTTGCGGCTCAGGAAGCTGGAAAGGGCCCCTACATTGGGGGAGATGGACATTTCATTGTCATTGAGGATAACAATGAGGTTTTTGCCAAGGTGGCCGGCCTGATTGAGGGCTTCAAAGGCCATGCCGCCGGTCATGGAGCCGTCACCGATAACGGCAATTGTTTTGGCCGTGTCGCCCTTGAGATGCTTGGCCAGGCTGATCCCCAGGCTGGCTGAGATAGAGGTGGAGCTGTGACCGGTATCAAAGGCGTCATAGGGGCTTTCCGCCCGCTTGGGAAAACCGCTGATGCCCTTATATTGGCGGATGGTATGAAACTGGTCCCGGCGCCCGGTGATCAGCTTGTGGGCATAGGCCTGATGACCCACGTCCCAGATCAGCTTGTCAGCCGGGGTGTTAAAGACATAATGGAGGGCCAGGGTAAGCTCGACAACCCCTAGGCAGGGTGCCAGATGGCCGCCGGTATGGGAAACCGTCTCAATGATTTTTGCCCGGATCTCTTCGGCAAGAAGGTCGAGGTCGCTGATGGCGAGCCGGCGAAGGTCCTCGGGTGAATCAATTTTTTCTAGAAGTGGGGAAGAGATGGTCAAAACAGGGGCCTCGTAGCCTAGCGTTTACGATAATAGATATAGTTGGCGATCTCCCGGAGGGGATCAGCTTTCTGGTCCAGGGAGTCCAGGGCGGTGATGGCGGCGGCAATGGCGGCCTGGGCCTTCTGCCTGGTTTCTTCCAGCCCGAAAAAGGCGGGGTAGGTTGCTTTTTCCAGCTCGGCGTCTGAACCGGCTTTTTTGCCCAGCTGTTCGGTGGTGCCCTCCACATTTAATAAATCATCAACAATCTGGAAGGCAAGTCCCACCTGCCGGCCGTAGTCGGTGAAGGCCTGGAATTGGCCGGGGCCGGCATTGCCGAGCACGGCCCCCATCTGGACGGCGGCCGTGATCAGCGCCCCTGTTTTGCAGCAGTGCAGGGCGCGCAGGGTGGCAAAGTCGAGCTCTTTACCTTCGGCGGCAATATCAATGGCCTGCCCCCCCACCATACCCTGGGGACCGGCTGCGTTGGCCAGGATATGGATGAGCCGGATCTGTTTTTCCGCACCGATGGTGCTGCCCAATTCGGGACTGCTCAAAATTTCAAAGGCCATGGTCAGCAGGCCGTCGCCGGCCAGGATAGCCTGCGCCTCACCGTGGACGATATGACTTGTGGGTTTGCCGCGCCTCAGGTCGTCATTATCCATGGCCGGCAGGTCGTCATGGATCAGGGAGTAGGTATGGATAAACTCCAGGCTGGCGGCCACCGGCAGCAGACCGGGGGGAGGGGCACCCAGGCTTTCGGCGGCAGCCATGCAGAGGATGGGACGCACCCGTTTGCCGCCGGCAAAGAGGGAGTAGGACATGGCCTTGATATGGTCAGCAAGGAGTCCCTCCGGTTTGAGCATGATCTCCTGGAGAGTCTGCTCAACAAGAAGCCTTTTTTCCTGAAGATAGATCTTAAGATCCATTGCTGCTCTCTTCAAAGGGGGACTCGGTGAGAGAGCCGTTTTTTTCAAGGAGAAGAGAGACCCGCTGCTGGCATTCATCAAGCTTGCTGTTGCAGAACCGGGCAAGCTGGATTCCCTCTTCGAATTTCTTCAGGCTGGCCTCAAGGCTCAGGTCGCCGCTTTCCAGGTCTTGGGTGATCTCATCAAGCTTTTTCAGGGCATCTTCAAAGGTTTTTTTGGCCATAGGAGTATCTTCTTTATTGATTGTCTGACAAAGCCTGCCATGATAAATGAATAAGCTTTACCTGGCAACGGTTTAAAAAAAATTGCGGCTGTGGTAGTTGTCATCACTGGGCAGAGAAGATTTTCTGCCCTCAGGAGGCTGAAGAGGAACCCTTTTGACGCAAAATAATAATGATACCTATCTTGGCCTTTTTCTTTCCTGGCTCAAGGTGGAGAAGGGCTATTCCCTGCATACCGTGGATAATTATCAGCGCGATATCGTTGAATTCACCGCCTTTGTGGGCGACAAGAAACCGGCCGGCCTGGAGACCAAAGATATCAGGGCCTGGGTTTTTTACCTGAACGGCAAGAATAAGGCCAATTCGGTGGCCCGCAAGATCTCCGCCCTGCGCACTTTTTTTCGCTATCTTCTCCGCCAGGGGGTGCTTGCTGTTGACCCCACCGCCTCTGTTTCCATGCCCAAGCTCGGCAAACATATCCCGGTTTTTCTCAGTGTCGACGAAGTCTTCAGCCTTCTGGAAGAACCCGGACCGCAGGATCAATTTCAGCACCGGGATACCGCCCTTTTAGAGCTGCTCTATTCCACGGGCATGCGGGTGGCGGAAATTGTCAATCTTAACCTGGAACAGGTTGATTTCGAGGCCGGAATGGTTAGGGTAGTCGGCAAGGGAAAAAAGGAGAGGCTCATCCCGGTGGGGTCTCAGGCCCTGGATGCGGTAAACCGCTATCTGGAGAGCCGATTGCAGCTCCTCGGCAAGAAGCGCCAGCAGGGTAAAAAAGTGGATGAGTACGCTCTTTTTCTTAATAATCGCGGCGGCCGGCTCACCACAAGATCAGTGGAGAGGATGGTTCAGGGTTATGCCCTGCGGGCCGGCATCATGGCTGCGGTAACCCCCCACGCCCTGCGTCACTCCTTTGCCACCCATCTCCTGGAAATGGGTGCTGATCTGCGGGTGGTGCAAGAGCTGCTGGGCCATGCCAGTCTTTCCACGACCCAGAAATACACCCATTTGACGGTGGACCATCTCATGGCGGTCTACGACAAGGCGCACCCCAAAGCCTGAGACCATCTTGAAAACGATATATAACTTCTAAACTTCTTGGAAAAAAAATGGAAAAACCCATAATACGCGCCACAACCATTATCTGTGTGCGCCATCAGGGCGAAGTGGCCATGGCCGGTGACGGTCAGGTCTCCCTTGGCAATACCGTGATGAAGCATGAGGCCCGCAAGGTGCGCCGTCTTTTCCACGATAAGGTGGTCACCGGTTTTGCCGGCGCCACAGCGGACGCCTTCACCCTTTTTGACAAGCTCGAGCAGAAACTGGAACAATATAACGGCAACCTGATGCGGGCCTCTGTGGAGCTTGCCAAGGATTGGCGAACGGACAAGATGCTGCGCCGCCTGGAAGCCATGCTTATTGCCGCTGATTCGGACTATTCTCTGCTGCTCACCGGCACCGGCGATGTTATCGAGTCTGATGACGGTATTCTGGCCATTGGTTCCGGCGGGGCCTATGCCCAGGCCGCGGCCAAGGCCTTGATTAAACACAGTGATCTTGATGCCCAGGAAATCTGCCGGGCGGCCATGGAGATCGCTGCTTCTATATGCGTGTTTACCAACACCAAAATCGTGGTGGAAAAGATATGATTCAGAAAACGAAAGCATTGACCCCCCAGGAAATTGTAGTCAGTCTCGATAAGTTCATTATCGGCCAGGGTGATGCCAAGCGTTTTGTGGCTGTGGCCCTGCGCAACCGCTGGCGGCGCCAGCAGGTGCCCCTGCCCCTGCGGGACGAGATTGCCCCCAAAAATATCATCATGATCGGCCCCACCGGCGTCGGCAAGACGGAAATTGCCCGCCGCCTGGCCCAGCTCGACCGCTCCCCCTTTTTGAAGGTAGAGGCCACCAAATTCACGGAGGTGGGCTATGTGGGCCGGGACGTGGAGTCGATGATCCGCGATCTGGCCGAACTTGCCATTGCCCTGGTCAAGGAAGAGGAGGAGGAGGCAGTGCAGCTCAAGGCCAGGGAGATGGCCCGTGAACGGCTTCTCGATCTCCTGGTACCGCCGCCGCCCAAGTCTGCCGACGTTGATCCCCTTGATCCGGCCGCCTCTCCCACCCGCGCCAAGTTCCGGGTCATGCTGGAGGAGGGCAGACTTGATGAGCGCGAGGTGGAGATGGATATTGAGCAGGCCCCTCCGGCCATGCCCATGATGGAGGTTTTCTCCTCCGGCCCCATGGATGATATGGGCTCCTCCATGAAGGATATGGTTTCCAAACTCTTTCCCAAAAAGAGTGAGCGTCGCAAGATGGCGGTGCAGGCGGCCCTGCCCCTTCTTGAGAAACAGGAGGCGGAGAAACTCATTGATATGGAAAAGGTGACCCGTCTGGCCCTGCAGCGCGTTGAGCAGACCGGCATTATCTTCCTGGATGAGATCGACAAGATCACCTCCCGCAGTGGTGCCTCGTCGGCCGGTGAGGTGTCCCGGGAAGGGGTGCAGCGAGATCTGCTCCCCATTGTCGAGGGTTCCACTGTGGCCACCAAACACGGCATGGTCAAGACGGACCATATCCTCTTTATTGCCAGCGGTGCCTTTCATGTCAGCAAACCTTCTGATCTGGTGCCGGAACTGCAGGGCCGCTTTCCGGTCCGGGTGGAGCTGGACGCCCTGGGCGAGGAGGAGTTTTACCGCATTCTCACGGAGCCGGAGAATGCCCTGATCAAGCAGTATGTGGCGTTGCTGGCCACCGAGGGGGTCGAGCTGGAGTTTGCTGAGGACGCCATCCGGGCCATGGCCCGCATGGCGGCTGACGTCAACGAGAGTACCGAGAATATCGGGGCCCGCAGGCTCCATACCATCCTGGAGCGGTTGCTTGAGGAGCTTTCCTTTGCCGCCCCTGATATGCCGGGTGAGAAATTCGTGGTCACTGCCGACTATGTCAAGAAACAACTGGCCGATATATCAGAGGATCAGGACTTGAGCCGCTATATCCTCTAACAGAAACTGGATAATTACCAGGCGCACAGCCTCTTTCGCGGGTGGCTTTCTGCTTAAAAGCCATGTGAACTGCTGTTGCGCCAAGTGAGAAAAAATATGAGATACGAAGCTGATTTGAAATATTGCCCTGAGTGCCGGGATGAATATCGGGCCGATATTGACAGATGTGCCTCCTGTCAGATCATCCTGCTCACCGGCACGGCAATGATGGCCGGGGCCAGCGACTCCCAGCAGGCCAGAAACAGCCGTCGTGGCGCCCTCACCGCCGAGGACGATCTGGTCACCATCCACAAGGGACCTCTGGCTGACCTGAAAAAACTGG
>JAVLBA010000103.1:0-6522 GCA_031581485.1 Desulfurivibrionaceae bacterium | reverse complement strand
TACCCCTCAAGGGGGTATTAAAAAGAATGTTTTTGTGGTTAAAGGCAGAGTTGTATAAATATACGAAACTTTAAGTGACACACTGCACTACCAATCCAGAAGAAAATTATTATCCAGGGCACTGACCTTGGTCAGTTTGACGCTGACCATGTCCCCGGCCTGGATCCGACCTCCCGGATGGAGGGGCAGATCTCCTTCCAGGAGGATATCCGTGAGTACCACCTGCACCCGCCGGGCCTGCACATCCAGGACCAGAGCGGGCATATAATTTCCCACCCCCACACTTTCCTCAAGATACCGGAGCAGCCAGTAGCGATGGCGCTGTATTCTCACTTTGTTGGCCCGGGCCACCCCGTGCAGAATATTGCCCACAAAACCCTTGCAGTCTTTTTCGGTAAAAGGCGTGCCCGTGCGGCTGATGATACCGACCAACTGATGCTGCATGACCAGATCCAGGAAGCGGCGGATGGGGGAGGTAACCGTGGTATAGCAGTCCGCCCCCACCCCGCTGTGGGACTTGGCCATGGTGAGAAGATGGCCGCGGGAGAGGCAGCGGCGCTGCCGAAAATTGAGGAAGAGATCCCGCTGCAGCCCTTCAAAAAGACGCTTGCGGGGTGGATCCTGGCTGCGGTAGAGGCCGGGCTCCATCCGGCTTGAGACATATTGCGCCCCCAGGACATTGGCCAGCACCATAAATTCGGCCACCAGATTACGGGCGAGGCTGGCGGAATCGGCCAAAGTCACCTCCACCCTCTCCCCAACCCGGATCTGGACATCGGGAACAGGCATAACCACGGCACCGCCGGCCACCCGCCGCTGCAGGAGCTTCTGGCTGAGGTCGGTGAGAATGACAATCTCCTCATCGCTCTGCTGCTCCGCCATGGCCAGGGCCTCATCATAACTGAGCCGCCGCTTGACATGGACCACGCTGCGCACAATCCGGGAGTGCACCACCTCCCCATCGGGAGTCAATTCCACCAGGGTGGAGATGGCCGGCCGGTCAACACCGGCGATGAGGCTGCAGCCGTTTTCCGACAGGCTGTGGGGCAGCATGGAGATCTGCCGGTCCGCCATATAAGTGGATGTCGCCCGCTCCCGGGCCGTATCAAAAAGCAGATCGCCGGGCCGGACATAATGACTGACATCCGCGATATGGATACCCACCACAAAATTATCGCCCTTCTTTTCCAGATGGAGGGCATCATCCAGGTCGCCGGTGGAGACCGCGTCAATGGTGAGCAGGGGTTTATCGCGCAGATCCAGGCGCCCTGCATCAAAGAAATCAAGGCGCTGCTCCTGAACAGCCAGAGCTGCCGCTTCTTCTGCCTCTGAAAAATCAGTGGGCAGATCCGATTTGAGCAGGGGGATATTCTCATCCTTGTGCCAGACACCGGCCCTGACCAGGAGATGATAGGGATCATGAGGCCGGCCCAGGTTGGCCCTTTTCAGAAGCTCGCGGCTGGTTGCCGCCTCCTGGGCGTCATTGCCGTGGAGATAGAACTCCTCCACCATCTCCAGACAGCGCCGGCGCTCCGGCCAGTCAAAGCCACTCTCTCCCTCATAGATGGCCCGGAGGCCACGTGCACCCTTTTCCAGGAGCTCCTCTTTTTCCTCTTCCTTGCGGGCCATGCCCTGGAGCTGCTCCACCACCTCCCGGGAATGGACCTGCACCTTGCCTTCCTTGTATTTAAAATAGAACCTGTCGGCAAAGACCGCGCGCAAAAAGGCGGCAACATGATCATCCGTGGCCCCCTCGGCAAAGACCAGTTCAGTCAGAAAACGGGGGGAAAAGGAGGATTGGGCCTCTTCCACGGCCAGCTCCCAAATCTCCTGGAGATCAATAGGGGCCATCATGGCCTGGCGGCGGGTCGCTGTTTCCTGGAGCAGGGCCATGATGTCCTCGCGGCTGTGGGCCGCGAAACTCCTATCGGCAAGATGCACGACCCGGGCCTGGGGCACCTTCATTTCCCGGCCATTTTGGGTAATGACCCGCAGACGCTTCCCTTCCTCTTCCAGGACCAGGGCGCAGATAAACTTACCCTGCTCGACATATTCAATAATTTTTCCCAGCACGTTTTCCCTGCTTTCAGCTTTTTTTTAATGCCCGTGGTGTCCCGGCAAACCCGAGCTCAACCGCACGCTTGCGGGAGATGACAGCACATGGTATTTTGACCCAAGAAACCAGGATGTACCAACTATCTCCCCCTTTGTCACTGTGAATCCACCCATGAATAGCCTTGAAGAAAAGATCAAAACCGGGGTAGTTGCCCTGGTGGGACCGCCCAATGTGGGCAAGTCCACCCTGCTCAACACCCTGCTGGGACAGAAGATATCCATTGTCTCCCCCAAGGCCCAGACTACCCGCAACCGGATCATGGGCATTATCAATGATGATGCGTACCAGATTATCCTTCTGGACACCCCAGGTATCCATCAGGCCGACTCGCCGCTCAATAAAGAGATGGTAAAGGTAGCCCTGGACTCTCTCCATGACGTGGAAGTCATCGTCTTTATGATCGATGTCACCTATCCCCTGCCTGAACGACTCAGCAACGCCAGGGAGGTTCTGGAAAAAACAGACAAGCCGGTCATACTGTTGATCAACAAGATCGACACCATTGCCAAGGAAAAGCTTTTCCCCATCCTGGAGGCCTACAGCGCCCTCTTTCCCTTTCAGGCCATGCTGCCCATTTCCGCCCTGAAGGCCAATGGCTGTGACCGGCTCATTGCCGAGCTTCTGAAGCTGCTGCCCGTGCGTCCCCGCGTCTATCCCATTGATATCCCCACTGATGTCACGGAACGTTTTATTGTCAGTGAGCTGATCAGGGAAAAAATCTTCACCCTCACCCATCAGGAGGTTCCCTACTCCACGGCAGTGGTGATTGACAGCTTCAAGGAAACCAAGGAGATGGTGGTGATCCATGCCACCATCCAGCTGGAACGGAGCTCACAGAAGGGGATTATCATCGGCAAACAGGGAAAGATGCTGGCCCGCATCGGCCGCGAGGCCAGAAAAGATATGGAGGAATTGCTCGGCACCAAAGTGTTGCTCAAGCTCTGGGTGAAGGTGGTGAAGGATTGGTCAAGAAACAGCAGGACTCTGAAAGAGCTGGGATTTTAGCCGCGACACCAGGCGCCCCTTACAAAGGGGCGGGCGGGGCTTTTTCAGACTAGACAATGAGATCTATATTGGAGCGGGAATGGCCAGAGAGTGGTTTCGGTGGCGGCAGCGGCTGCGGCTCATCACGTTCCGCCTCTGACTCCAGGCGATTGTTATCCGCTGCCTGGGTGGTCTCGGAAGTGGCGCGGGATGTCTCCAGGGCGGCTGCGGAAAAAGTGGCCACAACAGCCGGCCCCTCTTCACTGGCCTGACCAGCCCGGCTCATTTCATTATCCCGACCAGGGCTCTTGATACTCGTGCCGCTGTCTAAGCTCTGGGGTCTATTATTATCCAAACCAGTGGTAATAGTTGCGCCATCCATAGCCATAATGCCCCTCCGATACAATTTGATTAAGTTCTGATTTTTATTATAAGTATTTTTTTGTTATTGCGCCACTCTTGGTTTTTATTTTTTCGCATCCGTGCCTTTTCATAGCCATTAAATCGTGCTGTCTGCCCAGTCTCACTCCTTTCTCAAAGAGAAAGATCGGAGGAAGAATCCCCCTCTTATCCTGGTCACCTTCTTTTTGTGGGCAGCCAGCTCTTCTTTGATTGTATTTTGACGGCAAACTCTTTATGACAGAGTGTCAAAAAATGATATTTTAAAATCAGGCCGCACCAGGCGTGAGCCGTCTGATATATGCAATAATTTTAAGGATACCTATTATGGCCAACGAAGTAAGAGTACGCTTTCCACCCAGCCCCACCGGCTATCTCCATATCGGCGGAGCACGTACCGCTATTTTAAACTGGCTTTATGCCCGGCAGCACAACGGCAAGCTCATCCTGCGCATTGAGGACACCGACACCGGCCGCTCCACCAAGGAATCCATCCAGGGGATTATTGACGGTCTCAACTGGCTGGGGATTGACTGGGACGAAGGTCCCTATTTCCAGACAGATTTTACCGCTGATCACCAGGCAGCAGCCCAGAAGCTGCTTGATACCGGCAAGGCCTATAAATGTTTCTGCACCAAGGAGGCGCTTGACAGCAAAAGAGAGGCTGCCATGGCCGCCAAGCAGGAGGTGCGCTATGACGGCTCCTGCCGCCACCTGACCCCTGAGGAGATTGCCGCCCTTGAGGCAACAGGTACCCCCTCCGTGGTCCGTTTCAAGGTTCCTGAGCGCCAGGGAAGCGTGGGCTATGACGACCAGGTTCTGGGCCGCATCGAACAGCAGTATAGTGAGATCTCCGACTTTGTCATTGTCCGTTCCAACAGCCAGCCCCTCTATCTTTTGTGCAACGTGGTGGATGATATCCGCGACCGCATCTCCCATATTATCCGCGGCCAGGATCACAAGGACAACACCAACCGGCAGATCCTTCTCTATGAGGCCCTGGGCGCGCCGGTCCCCATCTTTGCCCACATGCCGCTGACCCTGGACACCAAACGGGCCAAGATCTCCAAACGCAGCCATGGCGAAATCGTCTCCGTGCAATGGTATCGCGACAACGGCTTTCTGCCCTGGGCCATGGTCAATTTTCTCTGTCTGCTGGGCTGGTCTGCCGGGGATGACCGGGAAATCTTTTCCAAAGAAGAATTGCTGGCCGCCTTCAGCCTGGACCGCATCAACAAATCAAACGCCATCTTTAATTACAAGAAGGATGACCCGAAATTCATCACCGACCCCAAACTTCTCACCATCAATGCCCATTACCTGCGCACCATGGACCTTGAAGAGCTGGCCCGTCTGGTCAAAAAGGAACTGGAAGCGGCCGGCATCTGGCAGGCGGCCTATGAGGGGGAACAGAAGGAGTGGTTTTTGAAGACCCTGGACATGACCCGCGAACGCTTCTACACCCTGAAGGATTTTGTCACCCAGGGCAGGGCCTGGTTTGCCGATGATTTTGAGATGTGCCCTCAGGCCTTAAAGAAAAATCTCCGCAAACATCCGCAACTCAAGGAATGGTTGCCGGAGCTGGCCGACAGAATGGCGGCCCTCCCCAATTTCACGGCCGAAGAGACGGAAAAGGTGGCCCGGGACTTTGCCGAAGAAAAAGAGACCAAGCCCGGCATTCCCATTAACGGCTGCAGGGCGGTGTTGACCGGTCAAATCAAGGGGCCCTCCATGTTTGAGGTCTTTGAGCACCTTGGCAAAGAGACTGTGGTCCGCCGCCTGCGGGAGACGGGCAAGTGGTTTGCCGAGTAGAACGGTAAATCTCTTTTTCCCATAACAGATTTGAAGGCCGCCGCCGGCTGGCCTTGAAGCAGAGCGCGCCGCCTGGTGCGCTGATTATTCATTCCTGACCACTGACTACAGAAATAAATACCATGTCCGAAATTGACACAAGCAATCTTGACTTTATCCGCACCATTGTGGCTCAGGATCTGGCCGCCGGCAAGAATGACGGTCGTCTGGTTACCCGTTTCCCTCCTGAGCCCAACGGCTATCTCCATATCGGCCATGCCAAGTCCATCTGCCTCAACTTCGGCCTGGCCCAGGAATATCCGCAGGGGGTCTGTCATATGCGTTTTGATGACACCAACCCGGAGAAGGAGAGCGTGGAATACACCGAGGCGATCAAGGCCGATGTCAAGTGGCTGGGCTTTGACTGGGGGGAAAATCTCTTTTACGCCTCCGACTATTTTGAGGCGCTCTACGACTATGCCGTGCAGCTGGTCACCATGGGCAAGGCCTATGTCTGCAGCCTGACCGCCGAGGAGATGCGCGCCTACCGGGGCACCCTGAAGGAGCCCGGCAAAAACAGCCCCCACCGGGAGCGCAGCGTCACAGAGAATCTCGCCCTGCTGGAAGGCATGAAAAAGGGCGAATTCAGCGATGGAGCCTATGTGCTGCGGGCCAAGATCGACATGGCATCGCCCAACATCAATATGCGCGACCCGATTATCTACCGCATCCGCAAGGTTTCCCATCACCGCACCGGCGATAGGTGGTGCATCTATCCCATGTATGATTTCACCCACTCTCTCTCCGACGCCATGGAGAAGGTCACCCACTCCCTCTGCACCCTGGAGTTCGCCGACCACCGCCCCCTCTATGACTGGTTCCTGGACACCCTGCAGCCCCCCTGCCATCCCCGGCAGATCGAGTTTGCCCGACTGAACCTCAACTTCACGGTGATGAGCAAACGCAAGCTCATGCAGATGGTGGATGAGAAGCTGGTCAACGGCTGGGACGACCCGCGCATGCTGACCATCTCAGGCCTCAGGCGGCGAGGCTACACCCCGGCCTCCATCCGCAGATTCTGCGCTGAAATCGGGGTGGCCAAAAGGGAGAGCCGCATCGACATGGGGATCCTGGAAAAGGCGGTTCGCGACGATCTCAACGACATTGCCCCGCGGCGGCTGGCCGTTCTCCATCCCCTGAAGGTGGTGATCACCAACTATCCCGAAGAAAAG
>JAVLBA010000102.1:0-6637 GCA_031581485.1 Desulfurivibrionaceae bacterium | reverse complement strand
CGCCGTGTTGCTGGCTCCTCCCGCTGCAGAGAGCGACAACCTAATTTAACCCACCTGCCTTGTCAAAGGTTTTTTTGACACCCGTGTCGACATAAATGGATTTTGCAATTATTGCACCGGTAAAACAAGCAGTTATTCCTCTATTAAATTTGCCTTTTTGGGGCCCGGATAATCGGCCGGGCCGTGGGCAGCAGCCAGCCTTATCTATTAATAGCATCTGCCACACAGGCGGCGCCAAAACCATTATCAATATTGACCACGGCAATTCCCGGAGAGCAGCTGTTGAGCATGCCCAGCAGGGCGGCCAGGCCGCCCAGACCAGTGCCGTACCCCACGCTGGTGGGCACCGCGATTACCGGCGTGGCCACCAGCCCGGCCACCACGCTGGGCAGGGCCCCTTCCATACCCGCCACCACCACCAGGACACGCGCCTCCTGGAGCCTGTCGAGACAGGCATAGAGGCGATGGATACCGGCCACCCCCACGTCATAGATGGAGTCCACCCTGTTGCCCAGACACCAGGCCGTCACCCGGGCCTCTTCGGCTACACCCATATCGCTGGTGCCGGCGCTGACCACCGCCACCACCCCTTCCTTCCTGAGCTCCCCCTCCTCAGGGGGGCGGGCCACCAGCATGTTCGCCTCCGGGAAATAGCGGACCTCGGCGATTGCGTCCTCCACCTCCCGCCCCTTTTCCGCGTCAACCCGGGTGGCCATGACAACTCCCGGCCGCTCCAGCATGGACCTCATGATGCCGCAGATCTGCGCCCCGCTCTTGTTCTCGCCATACACAACCTCAGGCCTGCCGGTGCGCAGGCAACGGTGGTGATCCAGGCAGGCATAGCCCAGGGGGTCACTGCTGAGCCGCATAAGCTGTTTTGAGGCCTCCTCCACCGAGCAGGTCCCGGACTTGACGTGCTGTAAAAGGCTCTCCAGAGCTGTTTTATCCATATTTTCCTTCTCTTTGTCCTTGAATGACGCTGCTTTCTTGACGAAAATTCTTTTTCGTCTAAAGTAGCCCCAGTGTTGCATAATCACTTTTATCATATAATAGAAGCAGACAATAAAGAGCGCGTCCAGCTTCATCTACCCTGTGCCTACCCATATGCCAACTTCATTTTCCCATCGCCTGCCCCGCCACTGGCTGCAGATTGACATCACGGTTCCTGAGGAATCGGTTGATTATGTCAGCCATCATTTGACCCACATCACCGGCAACGGCGTGCAGCTCTTGGGCAAGGAGAACCAGGTAACCGTCATCGGCTACCTGGAGAAAAACGAGGCCTACCTGCAGAGCCGCCAGGAACTTGATGCCTTTATTGCCCTCCTGAACGAGAAGCTGGCAGACCCCGTAGAGCTCACCCTGACCACCATCGTTGAAGAGAACTGGGCTGAAAACTGGAAGGCCAACTATAAACCAAGCAGGATCACCCCCACCATCACGGTGAAGCCCACCTGGGAGGCGTACCACCCCGGCGCCAGCGAGATCGTCATCGAGATTGATCCGGGCATGGCCTTTGGCACCGGCCTCCACAGCTCCACCCGCCTGGCCCTTACCCTCATTGACCAGCTCTTTGCCTCTGCCTCGACGCGGCCAAGGCAGGTGCTTGATGTGGGCACCGGCACCGGCATCCTGGCCATTGCCGCGGCCAAACTGGGGGCCGAGCAGGTCATGGCCATTGATAACGATATAGACGCTGTGGTGGCGGCCCGGGACAATATTGCCCAAAACGGGGCCACGGACCGCATCCTCTGTTCTGAGCGTGACCTCGCCGAGCTGGAGGGTCAATATGACCTGGTCATTGCCAACATCACGGCCGATGTCCTCACCACACTGTGCCCGGAGCTGGTACGGAAAATGGCACCAGGCGGCCATCTCATCCTGGCCGGCATACTGCAGGGGGAGCAGGGGGACAAAGTCAGCCGCTGCTTCCAGGCCGCTGCCCTGCAGCTGGTTACCCAAAAATCAGAAGAGAATTGGACCTCCCTGCTCTTTTGCCAGAACCCTCTCAGCTGATCTCCTATGCGCCGCTTTCTCATCGACCCCGTGCCTCCGGGACAGCTGACCATCGACCTGGGCAAAGAAGAGTGCCATCACATACAGCGGGTGTTGCGCCTGAAACAGGGGGACACCATTGAGCTTTTCGATGGCCAGGGCATGGTACACCAGGCCACCATCACGGCCCTTACGAAGAGGGTCACGGTAACCATCCAGTCGAGCCGGCAAATCGTGCCGCCCCGGCCCCGCCTGCACCTCCACCTGGGGCTGCTCAAGGGCAAGAAGATGGAGCTCCTTGTCCAGAAGGCCACCGAGCTCGGGGTCCACGCCCTGCACCCCTTCACTTCTGACTTCACCGAGGCCCGGCCCCCCAGGGAGCAGAAAAAAGAGCGCTGGCAGAAGATCTCCCTTGAGGCCTGCAAGCAATGCGGCCGCAACTGGCCCCTGGCCATGGCAGAGACGTCTCCTTTGGAGAAGCAGCTCGACAATCTGCCTGCTGGCGCCACTTCTCTGTTGTTCTGGGAGGATGAGAAAAAAACAGGGCCCGGCGACATCATGCTGCCCCCCGGGCTGCCCGAGCTTCACCTCTTCATTGGTCCGGAGGGCGGCTTTTCAGCGGCTGAGGTGAGCCGCTGCCAGGAAAAAATGAGCGCCGTCTCCCTGGGCCCCCTCACCCTGCGGGCCGAGACCGCCGTGATCACGGCCCTCTCCCTGGCCCTTTTTTTATCAGGCCGGATGGACCATCAATAACCAGGAAGCCCATTATGCGTGCTGTTGTCCAACTTGTTAAAGAAGGCTCTGTGACCGTTGGCGGTAAAGTAACCGGCGCCATCAAAAAAGGGGTTGTCATCTTCCTCGGCGTTACCCGGGAGGACACGGAGAAAGATGCCGTCTATCTTGCCGACAAGATCGTTAACCTGCGCATTTTCCCGGACCATGATGACAAAATGAATCTGTCGCTGCTTGACATTCAAGGGGAGGCCCTCATTGTCTCCCAGTTCACCCTCTATGGCGACTGCCGCAAAGGGCGGCGCCCCTCCTATTCCAAGGCCGCAGGCCCGGAACACGCCGAACAGCTCTATGATTTTTTCATCAACCAGGTTGAAGGGTTTGGAGTCCGGGTGGGCACCGGCATCTTCCAGGCCCTGATGGAGGTCCGGCTCATCAATGACGGCCCGGTGACCCTGCTGCTCGACTCAGACAAGACCTTTTAACGCCCAAGGCCCCCCTCCCTGTAATGCCGCACCCATAAAAAAGGCCCGGGGAGTTCCTCCCGGGCCTTTTTTATTTGAAAATAACGTTTATGCTCCGCCGGATTTACTCCAGCAGTTCGGCGACATCTTTTGCCATCTTTTCATAGGTTGTATAGCCTGGATATTTCTTGACTATCCTGCCGCCGGCATCAACAAGAAAGGATGACGGAATAGTTCCCATGGCCCCGAAACTTCCGGCAACCTCCTTGTTGCCCAGGGCCACCGGATAATTGACCCCGATCTTTTTGACAAAGGCGGACACCTTGGCCTTGTCGCTCTTGTCCATGGAGATGCCGATCACCGTAAAGCCCCTATCCCTGTTTTCCTCCTGCAGACGAACCAGGGAGGGGATCTCCCGCCGGCAGGGCGGACACCAGGTGGCCCAGAAATTCACCAGCAGAACCTTGCCTTGATGGTCTTCACTGCTGACAAGCAGCGGCGAGTCACCTATCCCCGGCAAAGAAAAGGCGGTCATATCCTGGCCGGCGGCCCACCCTGTTGCCAGGCCCGCCAGACCCACCTGGATGATCAAAAAAAATGTCACAACCCGCATCTTCAGATGCCTGCCCTTACCCATGGCCCACTCCTTGCCCCCGCCTGCGGGGGCTTATTGTTCCTCTGCTGAAACAGCGGCGTCTACGGCCTTACGGCGCGGACATAGCCGGCCTCTGCCGGTTCATACATCCGCTCAGGATCGCACTGATCAGAGATGGCCCAGGCGCCGATCATGCCGTCACCATCTTTTTCTCCAGACCAGTAGTTCCCTTCCCTGTCCAGGCTGATATCGCCGTTTTTATGGAGATCAAAGAGATAATTGAGGTCATAGAGCTCATAGATGGTGGGCAGCCGCCAATCATTATAGCCGCCCAGGGTCAACTGCGCAGCATACGCCTCTGCTTCTTCAAAGCTATTGACCCGCCTGCTTCTCTCCAGCTGCCACATCTGGCCGCCCTTTTTATCCTGGAGGATATCCTGGTCAGAAAGAGCAAACCGCGGGTTGCCCCCGGACAGGCCGGCACAGCCCATCAGACCGATAGACAGCACCCATAACAGACAGATCATCACACTTTTTTTCATGGCCACACCTCTTCTAAAGTTTTTTTACAGGCAGGGATTTCCCTGCCTGCCCAGCCCTGGGGATGTTTCAGACTCTGGTCAGACCAGAGCTGATCATCTCCCCGAGCTTCCTGCCCAGACTCCTTGCAGCCGCAATCTTGTCCGGCTGCCTGCTCAGATCCGGGATGATCTCCTCTGTTATCTGTACGCCTTCGCCATAGAGCATGCGCACCGCCCCGGCGCTGCAGCTCTCCCCATGGCCGCAGGTGAAGCAGGAGGCCGCCCCCTGAGCCGCCACGCTGCCCAGATGCCGGATCTGATAATAGGGAAGCATCCGCTCGATCATGGCGGCGGGCACCTCGGGCTCCATGCCGCCGGTACTGACGATCACCGCATACTTACCCGCCAGTAAATTGCCATCCCGGTGCCGGAACTGGCAAAAGCGTTCCAGAAAACAATGGCTGAGGCCATTCAGGGCGGAAAAATAATTGGGGGCGCCGATCACCAGGGCGTCTGCCGCCAGAATCTTGTCCCGCAGCGGCTCCATATCATCCTTGATCTTGCAAACATTATCCCGCACACAGCCCAGACAGGCCGTGCAGGGCGCAATTTTTTTGCCTGCCAAAGAGACAAATTCCGTTTCCCGGCCTACCGCCCCCAAAACCTCCTGCACCAACCGATCTGTGGTCCTGCCCGGCCGCGGGCTGCCGGAAATACCTAAAACGCGCATGTTGCCTCCTTTGTACCAACCGAACGGTACATTTTTCTGAGAAAAAAATTCACTCGCCGACCAGAGCCGCAATGACGGTCAGGCAGTCGTCCAGATCCGCCTGCTCCTTGCTTACCCGGGACATCATGATGGCCCCCTCAACGATTGCCACAATGGTTTTGGCCAACAGCGGCGAAGGCAGCCCAAAAGCCCGGGAAGAATCGTCCCCGCTCGCAGAGAGGTGGTGGTCAATTTCAGCCACCCAGCGGCAAAAGAGATCCTGGAGAACCACGGAAAAATTGGGGCTGCTGTCGCTCATCTCCAAAGCGGCATTGCCGAAAAGGCAGCCCCCGACAAAATTATTATTCCTCTGCTCGGCAAAAATAGCCTGACAGGAATGGACTACCCGGGCAGCCGCCGACTCGCCCTGAAAGGAGTGGGCCAGGAAGTGGAAAAACTCCTCCTTGGCATCCTCCAACACGGCCAGGCCGATATCCTCTTTGCTGGCGAAATGGTAGTAGAGGTTGCCCTTCTTGACCCCGGTTGCCTTGATAATATCGCTGATAGTGGTGTTGTGAAAACCATTGGCCACCAGCAGGGCCCGGCTGGTCTTCAAGATATGATCCCGGGTCTTTTCCCCTTTTTTCAACTGCGCCATGCCGCTCCCCTTTTATGTACTGACCGTTTGGTACAATTTAACCGCCTGTTTCTCCCTGGTCAACATTATTTTTTGATGGCGTCGTAAAAAGTCCGATCTACTGCGTCGTGGCGCATTTTTGCTCCTTCGGCATACTATAAGTATGGCCTCAGTCACAAAAATACACCACTCCTCGGAGTCTCACGATGTTCGCTTACCTGTATATCAAAATTTTTACTTAGCCATGCCGAGACCTTTTACGAGTTTGTCAATTTTGACCATTATATTCAGAGAAGAAAATAATGAGAAATGAGACCGGCACCCTCTGGGGTGACCCGGCAGGAGCACAAGAAAAGAGCCCTCATCGACGGCTATCCCTGGTCCTTATAGGGAAAAAGGGTGCGCCAGCAACGGACCATGGCGGCCTTGAGATCAGGGTCGTCGATCTGCTCCAGGTCCTGCCCAAAGCGGCGGGCATCCTCAGCAGTGGGTGGCGCGCCGGCCTGACGCAGAGGAGGCCGGGCAACTTCGGGCCGCTCCTGAGCAGGGAGCCGCAGCTGGAAACGGATATCCTCCACTTCAACCGCCTTGAACTGCTTGTTAATCTTTTCCAGCAGGGTCATTTTCAAGAACTGCAGCTGCTGCATCCAGATGGAATCAGAGACCTCAACCCAGAGCACCTTGCCGCGGAACTTGGCAGGGGTAGCATGCTTGGCAATTTCCTTCCCCACTGCCTTTTCCCAGAAGGCAAAGACCTCATGGAGCTCAAAACGACCCTGCCACTTGCGGCGCTTTATCATATCGCCGAGCAGGGCGCTGATATGATCCGGGGTATGTTTTCGGTTCATCATTGACCACATCTGTATGTATTGGGAGATAAAGGGAAAAGTTATTCTTCTCTTGCCCCTTTGCCAAGAAGTAATTATGATGGCGTCGCAAAACTCCGATCTCCTGCGTCGTGGCGGCATCTCGGGTGCTTGGGCG
>JAVLBA010000101.1:0-6791 GCA_031581485.1 Desulfurivibrionaceae bacterium | reverse complement strand
CCGAATTTTGACGCCGCATCAGCAGATAGCGAACAAAGAGAGACCTTCGAGCGCAGTAGTTTTTCAACGGGCTGTTACTCCTCTTCATCACCATCTTGCTGATCTGGGTCTTTCAGGAAGTTGATCATGCCCTGACAGCCCAAGACCAGGGCCGCAACAAAGAGAAAGACCATGAACCAGTCGAGTAGTCCGCTGCAATGTCTGAGGAGCCATGCTGTCATTGCAAGGCCTGGCTCAGACCCTGCTTGCGCGGTGAGCCAATGGCCTTGTTCACCGTGATCTCATGTTTTTTCAGTTGCTTCCAGAGGGTCACTCTGCTTATGCCCAGAAGGCGGGCCGCCTCTGATTTATTGCCGCCCGTCTGTTTCAGGGCGTCCAGCAGGAGTTGACGCCGGTCGCTGCTTTGGGCCTTGCTGAAGGTGCCCGAACCCATGGGCATGGCATCACTGCCTGTGAAATGGTGGGGGAGATGGGCCGGGGTGATGACGCCGGAGGGACAGATGACAAAGGCATACTCAATAACATTGATCAGTTCGCGGATGTTGCCGGGCCATGCATAGGCAATCATGAGGTTGAGGGCATCCTTGTCCATTGCCGTGATATTCTTACCCGTTTTCAGGCGGGCCCTGTTGAGAAAGGTTTCGATGAGCAGGGGGATATCTTCCTGGCGTTCCCGCAGGGGCGGCAAGATGATGGGAATAACGCCGATCCGGTAGTAGAGGTCGTCGCGAAATTTCTCCTCTGCCATGAGTTTGCCCAGGTCCTTGTTGGTGGCGGCAATGATCCGCACATCAATGGCAATGGGCTGGTGATCGCCCACCCTTTCAATCTCCTGTTCCTGAATGACGCGCAGGAGTTTGGTCTGGGTGGCCAGGGGCAGGTCGCCGATTTCGTCAAGAAAAATGACACCATGGTCAGCCGCCTCAAAACGGCCCATGCGGGAGCGGTCAGCGCCGGTAAAGGCGCCTTTGATGTGTCCGAAAAGTTCGCTCTCCAGCAGATTTTCGTTGAGAGCCGCACAGTTCACCTTGATCAAGGGGGCGTTCTGTCTCGTGCTCAAGGTGTGAATGGCGCTTGTCACCAGTTCCTTGCCGGTGCCGCTTTCGCCATAAATTACCACCGGCGCCTCGGAGAGGGCGGCATTTTTGATCAGTGCAAAGACCTGGCTCATAACTTGGCTTTTGCCGATCATGCCTTGGAAGGTATCTTCCCTGTCGATCTGTTGGCGCAGATCACTGATCACCTGTGCCTGGGTGACAATGGCCGTCATGTCGGTGAGATTCTCAACGCCGGCCACTATCTTGCCGCTGGCATCGGTAAGAGTGGTGGCATTCTTGAGCACATGGACCTTGGTACCGTCCTTGCGCTTAAAGGAGCATTTGAGATTGCGGACATCACCTTTGCGAAAAAGAGGGCAATAGTTGTTGCCGTATTCTTGGCGATGTTCGAAGCAGGCGTCGCATTCCAGGAAGTCGCAACGTTTGCCCACCAGTTCTCCCCGGCTGTAGAGGAGCAGGCCTTCCAAGGCCGCATTGACAAAAAGAATCTTGCCGGTGGGGTCAACGAGCATCAAGCCCTCGGTCATCTTGTCAATAACGTCTTTCCAGTTGTCGCAAAAATACTCTTCAAAAAGGGCATGCTGGGTCATGGTATTTTCCTTTCTTTTTGATTTTAAAATTTCAGTAAAATACTATAAAACAGTTGTTAACAGGATGCTCTTGTTAAATAGTGGTTAACGCCAATTGTTATCCTGTTAAGGTTTTCTGTTAACTGTGAACAGGGTGTTTCGGGCAAAACTGCCCCATAACAGGGGCTTGCTGAGATGGCATGTTCTTTGCTCTTTATAGTCGAGCGTTGGTGCCGGTATTCCCTGAGCGCCTGGTCGGGCCAGGGAGAGATCCGGTAAGTGAAAGAAAAAGGATTTGAGTCGTGCCAGCCGGCTCAAGATGGATGAACTATTTGAGGAGAGAAGTATGAAAAAGTGTATGATTGTGTCTGCGGCGGCTTGGGCCCTTTTGGCCGGCGCATCTCTGGTCAGTGCCAATGAGGACCATAAGAGCATCACCGGCCCTTTTGCCACCCCCATGGATGTGACCAAGAAATGTCTTGAGTGTCATGAGGATGCCGCCAAAGAAGTTATGGGTACCAGCCATTGGACCTGGGAGCTGGAGCAGGAAATAGACGGCAAGATGGTGAAGCGCGGCAAGAGAAATGTCCTGAATAACTTCTGTATTTCCATTAAGAGCAACTGGGAGCGCTGTACCAGCTGTCATGTTGGTTACGGCTGGAAGGATGCCTCTTTTGATTTTAGCGACGAGTCCCGCGTTGACTGTCTGGTCTGTCATGACACCAGCGGCGAGTATAAGAAGGCGGCGGGCGCCCCTGCCGGGGCCGGCATGCCGCCCGGCTATACCGGTAAGAAAAAGTATGATAAAAACCCCGTTGACCTGGTCAAGGTTGCCCAGAATGTCGGCACGCCCCAGCGCGACGACTGTCTGGCCTGTCATGCCAACGGTGGTGGCGGCAATAATGTCAAGCACGGCGATATCGACATGTCGCTGCTCAACCCTGATAAGGATATTGATATCCATATGGCGGTTGAGGGTAACAACTTCAGCTGCCAGGAATGTCATCAGACCAGCGAGCATAAGATCGCCGGTAATTCCCTTATTGTCTCTCCTATGGGCACCACCCCGGTGAATTGTGAGAACTGCCATGACGGCGAGCACAAGAGCGGTATCATTAACAAGCATACGGCCAGTGTTGCCTGCCAGACCTGCCATATCCCCACCTTTGCCAAGAAGTATGCCACCAAGATGAGCTGGGACTGGTCCAAGGCCGAGCAGGGTAAGGCAGTGGAGAAGGATGAAGATGGTCATAAGGTCTATATCCCCAAGAAGGGCCGCTTCACCTATGAGCAGAATGTCACTCCCGAGTACCGCTGGTACAACGGTACTGCCGGTGTCTATCAGCTCGGCGACAAGATAGATCCCAGCCAGGTTACCAAGCTCAACTACCCCCTGGGCGATATCAACGACAAGAACGCCAAGATCATGCCTTTCAAGGTCCATACCGGCAAGCAGATCTATGACGCCAAGAATAACTACTTGATCACTCCCAAGGTCTTCGGCTTCAAGGGTGATCCGGAGGCCTTCTGGGTCAACTTTGACTGGGACAAGGCTGCCGAGGCGGGTATGAGGGCCTCAGGTCTTGAGTACTCCGGTGAGTACGGCTTTACCGCCACCGAGACCTACTGGTCCATTAACCATATGGTTACGGCCAAGAGCGATGCCCTGAAGTGCAATGACTGTCATGGCTCTGAGGGTCGTCTTGACTGGCAGGCCCTGGGGTATAAGGGTGATCCCCGCAAGGTAAAGGGCGCAGCGCGTAAATAAGGCTCTTCTCGCCGCCCTTCTGCCAGCGGCAGAAAGGTGGCTGCCAACCAATAAAAAAGCCAGGGCATTTTGCCCTGGCTTTTTTATTGGTATTTTGTATGGTGGGGCTGGTTTTACGATGAGAGGCCGGTGTTTTTTTTTCAGGGCCTTTGAAGGATAAAAAAGTAGATAGGAAATAAAATGGCTGAAACCATTGATGAATTGAGCATTGATTGGGAAGAGGATGGCATTCTGACCTGTAAGCAGATTGATAAGGTTGTCCTTTCCAAGGGAGCCTGGACCACCATTCTTTTCCGTTACCAGCAATGGGACAAGAAAAAAGAGGCCTATGGTGCCGATTTGTATCGCATCCAGCGTTATCAAAAAAGAAACGGCGAGTATCAGAAGAAGGCCAAATTTAATATCTCCAGCCCAGCCCAGGCCCGCAAGATTATTGAGGCTCTGCAGGGATGGCTGAAGGACGAGAAATAAGAAGTAATAATTTGAGAAATAAGACGAAAAAGGCGCCGCCACCGTGACCGGAGAGGTGCTGTTCTTCTTATTTCTTATTTCTTATTTCTGCTTTATAAATTTTTTCACCCGGCCGCTGCCCTGCCAGCCGGCCGCACGGATCTCTCTGGTCAGTTCGGCGGTTACCTCCCACTTGTTTAAGGGGCTTATCAGGTAGAGGCCGTCCACAAAGGCAGAGACATCACTCATCAGCTGTCTGGTGTAATCCAGGGCGCATTTGCGCTGATCTTCCACTTTGTCATAATGCCAGAGTTTTTTGCGCAGGGCCTCAGGGATGGAAATGCCGGGCACCTCGTTATGGAGAAAGTCGGCATTGCGCGCCGAGATCAGCGGAAAGATGCCGGGCAGGACCAGCAGTTCAAGATGGCTGACCGCCTCCATCATCTGTTCGATTTCTGCGGCGTCAAAGATGGGCTGGGTCATCACGAATTTGAGGCCCAGTTCCGCCTTGCGCTCCAGGCGCCTGATCTGCACCTCGGGCCGGGAGGGCCGGAAGGAGAAGGCGCCGCCAATGGAGAAATGGGTCTGGGCCTTCATGGCCTTGCCCGCCAGGTTATGGCCCTGGTTAAAGAGGTCAATCATCCGGATCAGGCCAAAGGATTTGAGATCAAAGACGCCGCTGGTGCCGGGCTGGTCACTGGAGGTGGCCGGGTCGCCGGTAATGGCCAGGATGCCGCTGATTCCTAAAAGATGGGCCCCCATGATCTGGGACTGGAGGCCCAGGATGTTGCGGTCCCGGCAGGTCAGGTGGATGATGGTCTGGATGTCCAGTTTCTCATGGATGAGGTGGGCCAGGGAGAGGTTGTCGGCCCGCAGGATGGCCAGGGGATTCTCGCCCAGGGAGATGGCATTGGCCCCGCTTTCTTTCAGCACCCTGGCCCCCTCAATGACCCCGTCTACGGCCAGGTGGGTGGGCGGATCGAGCTCGACAATGATGGGGAGCTGGTCCCCCGGCAGGTTTTCCAGCAGGGCCCCGTTTGTCTGGCCCCTTTTTTGGCCGACGCCCTGGAGGCTGCTGTCGCCCTGGATGTCAGGGGCACGAATCAGGGGCCGCCGTTTTATCTTCAGGTGTTGCTGGAACTCGTGGATGTGGGCAGGGGTGGTGCCACAGCAGCCCCCCACCAGCCTGGCCCCCAGTTTGATCATGGCGGCCAGGGATTTTACCATATAGGCTGGTTCCGCTGGATAGACCATGCGGTGGCCGACAATCTCCGGGAAGCCGGCGTTGGGAAAGGCGGACAAGGGGGCCTTGTCGCGCAGAGGGGAGAGATGTTCAATGGCGGTGAGCAGGGAGGAGACCCCCCGACCGCAGTTGCCACCCACCACATCAGCACCTGCGGCCAGGGCGGCCTCGCCGCAGGTAAAGGCATCCATACCGGCGGCGGTCTTGCCTCCTGAGGGATAGGCCATCTGGGCGACAATGGCCGTGTCCGTTACCCTCCGCGCCGTTTTTATGGCCAGGATCAGCTCCTCAAGATGGGTAAAGGTCTCAAAGAGCAGGAGGTCAACACCGCCTTCAAGGAGCAGCTCGATTTGTTCGCGGAAGATTTCCTGCAGCACCGCGGCGCTGGTCTCGCCGGTGGAGAGGGGGAACTCCATGCCGGAGGGGCCGATGGAGCCGGCTACATATATATCAGGGCCGGCAGCCCTCTTGGCCAGCTGCACTCCGGTGAGGTTGATGTCGCGGAGCTTGCTGTCCAGACCCGATTCTTCGAGTTTGCAGCGATTGGCGCCAAAGGTGTTGGTCTCAATGAGCTGACTGCCGGCCCTGATATACTCCTCGTGGATGGAGTAGATCAGGTCTGGTTCGCTGATATTGAAGCGTTCGGTATCTTTGCCCAGCTCCAGTCCCTTGCTGTAGAGATAGGTGCCAATGGCGCCGTCACCAAGCAGGACCTTGTCGAGAAGATAATCGGTTAAATTGGGTTTCATGGCTTTTGTTGGGTAGGCAGGATAAAAAAGTGCTTATTTTCAGGTACCATACCATCTCTTCCCCCAACAGCAAAGAAGGAAGCAGGTTTTGCTGCAAGGATTGAGCGGCGCTGATTGCGCTGAGAGGGAGGTGCGGAGAAGGTGCTTCTGGAAAACAAATAGCAGGGTGGGGATGGATTGGTATTACCTATTGTCTTTTTTGGAGGCCAGCCGCTATCAATAGGGTTCATGGGGGAGGCAAAAAAGAAGAGCGCCCCTGCTTTCTGGTTTTAACGCACGTGCCGTGTCATGGCCGGGGGCTAAAAAAGGAACGAGTATGGCAACACAGGTTTTGAACTGCCAGGGGCTCAATTGTCCGCAGCCGGTTATCCGCACCAGGGATATGCTGGCGGCTGCGGCAGAGGGGGAGCTTCTGGTCATTGTCGATAATGAAGCGGCCCGGGATAATGTCAGGCGCTTTGCCGAAAGCCAGGGCCACGCCGTCACCGTTGCCCAGAGAGGCGGGCTCTTCCACCTGGCCATCACCCGGGGCGGCAGGGAGGCAGCAGGGGAGGCGCCGGCGGTGGCCTGTCCGCGGCCTGTAGCCGGTAAACGCATCGTCGTCCACATCTCCTCGGAGTTCATGGGACGAGGCGATGACGGCCTGGGGACTCGTCTCATGGCCGCCTATTTTGACACCCTGGCCCAGTTTGCCAAAGATATCACCCATGTCACCCTGGTAAACTCCGCGGTAAAGCTCATTGCTCGGGGCTCACCCGTGCTGGCCGAGGCCCGGGAACTGGAAAAGCTGGGGGTGCAATTTATCGCCTGCGGGGTCTGTCTCAGCCATTTCGCCCTGGACGATCAGGTCCGGGTGGGCATCATCTCCAATATGTACTCCATTATCGCCGCCCATAAGGAGGCGGATCTGCTTCTGCGTCCCTAACTGTTCTTTTGGAGTGCCTTCTTCAGTAG
>JAVLBA010000100.1:0-6871 GCA_031581485.1 Desulfurivibrionaceae bacterium | reverse complement strand
CGCAATGTCGATTTTCAGGTCAACAAGGCCCTGGAACTCTATGCGGACAAGGTGGAGGCCGGGGAATTGGCCGTGGTTGGTGCTGTGTATGATTTCAACGATCTGTGGGGCAAGGGCCGCGGCACCCTGGTTGTGGTGAATATCAACGGTGTCAGCGATCCCCAGAAGATCATGAATCATCCGGCCTTAAACGAGCTGAGCAAGGCGGAGATCGTCACCCATGTCGGTTCTCAAGCCAAATAAGCTCTTGTTTTTGCCGGCTGGGCCTTCTTCCTTCAGGTCTTTACCGGCAAGTGTGTTGCAAAAACCGCATTAAGCGAAGGGCATTTTTTTCAGTTGCTTTTCTCGGCTTATTGCGGTTTTTGTGTGGGTTCCATGTTCCTTGTCCACCATGGGGATCATGAATCGCGTCACCTGCAGCACTGTCTCTTCATTTTTTATCCAGCCGTGACCTACCATGACCCCTACCCTACGCCATGAAATGCTGGAGAGAGAAGCACGCAGCCTCTCTCCCCATGCCTGTCTCAACAAGGAAAGCAAGGGCCGCTTCCATCCGGAAAAGGAATGCCCCATCCGCCTGCCCTTCCAGCGCGACCGGGACCGCATCATCCACTCCAAGACCTTTCGCCGCCTCACCCATAAGACCCAGGTTTTCCTCGCCCCCACCGGCGACCATTACCGCACCAGGCTCACCCATGCCTTGGAGGTCTCCCAGATTGCCCGCACCATCGGCGTGGCCCTGCGCCTCAATGAACATCTCATTGAGGCCATTGCCCTGGGCCATGATCTGGGCCACACCCCCTTTGGCCATGCCGGCGAATCGGTTTTAAACGAGCTTCATCCCGGCGGCTTCCGCCATTATGAACAGAGTCTGCGGGTGGTGGACCATCTGGAAAACAAGGGCCGCGGCCTCAACCTGACCCATGAGGTGCGCAACGGCATTGTCCACCACTCCAAGGGGCTCAATGACATCCTGCCCACGGATTTCACCGCTCTGCCCGACTCCCTGGAAGGCCAGGTGGTCCGGATTGCCGATATCCTGGCCTACGTCAACCATGACCTTGATGACGCCATCCGGGCCGGTATTCTGGAGATCAAAGGTGAGCTCAAAGAGATCTTACAGATCCTGGGTCAAAAAAATTCCCAGCGCATCTCCACCATGGTCACGGATATGGTGATGCGCACCAAGGAAACAGCTGAAGGCCGCCTGGCCATGACCCCGGAGATAGTGGCGGCCATTGCCGCTCTCCGCCTCTTTCTCTATGACAACGTCTACCGCTCCCACCAGGTCCATGACGACTTCAAAAAGGCCATGAAGATCCTCCGCGAACTCTATGAATATTTCATGGTGGAAGACATTATGCTGCCCTCTGGAGAGGTATGGGGTGTTGAGATCAACTATCCCGATGAGACGCCGCGGCACCGGCGGGTCTGTGACTTTATTGCCGGCATGACCGATCGTTATGCCCTTGATTTATATACACAAATTTTCTTTCCCAAACCGTGGAGCGTCGTTTAATAAATGGATACCAGCAGCCCCGAAACCCTGGCCAAGGCCTACGAATTCAGTGAAGTCGAAAAGAAATGGTACGCTGTCTGGCAGCAGGAGAAGAGCTTCAGCGCCCACATGGACCCGCAGCGCGACAGTTTCGCCATTGTTATGCCCCCCCCCAACGTCACCGGTGTCCTCCACGTTGGCCATGCCCTCAATAACACCCTGCAGGACGTCCTGATCCGCTACAAGAGGATGATGGGCTGCAACACCCTCTGGATACCGGGCACCGACCATGCCGGCATCGCCACCCAGAACGTGGTGGAGCGCCAGCTGGCCTCCGAAAACAAGAGCCGCCACGATCTGGGTCGCGACCAGTTCATCGAACGGGTCTGGCAGTGGCGGCAGGAAAAAGGCGGCACCATCATCAACCAGCTCAAGCGCCTGGGCTGCTCCTGCGACTGGGAGCGCGAACGATTCACCATGGACGAGGGCCTCTCCAAGGCGGTGCGCACCGTCTTTGTCCGCCTCTTTAACGAAGGGCTGATCTACAAGGGTGATTATATCGTCAACTGGTGCCCGCGCTGCCATACCGCCCTCTCCGATGACGAGGTGGAGCATGAGGAGAAAAAGGGCAAGCTCTACCACATCCGCTATCCCTATGCCGACGGCTCCGGCCACCTGGTGGTGGCCACCACCCGTCCCGAGACCATGCTGGGCGACAGCGGCGTTGCCGTCCATCCCGACGACCCCCGCTATGCCCACCTCAAGGATATCGGCATCCGCCTGCCGCTGACTGACCGCACCATCCCCGTGGTCTTTGACCACCACGTGCAGCGCGAATTCGGCACCGGAGCCCTCAAGGTCACCCCGGCCCATGACCGCGACGACTATGAAATAGGCCTCCGCCACCACCTGGAGGTCATCAAGGTGATGGACAACTCCGGCACCATGAACGAGCTGGCCGGCGTCTATAGCGGCCTGGACCGCTTTGCCTGCCGGACCAAGATCGTTAAAGACCTGGAGGCCCAGGGCTTTCTCGAGATGATCGAGGATTACGACCATGCCGTGGGCAACTGCTACCGCTGTCACACCGTGGTGGAGCCCACCACCTCCCTGCAATGGTTTGTCTCTGTCAGGCCCCTGGCTGATGCGGCCGTGACTGCGGTGCGTCAAGGCCGCATCAATATCCATCCCAAAAGCTGGGACAACACCTTCTACGCCTGGATGGACAATATCCGCGACTGGTGCATCTCCCGCCAGATCTGGTGGGGCCATCAGATCCCGGCCTGGACCTGCGACGAGTGCGGCCATCTCATGGTGGAGGAGACAGCCCCGGCCGGCTGCAGCCAATGCCACTCCACCAGCCTGACCCAGGAAAGCGACGTCCTGGACACCTGGTTCTCCTCGGCCCTGTGGCCCTTCTCCACCCTGGGCTGGCCCGAGGAAACCCAGGAGCTGAAATTCTTCTACCCCACCTCGGTGCTCATCACCAGCTTTGACATCCTCTTCTTCTGGGTGGCGCGGATGATGATGATGGGCCTCCACTTCCTGGACGAAGTCCCTTTCAAAGACGTCTACCTCCATGCCCTGGTCAGGGACAAGGAGGGCAAGAAGATGTCCAAATCCACCGGCAATGTTATTGACCCTCTGGTGGTGATGGAAGAATACGGCACCGACGCCCTGCGCTTCACCATGACCGCCTTTGCCGCCCAAGGCCGCGACATCAGGCTCTCCGAGGAGCGCATTGAGGGCTACCGCCATTTCATCAATAAGATCTGGAATGCCGCCCGCTTCAGCCTCATGCATATCAACGACTGCGATGCGGCAGCCACCCACAATGTCCAACCCGCCTCCATGGCCCTGGCCCATCGCTGGATCTTAAGCCGTCTCAATAAGACCATCTGCGAAGTGCATGACTCCCTGGCCGGCTTCCGCTTCAACGACACCGCCTCAAGCATCTACCACTTTATCTGGCATGAGTTCTGCGACTGGTACCTGGAATGGATCAAGTCAGATCTCTACGGAGAGGACGCCGGCAAAAAGGGCGAGGCCCAGAGCGTGCTCTTTACCGTCCTGGAGGCGGTCGTCAAACTCCTGCACCCCATAGCCCCCTTTGTCACCGAGGAGATCTGGCATTTTCTGCCCGGGGTGCGCCCCACTCTCATGACCCAGAGTTTTCCCCTGGTCAACCCGGCCTGGGAGGATACCGAGGCCGAGGAGAGCGGTGCCCTGATCATGGGTGTCATCGGCGGCATCCGCAATATCCGCAGCGAGATGCAGATCCACCCCTCCACCGAGATCGAGGCCTTTGCCATCTGTCCGGATCCCATCAAAAGCCAGCGGCTGCAGACCCACGCTTCTTCCATCATGGGGCTCACCCGCACCGCTCACCTGGATGTCCGGGCCTCAGGCACCGTGCCCAAAGGCACGGCCAGTTATATCTTTGCGGATATTGAAATATTTGTGCCCCTCAAGGGCCTTATCGATGTGGAAAAAGAGGTCGCCAAGCTCACCCGAAACAAGGAAAAACTGGAGAAACAGGCCAACCAGACCAGGGGCAAGCTCAGCAATGAAAAATTCCTGGCCAATGCCCCGGATGAGATCATTGCCAAGGAAAATGCCAAACTGGCGGAATTCAGCCTCCAACTCACCAAGATCGACGAGGCCGTCAGCCGCCTCCTGGAACTGACCTGAAAGAGCAAAGGGGGCGGCAAGGGTTTGTCTCATTGCCGCAAAATGCATCGTCCACCTACCCTAATACGGAGTTTTTTATGACTGATTCATATGATGATCTCCCGGAAAGAAATATTGTAATATATTCAGGAAGTAATCAATACTACATACAGGGGAAGATCAATTTTCTCCGCCAAGGAAGAGGCACTATTAACAGTAACAGGATAAGTGATATCCTGGAAAGGTCTGCAAACAATACGCTTCCGGTCAGCCTGAAAACCCTTGGCGATCAGGAAATGATTTTCTTAAGGGATGTCAACATAGCTGACCTTAAAAACAAGTGCGTCATTGGCAGTTATAAAGATTACCTAATTCCTGTTGCAGATATACTCTTTGCTTTTGATAAACCTTCTGAAATAATCAAAGATGAAAAAATACTCGATCAACATAAATTAGATATTGCCAATACCATAAGTTTCAAGAAAAACCCTTACGAAAGAAAGGTCTTCCACGTGTCTGGAAATATTCACATTGAAGGCTATGTCAACAACACTATTTCCAACACGAAAAAAGGCAGCAAATTTGTAAATGTCTCAAACGCCCATGTGAGCCAAATGACCAGCAAGGGTCTTCAATCTATTGATGACGCCCTGGAAGGAATATTCTGGAATTCAGAAGGTTTTTTTGTTGTTTCCTCCTCAATAGCATCTTCCACACTCACCGGCTTCAATCCCTAACCGCAGTTCCGCTCAAGCAAGTAAGAGCAGACCCATCCTCAGAAATCGACCTGCCGCTCTCGATTCTCATGGGCCGGGCTTGTCATCTTCCTCCTCAGCTCTTGCCGCCAAGGTCCTGGCAATCTGGGTAAGGAGGACGTTTCTGTCAAGGGGTTTTTGCAAAAAAGCTGCTGCCCCCACTTTTTTCGCCTGCTGGCCACTGCGTATCTGACTGTACCCAGAACAGATGATGACGGGCAGCTCCGGCCGCAGGGACAAGACCTTGGCCACCAATTGATCACCGGTCATTTTCGGCATGGTCTGATCGGTAAGAAGAAGATCCCAGCCATCCGGTCTGCTCTTAAAGGCCTGCCAGGCCTGCACCCCGTCCGCAAAGACCTCAACCCCATAGCCGGCCTGACTCAGAAACTGACTGAGCAGGTCGCGAATGGCCTCTTCGTCATCCACCACCATGATGCGTTCATGGGCCTTGGCCATGGGCGGCACCATATCGACAATCTCTGCTATGGCTTCTTCACTGACCACCATGGGCAGAAAGACTTTAAAGGTCGTGCCTCGTCCCACCTCACTGTGGACCTCGATCTTGCCCTTATGGCTTTTGACAATGCCATGGACCACGGCCAGCCCCAGCCCGGTGCCCTTGCCCACCTCTTTGGTGGTATAATAGGGCTCAAATATTTTGGTCATCATCGCTTTTTCCATGCCGCAGCCGGTGTCACTTACCGTCAGCATCACATAAGGGCCAGGGGCAAGTTCCTCGTCACCATCAACAACAATCTCCTCCAAGGTGAACTCCAATACCCCGCCCCCTTCCTCCTGCATAGCCTGATAGGCGTTGGTGGCCAGGTTCATCACCAGTTGATGAATCTGGACCGGATCCGCCAGGACCATGGCCTGGGAAATAATTTGCTGACGAATCTCGATGGTGGTGGGGATGGAGGCGCGCAGCAGCTTCAGGGCCTCCTTGATAATCAAGGAGATCTGCACGGCTTTCCTCTCCTCCGGCTGTCTGCGGCTGAAGGTCAGAATCTGGCGGACCAGGGTTGCGGCCCGAGCCGCTGCCAGGCGGACCTGCTGCAGATCTTGGCGCTGCGCCTCTATGTCTTCTTTCTTCCGCATCATGGCCAGCTCCGTATACCCGGAAATGGCACTGAGAATATTATTGAAATCGTGGGCGATGCCGCCGGCCAGGGCGCCGATGGACTCCATCTTCTGGGCCTGCCGCATCTGGAGTTCGGCCTGATGGCGCCTGGTTATGTCCGTGGCTATCTCCAACCGCACCAGCCGGCCATCCGGCCACAGGATGGCCTGATCCCGGCACTCATACCATTGCTGCGTCACAGTATTCTGGAATTCCCAGACATGGACCCCCAGGGGATTGCCCGCCCCGTCCACCAGTTTGTCATTGGTACAGAAGGGACATGGACCCGTCTGGTTGGCCTGCAATACCTGCCAGCATCTTTTACCAACCACATCCCCCCACTGTTTTTGACCATAGGCGTTCACAAAGAGGATTTCATAGCTCTCCATATCCGCGACATAAACCAGGGCATCGAGGCTGTCCATGATGATGCGGAAATACTCTTTGCTCTGTTTGACTTCTGCCTCACTCTCTTGCAGCGCCCTGATTGCCCTGTGCAATTCCTGAAAAGGCCCCTGAACCAGGACGACAAATATGGCTTTATAGATAAAAATATAGGCCAGAACCTTATAGAAATGACCAAGCAGATTGAAGCTGTCAAAGACACCACTATAGCGCGTCAGGGTCAGTTCACTGAGGATGGTGATGCCCATGGCCACAAAAAGAGCTGCGGCGTCATAGGGCACACCACCCCTGCGCGCTTTCTGATAAAAGAGCAGGGCGGCACAGAGCATCATGGCAATGAGGGCGTATTCAGCACCTATTTTGAAGGGCGTCAATCCCTGCCCCTCGCTGAAGGTGGCGGGCCAGAGTTCCTGATAAAAG